>JAAYHC010000068.1 GCA_012735535.1 Bacillota bacterium
GCCTAGCTTAGGGTACTCTACGAAACCCTGGGTGATAGCTCTACGGAACCTCAGCGGCTTCAGCACAGCTTTATGAACACCAATTGTGGCGAGGTCTCTCGCCTACTAAAGCTTGACGCGTACCAAAGCCGAAAATCAGTTTGACAAAATCAATAATACCTTGTAAAATTAATTCTTGTGTGGAGGGATTCCCGAGCTGGCCAAAGGGGGCAGACTGTAAATCTGCTGGCAATGCCTTCGAAGGTTCGAATCCTTCTCCCTCCACCAGTTTGTACTTATAACCCGGTCTGTTGACCAGGGTTTTTTTATTTTAAATTTACTCCGACCATTCCGGCCAGTGTCCCGATGACCGCCGCCCCGCCGAGCCCAAGTAATCCGCTCTGTAGTTCGGCGGCCTGTAAACCGGCGCGACCAAGGCCGAGTGCCCAGGATAACAGTCCGTATAACACACCAACCGACAGCCCGACCAACCAACCATGTTCACCCAGCGAGCGACTCGCATAGACTCCGCCGATCGCGATACTCAGATAATTGATTAGCAATAGCCCGGTTGGGCCGAGTTTGAGCCAGTTTGTGCCGACCAAAATGATGGAGATTATTAGGCTGGCTACTACGGCAGCGGCGATGGCGATGGCTAGACCTTTGACGGTGGCTGTCAGCACTGAACCTTTCTGCTGAGACTTGTGAGCTTTGCTCCCGCCCGCTTCGATTTTAAAACGCATGGAAATCCCTCCCCTAAGGTGCATTGCCTCATATCAAAGGTTATTCCATGGTTTACTCGAAGATGACCGGGGGGTTAGTTAGCGAAAGATTTTTTTGATCGCACCTGGTGCTTTGGCGAATTCGGCCAGAGCTTTGAGATAGTGCCCTTGTTCGTAATAGGCCAAGCCTAGCAAGAGATGGGTATACTGATTATTAGGTTGGAGACGGAGCGATTTTTGCAACCGCACCACCGCGACATCAAGTTGGCCGCACTGATACAGCGAGAACCCTTGGTAATTCAACGGCCAAGGATTGAGCGGATCGAGTTCGATCACTCGGTCAAAAGCTTTGACCGAGTTGGGGTAGTCCTTGTCGACATAATACGCAAAGGCTAGAAAAGTCTGGATTAGCAGATCATTCTCATATTCTGGTTTCCCACCGTAGCGCTCGACGATGACTCTGGCATAACTGTCATCAGCTCCGAGACTGGTAAGGGTCTCAAAGGTCTCCATGCTCTCTTCTACCCTACCCAGCATCGCTTGGGCGGTAGCCAATCTGAACTGGTGATCTAAGTTGTTTGGATCCGTCTCGAGGAGTTGACGAGCGGTATGCAGCTGGGTCAACCAGAACGATTCTTCTGCTGCCGCTGTTTCTACAAAGGCGATGGGAATAAAAAAGAACGCCATAGCGGCTAAGAGCAGGCCGAGTAGGCCTGCCCATAGCCAACTATGCGCTGAATGACGTCTATTTAGCAAGTGCAATATCCTTCGGAACAAATAAATAGTACCACCTTATCAAGAGGCTTCTTCTTTATTGGCCTTTGCTTCGGCAATGATCTGTTCTGCGATTTGGGCCGGAACCTCCTCATAATGGTCAAACTCAGTGGTAAAGCTGCCACGGGCCTGTGTGATCGAGCGCAGGTCGATCGCGTAGCGGAACATCTCGGCTTGGGGCACGAGAGCTTTGATGACCTGATACCCATTACGCGGTTCCATACCCAGTATTTTGCCGCGTTTCTTATTGAGGTCGCCCATCACATCGCCCATGTATTCCTCGGGCACGGTAATTTCAGCCTTGACGATTGGCTCCAACAATGTGGGCCGCGCATCCATGAAGCCTTTCTTGAAGGCCATGGAAGCAGCAATCTTAAAGGCCATTTCCGAGGAGTCAACACTATGATATGAGCCGTCATAGAGGGTCACCCGCACGCCGGTGACCGGATAACCGGCTAAAACGCCTTCGTCCATGGTTTCCAGGATGCCTTTTTCCACAGCCGGAATATACTGTTTCGGTACTGCTCCACCAAATATTTTATCAACAAATTCGAAACGCTGTCCATCATAGAGGGGTTCCATTTCGATCCAGACATGGCCATATTGACCACGGCCACCGGATTGCTTTTTGTGCTTACCCTCCACTTTTACGCTGCCGCGGATCGTTTCTTTATAGCTAACCCGGGGCGTCTTGAGCTCGACCTCCGCGCCAAATTTCTTTTTCAGACGGCTCATGATAACTTCGAGATGCAACTCTCCCATTCCGGAGGCGATGAGCTGACCTGTCTCGACATTTTTGTGGACGGTGAAGGTCGGATCCTCCTCGGCCAAGCGGTTGAGGCCGGTGCCGACTTTGTCCTCATCACCTTTGGCTTTCGGATGGACCGCCATCGACAAAACTGGGGCCGGGAACTCAATTTTGGGCAGTTCGATTGGCTTATCTTTGCTTGATAGTGTGTCACCGGTTACGGTCTCCTGTAGCTTAGCCACAGCTCCGATATCGCCGGCTTCCAATTCGGTTACCGGTTTTTGCTCTTTGCCGTAGATGAGCATTAGCTGGCCAATGCGCTCTTCTTTGCCTCTGTTTTTGTTGTAAACATGTGAATCGGACTTCAAAGTTCCGGAGTAGACCTTCAAGAGCGAAAGCTTACCGACATATGGGTCGGCCATCGTCTTGAACACAAAGGCTGCAAGTGGGCCGTTAGGATCGGCTTTGAGATCGGACTTAGAATCCAATGGCGATGGGAAGTAATTGACGATCGCGTCCAAGAGGGCCGGCACGCCGGTAGTATCGGTGCCACAAGCGAAGAAGATCGGAATCAGAGCATCGGCGAGGATCCCCGAATGAAAAGCCTTGATCAGTTCGTCAACACTCAGCGCCTCTCCTTCGAAGTACTTCTCCATTAAAGCATCATCTGTTGAGGCCACCGCTTCAACCAGCATCTCGCGGTAGGTGGTGATCTCATCGGTTTCGGCGACATCGGTCCGTTCGACCTGATCTTTCTTGTTGGTGACCAGTTGCATCCGTAATAAATCAATGATGCCGGTAAAATTCTCCCCAGTACCCGCCGGAATTTGGACCGGAACGGCCCCAGGTCCGAAATGCTTGCGGATCTCGTCGATTAACTTGGCGTAATTAACATTTTCGCGATTGACTTTGGTGACCACGATTGCTTTTGGTAGTTGATAGTCATTAGCATAAGCGGTGACTTTCTCTGTACCAACCTGCACTCCGCTGGTGGCGTCGATTACGATCACAGCCATGTCAGCGACTCGGAGTGCACTCAAAACCTCACCGACAAAATCGAAGTAGCCCGGCGTATCGAGGATATTGATCTTGCAATCCTTCCAGAAGCAAGGGGCCACCGCCGCATTAATTGAAATAACTCGCTTCTGCTCCTCCTGATCATGATCCATCGTGGTGGTACCGTCTTCGACTCTGCCCAGCCGGTCTATCCCGCCGCTGACATAAAGCATAGCTTCGGCCAAGGTCGTTTTACCCGATCCACCATGGCCAACTAAGGCTATGTTACGCAGTTTAGCCGTTGGAACTTTTTTCACTGACAACTCCTCCTTTTACTCTAGCAATTACCTGTTTAAGATCTTCCCACACGGGGCGTTTCTTACTTGGGTCGCGTAATAAAGCCGCCGGATGAAAAGTTAACATCACCGGAATGCCTTGAAAGGTAAACCAGTTGCCGCGTGAGCGTGTGATACTGATGCTTTGGCTGATCAAGTGTCTGGCGGCTGTCGAACCGAGGGCGATAATAATCCGGGGTGAAACCAGAGCAATTTGCTGCTCCAGCCAGTACATGCAAGCTTGGCCTTCACTGATGGTCGGGACACGGTTTTGGGGGGGACGACATTTGACAATGTTGGCAATATAGACATCCGTGCGTTTCCAGCCGCAGGCAGCAATCATTTTATCCAACAGTTGACCGGCCGGACCGACAAAGGGTCTTCCCTGTTGGTCTTCGTGAAAGCCGGGACCTTCGCCGATAAACATAATCTCGGCGTGAGGATTACCTTCTCCGAAAACAACTTTCGAAGCTGTCGCCCGCAGACCGCAGCGATTACACTTGGAGACAACCAGTTCTAATTCTGTTAGGGATGTATACACAAAACACCCCTCCTCAAATTACCACTCATTAGTTAGGGAAAAGGTAGGCCGTTTCCTTTAACCAATAAGTTGTGAAGTTAAACATACTCTCGGCCAACGGCAAGGAGAGTGAAAAGATACCGTTGATCTTTTTCAGTCCTCCGGGAAGTTTGACTGGGACACCATTAAAATAGGCGACCTGATCAACATCGTTCAAAACTATGAAGACGGTTTCCGTACTCAAATAAGCAAATCCGCTGATTGGATCAAAGTTCAACGACATCCCGAAGAGAGAAGCCATTTGCCGGAGAGGAATCCAGATCTCACCTCTGTGAATCAGAAACTCAAGTTTCCGGAAGCTGAGTCCGCTTTGGTTGAAGTAAATGCGGAGTTCATCGGGGCGGTACTCGACCAGGCGAAGGGCAATGCCCTGGGCATCCCATGCTAAAAGAGAGGGCTCGGCAGGAGTGAAGAGTTGCCAGCCGCTCTGCTTGACTTTGACTGTCGCGTGCGGTTGAGGCGCTCCACTTCTGGAGAGGGGCCAAATTAATAGAGTACCGCGAATCTCCCCCGCTAAAGCCGGGCGCTGACTTTGCGGCAATACCAGATAGGTGAGTTGCTGAATTATGCCTGGTACCTCTTCGTACTTCCATTTTTCAATGTATGAGCCGCGATACCATTCAAAAGCATATAAAAGTCCCGCCGGACTCGCCACAACCAACTCTTCCGCCCGGTCATTGTCGAGGTCCACCAAATAGCTGCTGGAAATCCCGCCCCAGGGGAAGTTGGTCCAAACCGGTTTGAGCTGAGCTTTACCCGGTGAATATATCTGTAGTTCGGCTCGGTTAACAACTAGGGCGAAATCCGACTCTCCGTCGAGGTCGAAGTCTCCGGAGCCAATATAGTAAAGCTGCGAACCTTTGAGATGGTTAGATGTCCAGAGGGTTTCCGGATGAACGCCGTTCCAGCGGAAGATACTTAACGAACCGTCTTCAGTTATCGCGAGAATTAGTCTGAAGGGAAAACCTGAGATTTTAAGGGAATCAAGACTGGCTACTTTCGACCAGAGGTAGACGCGAGTGTATGATTTCCAGAACTCGCCTGCCGACCATCCGATGACATCGAGGATCCCGATGTCATCGTAGGCTACAATGACCTCGTAGATGCCGTCACCATCCAAGTCGGCCAATTTGAGTGCGCTCACGGCAGCTTCAAAAGTAACTTCTTCCCAGAGCTGAAAAGCGCCGTCATCCGCGCGGTCATAAATGCGCACAGCATTATCATTGGCAAAGACCCATTTGGCCCTGCCATCGCCGGTTAGGTCAGCTTGCCCGCCAAAGAGGACTGCCCCCTGTTCAGGCAGGGGACTACCTGGCTGTACCTGGAAAAAATACTCCGGTTCGGCTGCCAGACCAGGAGAAACGAACAAACCAACAGCAAGTAAAGATAAAAGAAAAATCTTATATGGTAAATATTTCAAGAAATACCATCCTTCGGCGATGTTCAAGGTTAGATAATAATATTCTTCCACAGCGCCCTAGCTATTCCTGCCTAGGCCTTTGGTGGCGCAAATGCCAATCCAATTGCCGGTGAAATAAAAGTGAATAAAAAAAGAGCCCTCACCGATCAGGTGAAAGCTCTGTAGAAACAATAAAATGGTCGGGGCGACTGGATTCGAACCAGCGGCCTTTTGACCCCCAGTCAAACGCGCTAACCAAGCTGCGCCACGCCCCGACGCAAAGTCCATTATATCAAACAAACTACAGCAGGTCAACCGGTGACGGCGGCAACTCCGAGGGGTCTTGATCTAATTTGAAGGCGCTATGAATTGCGCGGACCGCATCCTGGACCCGTGCACGATCAATTAGACAAGAGATCCGGATCTCGGAGGTGCTGATAACTTGAATGTTAATCCCGGCCGAGCTCAGCGCTTTAAACATCAGCGCAGCAACGCCGGGGTTGGTGACCATCCCGGCTCCGATAACCGACACTTTCGCTACCGAATCATCGCAGTGCAATCCCTGGGCCCCCAACTCATCAATCAGCCCTTCAATAATGTGGACAGCCTGGCGGGTATCATCCGAGGAAATGGTGAACAGGAGGTCGGTAACGGTCTCGGCTTTTGTGCTTTGCACAATCATATCCACGTTGATCCGGGCTTTGGCTAAAGCTTCAAAGATTGTATAAGCAACGCCCGGACGATCCGGCACGCCGATCACCGTGATTTTGGTTACGTTGCAATCATGAGTAACTGCACTTACATACATCTCGCGTTCCATATCCGAAACCTCCTTAACCATTGTACCGGGATGATCATTAAAGCTCGATCTAACCGTGATTGGCATTCGATATTGGGCGGCAAACTCAACAGCCCGCGGTTGTAATACCACAGCTCCCGAACTAGCCATCTCCAGCATCTCTCCATAAGAGACAACGGACATTTTACGGGCTTCCGGCAAGATGCGCGGATCAGCCGTATAGACGCCATCAACATCGGTGAAGATTTCACAGACATCAGCCTGGAGAGCGACGGCTAAGGCAACTGCGGATGTATCGGAGCCGCCGCGGCCGAGGGTGGTGATATCCCCCATCTCATTGATGCCTTGAAAGCCGGCGACGATGACAATCTGATCGGCTTCAAGCTCTTTTTGAATGCGGTGAACATCAATGCCTTTAATCTTGGCTTTACCATGTAGGTTTTCGGTTTGCACCCCGGCCTGCCAACCTGTGAGAGAAACGGCGGTATGACCATAACTTTGGATGGCGATGGCCAACAGGGAAATGGAGATCTGTTCTCCGGTTGACAGGAGCATATCCAACTCCCGTGGGGTCGGATCGGGGGTAATTTCATGCACCATTTTAATCAGGTCGTCAGTCATATCTCCCATCGCACTAACCACAACCACGACCTGGTGGCCTTGGTCTTTGGCATTGCAGACCCGTTGAGCGACGGCCTTGATTCGTTCAATATTGCGGACGGAACTTCCGCCGAATTTTTGGACTATTAAGCTCACGAGGCTTCTTCCCTTCTCTCTACTTTGGTTCCGTTAGTTTCAACTTTGCTGACGATGTACTCAGCATTAAGTTGGGCATGGTCGTTAAAGGCGCGGACGATTGCTTCCCCGATGGTTTCAGGAGCATATAGCGTCAGCGCTAAAACGCTTGGACCGGCCCCACTAATTGTAAACGCACATGATCCTGCCTGATAGGCAGCTTGCTCTACCGCGTGATAACCCGGGATTAGTTCGGCCCGGTAAGGAACATGGAGCGGGCTGTGGATCAATTTAGCCAGGAGGGAAAAGTCTTTGTTTTGCAACGCCAGTAGTAACCCACCTAGATTGGCACTGTTTGTGATCGCCTCCGCCAAACTGACCGTCGCAGGCAAGACCTTACGGGCGGCTTCCGTACTAAGCTTGATATCGGGTATGCCAATGACAAAAGAAAGTTCTTCCGGCACCTGAAACTGCAGGGTAATCGGAGCTTGCCCCGCCTGCACGATATTGATACAGGCGCCGCCATAGAGGGCCGGTAAGACATTATCCGGATGTCCTTCGATTTTAACGGCTTCCTCTACAATATCAGTAAAGGAGATTTTCTGCTGCGCGGAAGCAGCTATCTCTCTGGCCAAACACAAAGCAGAGACGATGCAGGCCGCGCTGCTGCCTAGTCCGCGGGCCAGAGGGATTTCCACTTTTAATTGTAGCATTAACCCTTCCGGTTTCAAGCCGGCTTTAGCCAGCAGCCGTGCTAAGGCTCGATAGAAGAGTTCCAGCCCAATTTCTTGCAAGTCGGTGGCATACCGCCCGGAAAAGCTTACTGTCGTTTCCCTGGCTAGGCAAGCCTGTAAATCGGCTTCGCTGCCTGAATATTTGCTCGTCGCAGTCCAACTGGCCGAGACCGTGTTAAATAATTCTAAGGCAATTCCAACACAGTCGAAACCGGGTCCGAAGTTTGCCGTAGTTGCCGGGGTTGTAATTGTCACACGGGGCATTAACCTCTTCCCCCCATTACCAAATTGCGTACTGCGACGTAATCAGCTGGAGCGGTAATGATCTCCGGAGATTCTTTGATGGCATTATCCGGATCTTTGAGTCCGTGGCCGGTTAACACGCAAACAACTTTAAGTGATTGCTGATCATAGCGGTTAAAGTAGCCGCTTTTGACCAACTTGAGCAGCCCGGCTACCGAAGCTGCCGAAGCAGGTTCGCAGAAGATTCCGGTTTTTGCTGCCAAGAGTCGATAGGCTGCCAGAATTTCGGAATCGGTTACGGAGTCAATGAGGCCGCCGGATTCGTCACGCGCTTGGACCGCCCGTTGCCAACTGGCCGGATTGCCGATTCTGATCGCCGTAGCAATGGTCTCCGGGTGTTCTACCGGGTGTCCAAGCACGATCGGGGCGGCGCCGGCGGCTTGGAAACCTAGCAGCACCGGGCGCGTTTGAACCTTGCCCGCCCGATGATACTCACAAAATCCTTGCCAATAGGCGGTGATATTGCCGGCGTTGCCGACCGGAATGCAGAGGTGGGTCGGTGCCTCGCCTAATTGGTCACAGATCTCAAAAGCGGCTGTTTTTTGGCCTTCAATCCTGTACTGGTTAACCGAGTTCACTAGAGTGATTGGTTCGTTGGCAGCTAACTCCCGCACGATATGCAAAGCGGCATCAAAGTTCCCCTCGATGGCGATGACTTTGGCGCCGTGAATGAGCGCTTGGGAGAGCTTGCCAAGAGCAATTGCTCCTTTCGGTAGTAAAACAAAACAGGCCAAGCCGGCTTTGGCCGCATACGCTGCTGCCGAGGCTGACGTATTTCCGGTTGAAGCACAGATGACCGCTTGAGAGTCGGCCTCAACGGCTTTAGAGATCGCCATACACATGCCGCGATCCTTAAATGAACCGGTCGGATTTAGCCCCTCATATTTGAGATAAACGCGAAACGGAAGCCCTAACTCAGTGCTCACCTCGATTAAAGGGGTATTCCCTTCTTGCAAGGTAACCACCGGGGTGTTTTCGTTCACCGGCAAATAGCTGCGATATTCTTCAATTAGGCCGCGCCACATTATGCTTCACCCTCAACTCTGATGATGTTGTCGACAGAATAAACACAATCTAGGGACTTGATACCGTTGATCGCCTGATTAAGGTTGGCTTCCGTGACTTCATGGGTGACAAAGACCAGCGGTACCGGCTCTCCGCGGCCAAGTTGAATGACCGAATGCAAGCTCACTTTGTTTTCGCCAAATTCGTGGGAGATCTTCGCTAGTACCCCGGGATTGTCTTTGACCGAGATGCGCACATAATACCGGGAAACAGTCTGCTCCATCGGCAGCTGTTTCTTCTCGTAGATACACGAACAAACCTTGCGTGTCCCGCAATTAAGCGCCACGTCGATGATGTCCGAACAAACAGCGCTGGCGGTCGGCATTTGTCCCGCCCCGCGACCATAAAACATCAATTCTCCGACTGCGTCACCTTCTACATAGATGGCGTTAAAGACATCGGAGACCGCAGCCAAAGGATGTTTGCTTGGGATAAAGGTGGGATGAACCCGAGCTTCGATCCCTTCCGGGGTTTCTTTAGCAATAGCCAACAGTTTGAGCGTGTAGCCCAGCTGCCGTCCATATTCGAGGTCGATGGGGGTGATCTTCCTAATCCCTTCGGTGTAAATCTTTTCGATGTCTAAGCGCGATCCGAACGCGATGCTGCCTAAAATGAGCAGCTTATAAGCGGCATCAAAACCATCAATGTCATTGGTCGGATCAGCTTCTGCATAACCCTGGGCCTGAGCTTCACGCAGGGCGGTCTCGATATCAACGCCTTCGTTGGACATTCTCGTCAGAATGTAGTTGGTAGTCCCATTGATGATGCCCATCACTTGGCTGATCCGATTAGCCCCTAATGACTCTTTGAGAGCCTTGACAATGGGCACACCACCGGCTACGCTGGCCTCGAAACGAAACTGCAGCCCTTGTTCATCAGCTAGAGTAAGCAGTTCTTTACCATGCTTGGCCAGCAGCTCCTTGTTGGCGGTAACCACATGCTTGTTGGCTTGCAGTGCTTGGCGGATATAATCATAGGCGGGGTGAGTGCCGCCCATAACTTCGACAATTACGTCGATGGACGGGTCGGAGACAATCTCCGCAAAATCGGTTGTTAGTAATGATTCGGGAACACGAGTGCGATGTTTGGCGATGTCTCTGACCAGGATTTTGCGAATGGCAATCCTGCTGCCGATTTTGTTTTCCAAATCGGCTTCGTGCTCGGCAATTATGCGGTAGACCCCGGTTCCAACCGTCCCTAGGCCTAGCAAAGCTACGTTAAAAGTTTTCACAGGCACCACCTTACCACGAATACGTAATTTATATCGTTTTATACATTTAAAGCTGAACTCCTGCCACAAAAAAGAAAAACCGGGCCAGTCACCCGGTCGGTCTAGCTCGGCGGGTACAATTAGTCGGTTGATCAGAGGATGATACAGATTAGCCCGCCGCTGCCTTCGTTAACGATCCGCGTAAGCGTCTCCCTGAGCTTTTCCTGTGCGGTCTCCGGCATCTGGAAGAGCTTGTTTTTGATCCCCTCTTCAACGAACTCATGCAGCGGTTTGCCGAGAAATTGCGAATTCCACAAAGCATCAGGATCTTTTTCAAACTCCTCCGTTAGATAACGCAACATCTCTTCGCCTTGCCGCTCATTGCCGACAAAAGGCACCACTTCTGTAGTTAGTTCGGTTCTGATGATATGCAGAGAGGGCGCGCCGGCTTTAAGCTTGATGCCAAATCGACCGCTTTGTCTGAATAATTCCGGCTCTTCAAAGACGATATCTTCGATATTTGGCGAAACAATGCCGTAACCTTTTCGCTCCACATCAAGCATCGCCTCGGCAATTTTATCATACTTCTTCTTGGTGGTGGCCATTTCAACCATAAGGGTGAGCATATCATGCTCGCCTTCGATACTAAAACCTGTTAATTCTTTAACGACTGCGAAAAAGAGGTCTTTCTTAACCTCGGCTTCGATGAGCACCCGTCCGGAGCCGAGATCAACTTCCACCACTGAGGCATTGGCGATGAAATCGAGCTTGGCAATGCTCTCCGCCGCTGTATAGGCATCCCGGACTTTGCTCACGGCCTCGATTTCTTTAAATCCGGCCTCATAAGCGGTTTGGCGTAGCCAGAAATCAGGTTGGAGAGCATCCACCCACTTACTGTACCGGAGAGCGATCTCTTGGATCGGAAATTCGTATAAGACTAGATTGATCAGGTTGTAAAGGTCGTCTTCTTTCATTTTTAAGCAATCAATTACGCTGACTGCGACCCCGTACTTATCGCTTAGCTCGGCGGCTAGTTTTTGTGTCTCGGCAGCTTTTGGTCTGGTAGTATTGAGGATGATGACAAATGGCTTGCCAAGCTCTTTTAATTCGGAAATTACCCGCTCTTCCGCATCTAGATAATTTTCGCGCGGCAGGTCGGTAATCGAGCCGTCGGTGACGACCACCAAGCCAATGGTCGAATGGTCGACGATTACTTTGCGCGTCCCGATTTCAGCCGCTTTGGCAAACGGAATTGGCTCGTCAAACCAGGGGGTGTTGACTAAGCGCGGGCCTAAGTCGTCGGTATATCCGATGGCACCCGAGACTGCGTATCCGACACAATCTACCAGTCTAATTTTGGGCGCCAATCCTTCACCGAGGTTGATTTGGATAGCTTCATCCGGAACAAACTTCGGTTCCGTAGTCATAATTGTTCTGCCGGAGCCGCTTTGGGGCAACTCATCCTTGGTACGACCTAACACAGCGGCATCCCCGATATTCGGGAGTACCAAGAGTTCCATAAAACGCTTGATAAAAGTGGACTTCCCGGTGCGAACAGGACCGACAACACCTAAGTAGATGTCGCCGCCGGTACGCTCGGTAATGTCTTTGAGCAAATCAAACCGTTCCATTAAAACTTTCCCTCCTCAATCCAGGTGTAGAGGACAAATCGGGTTATGGCGCGGGAAGGTGTACCAGAATGAGCCTCTCCCTTTAATAGCAATAAATATATATGTATGCCCCGTCCGAATATATCACCGATTTCAAAAAAAAGCGGCTTGCCGTCAGCAAGCCGGTTATGCGAGCGAGTTAACTTGGTTGCACTTACAGAGTAAAAGGCAGATAATAGGTGGGATTTTGCCACTCAGTTGGTCGGTTATTCAGCGTAAAGGCCTGTTGAATCAGGCCATCAGCCAGATCGACGATTACCAGTTGTAAGGAAAAGTTGCGGTGCTGGTCGTTCGCCAAACCGAGGGCGCTGCGAGCAATGCTCAATTCTACCGCATACCCTTGAGGGTGTGGCTGGAGTCTGGCGATAGCCCACCGCGTATCCAGCGAATCGGGTATTAAAGGGAGGATTACTGTCTGTTTGCTCCGGCCCCAACAGGTAATCGCCCAACCGACTTTGGCTTCGGCAGCCTGAAGGTACACGTGGACCGCATCATTGCGGAGACTGGTTTTGCTGGTGATGTCGGAGAACTCAGGGGTTGGGTCCTGCACAATTACTGCTAAATGCAAAAAAATGTCATCATAAGCGATCGCCCAACGATTTCCGACTTCAGTCGGGCCTAAAGCGGAAAAGAACTCGGGCGGCCAGTCCGCAGTCGAACCGTCAGGCACGATCGTCCCGCCGGCGATTTTAGTTACCTTGAAAATGGCCTGGGCCGGTAGGCCGAGCGCGCAAACCAGGGCGATACAGGTTATGAAGAAAACAATTGTTCGCCAGGGCAACGGTGTCAACTCCGTAACAGATATGAAGATAAAATATACGACTCCTCTTCTCTGGTTGCATCGCGTTCCATCAAATCAATTACCGCTTCACGAGCCGATTTACCCTCAAATAAAATTGCATATACTTGCCGGGTGATTGGGAGTTCAACATTAAGGCTGTCTGCTAGCTGATAGGCAGCTTGAGTGGTCCAGACCCCTTCGACCACCATATTGGTGGAGTCCAGTATCTCTTGGAGCGTTTTTCCCTCACCCAAGGCCCGTCCGGCTTTAGCATTACGACTATGCCGGCTGGTACAGGTGGCAATTAAATCGCCCATACCGGCGAGTCCGGAAAAGGTCATGGGGTTGGCTCCTAGAGCCACACCCAAACGGGCGATCTCGGCGAGACCACGAGTTAACAGCGCTGCTTTGGTGTTATCACCAAAACCCAAACCATCGGAGATACCTGCCGCCAGCGCGATCACATTTTTCATCGCCCCGGCAACTTGGACTCCGATTAGGTCATCATTGGTATAGACCCTAAAATGACTGGAGATCAAGGCTTTCTGAGCAATGCGGGCAGCTTCCCGATTGAGTGTGCTGATTACCGTCGCGCTCGGCACCTGCCGGCCGACTTCTTCGGCGTGATTCGGTCCGGTTAAGACGCCAATGCGGTCAAAGACCGGATCGGCGAGAACCTCCGCCATCACTTGAGACATCAGCAACTGGGTGCTCCTTTCGATACCTTTGGAAGCGCACAAGATGATCTGGTGCGGATCTAAGAAGGGTTTGGCCCGTTCCATGATTTCGCGTAGGGCTTGTGCCGGAACCACAAATAAGACGATCATGGCCCCACGGATGGTAGAAGTTAAATCATCAGAAATAGTGATACTAGCGGGAATTTGCACTCCTGGAAGGTATTCCTTGTTTTCGCGGGTAGATCTGAGTTGTTCAGCCTTATGTGGGGTGCGAACCCACAAGGAAACGTTATTGCCGGCCAGATCGGCGATGATGGCCAGGGCCGTACCCCAGCCTCCCGATCCAATAACCGCAATTTTATTACTCATTTCTCTTTTCACCTTTTTGTCCTAATTTTAATTCGGTACCATTTAACAGCCGGACGATATTGGGTTTATGTCGATAAATCGCCATGGCTGCCAAAGCCAGACTGAAGAGAAAGTATTGCCAAGGATAGCCGGCCAAAGCGGTTAGTAAAGGAAATGAACCGGCTGCTAGTATTGAGGCCAGAGATACATAGCGAGAGATGAGCAGCACAACAACCCAAATAACGAATAGAATCGCGACGACTTGCGGCATGAGAGCCAACAAAGCCCCGGCCGAAGTCGCAATACCTCTCCCGCCCTGAAATTTCAGAAAGACGGTATAATTATGGCCAAGGGCTACACAGACGGCGGCCCCTAATGGGAGCAGCAGCGAACCGGTTTGCTGGGCTAGCTTTACCGCAATGAAACCCTTGGCGATATCGGTAACGAGAACTACCGAGCCTATTTTCAGGCCAAAGGTGCGCATAACGTTGGTAAAGCCGATGTTGCCGGAGCCATACTCCCGGACATCTTTACCCAGTAGGATTTTGGGCAACAGATAACCAAAAGGGATCGCCCCCAATAGATATGCCAATAGGAGATAGATCATCGAGACCTTGTCCTTTCGCTCAAACTTAGCTTGAATCTGATCGGTGTTCCCTCGAAACCGAAGGCTGCTCTAATCTGATTTTCGAGGTAGCGCTCATACGAAAAATGCATGAGGGTTGGGTCATTCACAAACAACGCAAAGGTGGGAGGCTTCACACCCACTTGAGTCGCATACTTTATTTTCAACCGTTTATCTTTATATGACGGTGGAGACTGGCGGAGCACGGCTTCTTCGATAACCCGATTTAACTCCGCAGTCGGTATACGCCTGGACTGTTGCTCAGCGACGAACTGGGCGACATCCATCAACTCGCCCACGCGCTGTTTGGTTTTCGCCGAAATAAACAACAACGGGGCATACAAAAGATACGCAAAATGGTCGCGAATCTCCTTCTCGAACTCCAGGTACGTTTTTGAATCCTTTTTGATGGTATCCCATTTATTGACCGCGATGATAATTCCGCGTCCGGCCTCATGGGCATAACCGGCTATCCGCTGGTCTTGCTCGGTGACCGGTTCGTTGGCATCCAGTACGAGCACGGCGATATCGCACTGCTCGATCACTTTCATCGCACGTAGTACACTGTAATGCTCGATAGATTGATTGATTTTCGATTTCCGGCGAATGCCGGCCGTATCAACGAGAATATAATGCTGCCCTTTCCAAGTGAAAGGGGTATCAATCGCATCCCTGGTCGTGCCGGCAATATCGCTAACAATCACCCGTTCATCATCGAGGAGGGCGTTAATCAGCGAAGATTTGCCGACATTTGGCCGTCCGACTACCGCTATCCTGGTGACGGCCGGCTCCACAAGCTCCTCCTGTTCCGGTAAGTACCGTAAAACCTCGTCGAGCAAGTCGCCCGTACCTTGTCCGTGGAGGGCGCTGAGCGGAAAGACTCGCTCGAAGCCTAGTTCGTAGAACTCAAAAACGTGTTGGCTATCGAGATTATTTTCGAGCTTGTTGGCTACGACAATGACCGGTTTGTTGGATTGACGCAAAATCTGGGCAACTTCGTGATCTTGGGCAGTCACTCCGACGCTCCCGTCGACGACAAATAGGATCAGATCAGCTTCTTCGATCGCCAGTTGTGCTTGTTTGATGATCTGATCACCTAAAACTACAGTTTCTCCAAAGTCAATGCCCCCGGTATCGACAACAATGAAGTGGCGGCCGCTCCATTCGACACTGCGATAGATGCGGTCCCGAGTGACCCCGGGGGTCTCCTCCACAATCGCCCAACGCTCTTGGATCAGGCGATTGAACAAAGTGGATTTACCAACATTAGGTCTGCCGACAATAGCAACGATTGCCTTACTCATTAAGCCACCTCATATACTTTGTCTTCTTTGGCCGGGATAACAGTTTAGCTAGCTGACGACCGTCAGGGGCAACAGTTTTGATCGTAAAACCAGTACTCCGGGCAATATCATCAACGGTCAGATCATCTAAGGTCAGCCGGTCGCGGTTGAAGATTATGTCCGGTATAATAACTGTCCAATTATCGTTATAACCTAATTCACGCCAATTTAGCAAGGTTCTGATAATATCCCGCCCGCCGAGCAATCCGGTAACTGTCACCGCTCCGCCAAAGAGGGTGTTGGGGACGGTGACGATCCTAATATGGCTCTGCAACTCGGGATTGAAGCCCAGTACCAGCTGCTGCAGCACTCTCGCCCCGGACACCCCGGTAACCAGCAAATACTTCTCCTTGATCGCACCGGGCCGGTAGTGATCGGCGAAACTGTCCCAGAACAGACGGGTTAAGCCAACTCCGTTTTCAAGTTGAGGATAGTCCTCATACTCCGGAGCTGCCGGTATCGGATAACCGGCCAGCCAGAAAAACTCATCAGCGGCATAGAGAATTCTTTGTCCACGTTGGTTCCAAAACTTGGCCTGCCAGGTATGAACTGTATTCAACACCCGTCTCGCCCCCTCCGAATCGAAGGCGGACAGATTTGGCAAACCTCGCCTGAATCCGGTCAGGCCGACCGGTACCACCGCAATCGACAAGCAGGCTTCTCCGAGTTCGGCCAGTCGCATGAGCGAATATTCTAACTGAGCTCCGTCATTGAGACCGGGGATCAACACTAATTGCAAATGAAACTTGATCCCGCCGGCGGCCAGCCGACCGAGATCGGCCATGATGTTGGCAGCGCGCGGGTTACCCAACAGCTTGGCGCGCAGCTTTGGGTCACAGGTATGAACCGAGATGTAGAGCGGCGAAAGTTTGCTATTAACAATCCGTGCGAAATCGGCCTCGGTTAAGTTGGTCAAGGTAATGAAGCTGCCTTCTAAAAAGGACAGCCGGTAATCATCATCCCGGACATACAAGGATTTACGCAACCCGCGTGGCAGTTGATGAACGAAACAGAATTCACAGCGATTTCGGCAGGTTCTAAGGCCATCGAAGATACTTGCAGCAAAGACCAGACCCAATTCGGCATGGGGGTCTTTTGTGATTATTAATTCTCTCAGTCCATCAGGGCTGCTAATTACCAGGCTTATTTCCGGAACGGAAATAATTTCTTTGTACTCTAATATATCCCGAGGCCGGAGTCCGTTCACCGAAATCAGGTGATCTCCGGCCTTGATGCCAAGCTCATCTGCGAGGGAACCAGGTTGGACCGCATGGATCGGGATGCCGGTCTCGCTCAAACGCCCTCACCTCCGCCCTCTAATTCTCGATTTATCTTCGCTTATCCTGTTAGCTGGCAGAATTATCCTCTGCCAACAGAGCGGCTTGTTGTTGCACCATGTTAACTAAGGTCACGAAATTAGCATAGCAGTTTTTAATCCCCCAGATAGTTAGCGGCCGGCCCAGTCGAACCAGGCCAAAACCGCGGGACAGGGTTCCACCAATAGTGGTGATGATGCTGAGGCGTTCGAGCGCGTTAACCAAAAGGATTTCGTGCGGCGAATGATTGTAATATGCGAGTACGCTTTTAATCAGATTTTCCACCATATAGGCGGCATTTTTTCGACCTAAGATATAAACTTCATGCCCATACTCATCGACGCCGACCAAAAATGGTGTGCCCAGATCTCTCGTCATTGTCCGGTCGTAATGAGGAATGTTCATGATTTCTCTGCGCGTCGGAATGCGGTCTTTTGGCAGATAATTTAGATGGATGGCTGCCGCGACAACTGAGGAATGGGCACTGCCGTAACAGTGGTAGATTATTTTCAGTTTCATCGCGAACCATCCTTGTAATGACTTAAGCGGGAGTGGGTCTGTTCTACCAATCCCACCAGAGCGGGATATGCTTTGCGTACGCCCCAGGTGACGAGCGGTCGCCCTAAACGAATCAACCCGACCGCCCGCGAGAGAAAACCCCCGATACGCATCCAGATGTTTATACAGGGTTTTACATCAACAAAAAGATAGTCTTGGTAGTCTTCACCGATCATTCGGGTTACGCCCTTGAGTACCTTCAAGAGAATTTCCGCATCGTTTCGAGCACCCAGGACAAAAACTTCATTGCCTTGGTTATCCAGGCCTAAAGGGAAAAGTGTACCGTACATCGCTGGGGAAACCCGGTCGAAGAGCTGTAAAGCGAGAATTTCTTCTTTCGTTGGAATTCTGTCAGCCGGTAGAGTCTGCAGATGAATGGCGGCCGCAACCGGAGAGGCGTGGCTGCCGCCATAACAATGGTAAATGACTTTCATAAACTTGGCTCCCTGGCTGGTAAAATCACTTTTTAGGATACCCGTTCAATGAGGCCGGTATCCGAAAACAAAAAGGGCCTCCTATCTGGAAGCCCTAGTCCGGTTGACAAGGTGGAGATTATTCGTCTTTTTTCAAGGAGTCGAAAATATCGCCTAGCCGATCGGCAATTGTATACCCTTCGGTTTCCGGTTCGGCGCTGATAGCAGCCGTACCGGCAGACTCGACTTTGGCTTTCGCCAGCGCCGGTTCTTTTTTCGGCTCAGGCTTGGCTTGTTTGATCGAGAGACTAACTCTGCGAGCGTCAGGATCGATGCTCAGCACTTTAACCTCAACCTGGTCACCCGGTTTGACGACTTCTTCGGCTGAAGCTACATGGTGGTGAGCTAGTTCGGAGATGTGAACCAATCCCTCAACCCCTTCGGCTATCCGTACGAAGGCGCCAAAATCAACTACTCTAGTCACCTCGCCAGGGATTACGGAACCGATCTTGACATTTTTGGCCAAAGTAGTCCACGGATCCGGGAGCACTTGCTTGCGCCCAAGGGAAATCCGGCCCTTTTCCCGGTCAACCCCGAGCACCTTAACTTCAATCTCCTCTCCTTCTCTGAGAACATCGGCTGGGTGCTGCACTCGTTCCCAAGCAATCTCGGATACATGCAGTAGCCCTTCGACCCCCGGTTTGATCTCGACGAAGGCGCCAAAATCGGTCAGTCTCTTTACCCGGCCGGTGATCACCTGGCCCTCTTGTAGAGAGTTGAAGACTTCTTGCTTTGCGCGTTCTTGGGCTTCTTCTTCGACCTCTTTATGTGAGAGAACTACATTCTTACGCGCCTCATCAATCTCGACGACTTTGAACTCGAGTTCTTGACCGATAAAGTCGCTCAGATTTTCGACGTAGCGAACCGAAACTTGCGAAGCGGGCACGAAGCCGCGGATGCCTAAATCGACGAGTAAGCCGCCTTTAACTTCGGCTTTGACGGTAGCGGTGATCGTGCCGTCCTCTTCTTTGGCGGCGAGAACTCTTTGCCAATCACGCTCGCGATCTGCCCTTCTTTTTGACAAAATCGGATGACCGTCTTCATCTTCAACCTTGATGACGACGGCATCAAACTCATCCCCATCTGATACCAGTTGACCGGCGTTTTCCGGTTTAAAACCGCCTAATTCATTTAAGGGGATGATCCCTTCCGATTTATCACCAACGTTCACCCAGACTTTGTCTGGTTCGACCCGGACTACTTTGGCTTTTACGGTTGCCCCTTTCTCCAATTTGGGTCCGGCATCTTGTAGAGCATCAGACATTACTTGGTAAGCGTCTTGCTCTCCCTCGTTGGTCGCCTCTGCCGAGACCTCCCCTGCGGAAATGTTTGCTGTTTGCAGGTCTTTGATTTCGTCCATTCTTGCAATAACCCCCTCAATAATCCATCTTGGAGTCGAGGCACCAGCGGTAATACCTACGGTCGTAACTCCTCGAAACCACTCCGGGTCGATTTCCCCGGCATCCTCAATATGGTATGTTTGTGCCCCCGAATTGCGGGCGATATTAGCTAAATTAGTAGTGTTGGCGCTATTTTTCCCTCCGATGACTAAGACTACCTCATTGTTTTTGGCAAGGTCAGCGACCTCTGCTTGTCTTTTCGTTGATGCCGGGCAGATCGTGGAGTAAAAACGCAGCTCTCCAACTAGCGGAATCAATGTAGTGATACATGCCTGAAGATTTTCCCATCTTTGGGTTGTTTGCGCGATCACCCCAACCTTGTCGCTCAAACGAAAGCAGGAGTCGTCGAGTTCATTCGGGTTTCTGATAACCATCGCCGTGTTGTCGGTGTGTGCTGCAATGGCGACAACCTCCGGATGTCCGGGGTCGCCGATGATCACTACCTTATAGCCGGCTTGGTACAACTCTTTTGCATAGTTCTGAGCTCGTCTGACAAAGACGCAGGTGGCGTCAACAACGTGTAATCCAAGTTTATTTGCCCGCTCAAGCTCCTGTGGTGGGAGTCCGTGCGAGCGAACTAAAATGGTTGACCCCGCCGGCAGATCAGCCAAATCCTCGACAACTTGAACCCCACGCGATTGTAAATCCTCAACGACCTGCGGATTGTGTATGATCGGTCCAAGGGAGTAAACCTCCCGCCCACTCTCGCTAGCCGTTTTAATAGCCAGCTGAACCGCTTTATCAACCCCCGGACAATATCCGGCGCTTTCCGCAAGGGTTATCTTCAAATCTGTGTCCCTCAATCCCTATTATGTACTGATCACTGAAATATCTAAGCTACGAAAATGCAAGTTCTGCATCAGCGATTGAATTCCTTCTTAAAGTTCTCATTAGCGCTGTTCTACGTTATAAGTTGCGGATTTTCTCCATTACTAAATTGCTGAAGGCAGACAAATCATCTTTGCTCGGTTTAGGCGTCTCGATAACCGAGGCGAAGGTAATCGGGTCCCCCAGTCGGATCTCGATCTGCTTGCCGTTATCTACTACCCGTACCGGCAAGACGGGCGCTCCCGTTCGGGAAGCGAGCAAGGCGATGCCATTTTGGGCAGCGGCTGCTTCACCAGGTTTGACCCGTGTCCCCTCAGGAAACATCGCTAAAGCTTGACCGCTTTTTAGGATCTCCAAAGCCGAACGGATGGCACGACTATCCCCTTTGCCGCGATTGACCGGAAACGCTCCTAGCCAGGTAATAGCTTGCTTCAAGATTGGCCAGCGGAATAGTTCAACTTTGGCCATAAAACGCAACTGCCGTTCGAGTGCCAAACCAACAAAGATTGGATCCCAGGCGCTTTGGTGGTTCGCGGCCACAATCACGGCGCCTGACTTCGGTTCGCGTTCCGCATTCAGCACCCGAATTCGAAATCTGGCCCGTAGCAAAACCGACAATAGAGATTTGGCAAACCGGTAAAACATGAGCTCACCTACATAGATATCCTTTAATCTTTTCTATCACTTCGGATATGGTTAGGTCGGTTGTATCAATCAAAATCGCATCCTTGGCCTGCCGCAGCGGTGCAAATTCACGAGAAGAGTCAATCAAATCGCGTTCGGCCAGATTCTGTTTGACGCTTTCAAACTCGGCACAATCTCCCTGGTCGCCGAAGATCTCCTGATAGCGCCGGGCAGCCCTGGTCTCCAAATCTGCGGTCAAGAAAAACTTATAGTCTGCTGAAGGCAAGACGACCGTGCCAATATCGCGGCCATCCATGATGACCGAGTGTTCGGCGGCGAGTTTGCGCTGCAGATGCAGGAGACGACTCCGCACGCCGGCTACTTTCGCCACCTCGGAAACATGTTCATTCACCGCTTTGCTGCGGATCTCCCGGGTTACATCCTTACCGTCCAGGAGTATCGCCTGGGGGCGATCTCCTCTTGCCGGGATAATTTCCAAATTGGTATCGAGGGCCAATTCGGTCAACTTTTTTTCATCCGTTAAATCTATCCCTTTGACCAAGGCTTTATAGGTAATGGCTCGATACATCGCCCCGGTATCAATATGGATAATGCCGAGTTCTTGAGCTAATAAGCGGGAGATTGTGCTCTTACCAGCTCCAGAAGGCCCATCAATTGCAATGGTAATTTTTCCGCCGGGCAACGGTCGTTCCTCCCCTAGTCTAAAATTTTCTGCAGCGCTGCAGATCCAAAAAGTGTGGTAAACGTAGCTTCGAATTCCGGGTAAGAAATAGCGATCGCCTCAGCGCCATGCACTGTTACGGGTGAATCCGCTACCAGAGCTAATATTGCCAAAGCCATAGCAATGCGATGATCGTGGTGGCTTGTCACATTGCCGCCCCGAATATATGATGAACCGATAATTTCTAAGCCATCCGAAAGCTCGGTAACATTGATCCCTAATTTGGCAAACTCGGTTACAATCGATTTGATGCGGTCAGATTCCTTTACTCGCAACTCGCCGGCTCCGGTAATGCGTGTCCTGCCGGCTGCCACCGCGGCCGCTACCGCTAAAATGGGTATTTCATCGATGAGATCGGGAATCTCGGCCGGCGATATCTCACAACCGTGCAACTTCGAGCTCACAACTTCGAGATCAGCAACCTCTTCTCCGCCCCAGATCCGGTGATTACGCAACGTGATTTTGCCGCCCATACGCCGTAATACCGAAAGATAACCGATTCGGCGCGGATTAACTCCGACATTGCGGATAGTTAGTTGAGTATTAGGTCGAAGCAAAGCGGCAACCGTCCAAAAGGCGGCAGATGAAGGATCACCCGGAATCTGCATGCTGATTGGCCCCAAGTCTTTACCCCCGGAAAGCTTAATGAGACCATCGGTGGTTTCCAAATTGGCCCCGGCTGCTAGCAGCATGAGTTCGGTGTGGTTCCGGGTCGGTGTTGGTTCGTAGTAACTGCTGCTACCTGGGATTTGAACTGCGGCAAGTAAAAAGGCCGACTTAACTTGGGCGCTCGGCACCGTGCCGGTCACAGAAGCAGAAGTAAGTCTCGTTGGTGGCAAGCAAACTACGGGGGGTTTGGAGTTATTGGCCCTGGCAACATAGGAGAGTCCGAGGGCGGAGAGCGGTTTGATCACGCGATCCATTGGGCGGTTATTCAGCGAAGCGTCGCCGCTAAAAACGGCGAAGACTTTGCTTGGACCGACCAGACCGAGTCCAAGCCGGATCGTAGTCCCGGAATTGCCCATCTCCAAGACATACTTGGGTTCGGAAAAACGGGCCAGGCCTTGCCCGTGTACCAGGATCGCCCGCCCCTCCTTGTGGACGGTAACGCCCAGAGCTTGCACAAGCTTTTTGGTTGCTTCAATGTCCGCCGACTCCAGAAGATTAGTAAACTCGGAGATGCCATTGCTAATGCTTCCGATCATCAGGGCGCGATGAGAGATGGATTTGTCCCCGGGTATTGTTACCGACGCGGTAAGACTCTGGGGGAGAACCAATGGATTAATCGTTAACTTCATGCCTACCTCAAACTCTTCTCATTTCAATCTGGCGTAAGGCTCCGACCAGCTGCCGAAACTCTTTCAAAGTGATAGATTGCGCTCCATCGGACAGGGCCTGTTCGGGCTCTTCATGCACCTCAACCATAATCCCATCGGACCGAACGGCAATCGCCGCCTTGGCAAGCGGCGGGACCAACTCCGCACGTCCACAGGCATGGCTAGGATCGACAATGATCGGCAAATGGCTGCGCAACTTGACCAAGGGAACCGCGCTAATATCTAAAGTATTGCGAGTTGACGGCTCGAAAGTCCTGATCCCGCGTTCGCAAAGAATGACCTGGGAATTCCCTTCAGCCAAGATATATTCGGCTGCAAGCAGCCATTCGTCTATTGTGGCCGCGAATCCTCTTTTCAGCAGCACCGGTTTATCGAGGCGTCCAACCGCCTGGAGCAGAGGGAAGTTTTGCATATTACGCGAGCCAATCTGGAAAATATCGATATAATCGTAGGCGATGCGGACCTGCTCGGGTGCCAAAACCTCACTAACAACGGGTAGACCGGTTAATTCTCGTATTTCGGCCAAAATTGGTAACCCGGCCTCTTTGAGCCCCTGAAAACTGTATGGGCTGGTCCGCGGCTTGAAAACTCCACCCCGAAAAAGCTGGGCTCCGGCCTCTTTCAGAGCAGCCGCCAGCGCCAACGCCGAATCCCGATCCTCGATTGAACATGGGCCCGCGATGATAACCGGCGGGTGTTCACCGCCAATTATGGTCCCGCCGACCTTTATTACGGTCGGCCGTCTGTCTTCTCCCCACTCTGCCAGTTTGGCAAAGGACATCGAAAGTCACTACTCCTGGTCAGCTAATATCTTGGCAACGGCCTGCAAAAACAGAGCATTTTCCTCTTCAGTGCCCACAGTAACTCGAATATAGGTTGGCAAGCCGAAAATATCTGCAGGCCGAATGATAACGCCTTGGGCTAACAGCTGTTTAAAGAGCTCACGAGCATCTCTTTTGGTGTCAACCAAAATAAAGTTGGTTTGGGTCGGTACAGGTTCCCAGTCAAAGCGAGCAAACCCGGCCAACAGCTGTTCAATTCCCGCGTTGTTTGATTGACGGGAACGCTCAAGAAACTCGGTATCACTTAAAGCGGCTCGGGCAGCGATTTGAGCCAAGCGGTTGACATTGAACGGTTCCCGGGCTTTCTCCAAGAGACCAATGATCTCTGGGGATGCCATCGCGTATCCGATGCGCAACGCCGCCAACCCGTATATTTTCGAAAAAGTTCGCAATACAACAACATTCGGATACTCTGGTAGGAGACTAAGGCCGCTCGCATAGTCGGACGCAGTGACATATTCGGCATAGGCCTCGTCAAAAATCACGAGGAGATCCCGGGGTAACTGGGAGATAAAGTCGGCGATTAGCTCCCCCGGAACATAGGTGCCTGTCGGGTTGTTCGGGTTACATATGAAGACCATTTTTGTTTTCGGTCCGATCGCCTCACGCATCCCGGCCAGATCATGCAGGCCGTCCCGGCACGGAACCTCACGGGTGGTTGCGCCCATTAACTGAGCGGCAAACCGATATTCGCTAAAGGTCGGTTTGGCAACAACGATCTCATCCTCAGCGGTCAAAAAAGTCTCGGCTAAACGTTTAATCAGCTCATCCGATCCGTTGCCAACCGCGATCTGGTCCGTGCTAAGGTTGAAACGAGCAGCCAGGTCGGCTTTTAAAGCGGTCGAATTTGCATCGGGATATAAATGCAATTCGCCTAAGGCTTGACTGATGGCCGCAACAGCTTTAGGCGAAGGACCGAGCGGATTCTCATTTGAAGCTAGTTTGATAATACGGGTTAAACCATACTCTGCTTTGACTTCTTCGATTGGTTTCCCGGGCTCATAGGGCCGAATTTGGTCGAGCGCGCGCCGGCTCAACTCCTTAATTGTCCTCACCTACACTACCTCCTACTAAGTCAGGGCGGAGCACCCGTGCGCCACGTAAGTAAACGTGCTGCATTTGGGCTTGATCTAGTTCGGTATTAACTAATAATAAAACTCGGATACACTTTGGCAGTGAACCCGATACCTCCAACTCCGCAAAACATGATAGTGGCACGCCGGTCCATCCCATCTCCCTAGCGGCCACTGCCGGATAGACTGATCGTAAGTCGGGGGTAGTAGTGAAAATTGCGGCGGCAATATCATCCACTACTATCTGATTTTTCTTCTCCATCGTCTGGAGCAATTCCTTCGTAGCCTCGATAATTAACGCCGGCACGTCGGCTTCAACGGTGGTGGCCCCGCGAATTCCCCTCACTTTGCCCACAATCAACACCTCCTTGTGCAGCCTGCCCTAGTAATTCGGCTACCTCGGCAGCTGTTAATGGCCGAACTTCACCACGCTCCAGGCCTGTGAGTGAGATGCTCCCAAAACGGGTGCGGATTAACTTGAGTACCGGGTGACCAACGGCACTACACATTCTTTTGACCTGCCGTTTGCGGCCTTCAACCAAAACCAGCTCTAGCAGCGAGGTTTGCTGATTTGCTTCGATGAGGCGCACTTTAGCCGGGAGCGTCGGCCCATCTTCAAGCATCACACCGGTGCGCAAACGGCGGATCGCTGCTGCGCTTACTTTACCTTGGACCAGGGCCAAATAAGTTTTTGGGATCTTAAAACGCGGATGGGTTAGTTTATAGGCGAAATCCCCATCATTAGTTAACAAGAGCAATCCTTCGGTATCGTAATCCAACCTACCGACAGGAAATAAGCGATGGCCTTGCCATTTTGGCGGGAGGCAATCGATTACCGTCGGGCGATTATGTGTGTCCCGCACACTTGTAATTACACCGCTCGGTTTGTGTAGAGCTAAATAGATGCGTTCTGTTGACGGTTCTATTATCCGGCCATCGACCTCGACCAGATCATTCGGTCCGACTCTGGTGCCTAATTCGGTGATGACTACGCCATTCACCGTCACCCGTCCCTGTTGGATTAATTGTTCAGCTTGCCGCCGCGAAGCGACGCCTTGCTGAGCGAGAAATTTGTGTAGACGCATAGTTTTACTCCGGCAAATTGCTATGCTTAGTATTCGGACTTAAGGACCGCATTCCCTACTAATATCACTAAAAGATGGAAAAAAGGACGGCCACTCCGTCCTTCACCGGTCAACAGTATTTACGCCGGCTTATTTAAGTGTTGATTTATATTTGATCCGTTTCTGCTCCTCGTGACCTTCAACTCCATTATGCCGGATTTTGTCGATAATTTTGGGCGCTAGGTCCAGTAAACGGTCATAAATTGCTTGGCCACCCAAAGGAAGTACCCGTGTCTCGTCTGAGCCAACGATCAAAAAACCCATCGGTTGTATGGATACCCCGGCGCCGCTACCACCGCCAAAGGGCAGTGTTTTACCGTTTTCATTTTGCTCAGCGCCGTTTTTTCCGTCTTTAGGAGGATTTGGATTGGGTGCGGGGTCGAATTCACTACCGCCGGCTGCGAAACCGAAGGCGACTCTGGAAACCGGTACGATGACCTTCCCGTCAGGAGTTTCCACCGGCTCACCCATAATGGTATTTACGTCAACCATATTTTTAATACTATCTAAAGCGGTTTTCATCAAACCTTCAATGGGATGTTGTGTTTCCACTAGCGTCCCTCCTCATCAAGGTGCGCGATCGAATCAAATACTTAGCCCCTTCAAAGATAATTTCACCGACCCGTAGCGAGACTATGCATCGAAGTCGACCCTGGATCAGCCATTCATTAAAAACTGGTGTTATACTGATCCGAGGCAAAGCAGCAAACTGTAAGTGCTGAAAATGCTTTTGCGCCAGGCTCGTTGCTAGGCCAAGCAACGACCAAACCAAACCCACACCAATGCCGGTAAGAGCAGCATCACCCAAGCCCAGCCGGCTCTGGAGAACCAACTCTTTGACGGTGATATGTAAGTTTGGAACGATCGCGGCACCGAGCGCCGTCCATCTCAGTTGGCGGTCAGTAGACTTTTTGATGCGGAGAAAACCGCTCTGCCGGACTTGTTGGATCAGTGTTTTTAGGCGCTGAAAGAGCTGTTGTTGTTCGGCCAGAGTATAAACATACTCCTGACGGGGGCCGTCCTCGGCCTGGCGTAGCAAACGGGTGGCGAGCTGACCGTGTTTCTCGACCAATTCTGCGACCGGATAAGATATTTGCCGGTGTACCAAGGGCGGCAGGGAGACATGGATGGTGAGTTGATCATCGGACCCGTTTTTTAGAGCAAAAAAACCTAATTCCAGCTCTAGCCGGCTGATAGCGATAATGCAGGCAATGATCAATCCAATTACTAAACTCAGCACGAACACCATTAGCTTTAGTATTCATCTGAGTTTGCGCTCTCATTCGATGAGGGTCTCCGGGCTCTCTGCAAGCGGAGGCAGGTCATTCAAGTCTTTGAGACCAAAAGCTTCGAGGAAACGATCTGTAGTACCGAAAAGGATGGGGCGCCCGATAGCCTCTTTGCGGCCGACTTCGGCGATTAATTCCCGTTCGAGTAATGATTGTATAGCACTATCCGAACGGACGCCTCTGATCTCATCAATTTCAACCCGCGTTATCGGTTGCTTGTAGGCGATGATGGCCAAGCATTCCAGGGCGGCCGGAGAAAGCTGTTGGCTCCGGGAGGTGCGCCCGATAGCTCTTATATACTCGGCGTATTGCGGTCTCGTACAGATCTGATACCCTTTGGCTACCTGTCGAATAGTTAGAGCGCTTTTGCGAGCGGCATAGTCATCATCCAGCTGGCGGATGAGCAAAGCGGCGGTACGCTCACTAACGCCCAAGATGCGGGCACATTCTCTTAGGGTGATAGGTTCCGGAGCCGCAAAAATCAAAGCTTCAAGGATGGCTTTTGCTTCGGCGATGTTCACTTTTATCCCTCTGATACAAGTTCGATAGTTGAGGTTTCGCTTCTGACGAGGCTGACAAAGCCTAGTTTAATCAGTTCCAAACAGGCCAAAAAGGTTGCGATTAATTCGGCCCGGCTGCGCGCCTCCAGCAGCAAGTCACGAAAACCACAGCGATAACCACCTTGAAAACGTTGTTGCAAGCGAAAGATTGTCTCCGGTAGTGAGACGAATTCGCGAGGAATTTGGGGTTCCGGTTTGGCCTCAGGTTCGGGGCGGTATGTCGCTAATAGTTTTTGGACGATTTCGAGCAACTCCCAGATGCTGACATTGATTTCCCCAGTTGTTGCCGGTTGATCCTCCTGTGCCAGCAGGTTAACGTCTAAGTATACTTTGGTAAAGACCTCATTCTCTTGTTCGGCTCGCCGGGCAAATTGTTCAGCCGCCGTTTTGAATTTCTTATATTCCACCAGCCGCAGAAGTAGACTTTCTTCGGTTTCATCCTCTGTTTCATCCGCAACGGCCGGCGGTTTCGGCAGTAAAGAGCGGGCTTTGATTTGCACCAAGGTGGCGGCTAAAACCAGAAATTCACAGGTCACTTCGAGGTTAAGCTCCTGCATGGTATCGAGGAAACGTAGGTACTCCTCGGTTACTTTGGCTAAGGAAACATCCCAGATGCTGACCTGTTCTTTTTGAACCAGATGTAAAAGCAGATCTAGCGGTCCGGAAAAGACCGGCAATTCAATTGTAAACCGGTTTTGATCATCATCCACTTGTAGGATACCAGACTGCATAATCGCTCCCGTCTTACACGGCATAACCGGGTATTAAAACATACTATCGGCCTCATGTAGTAGTGCGGCTAGTTTACTCGTTGGCTGTTTATGGTGGTCTCTAATCAACTCGACGATTTCCGGGTCGATCCCAAAAGTCTCCGCCATATGGGCTCCCCGTTCAGCATGGCCTGATAAAATCCGGGTTTTCGCACCGGATCGCCGCTCGATCGACCGACGGCGTAAAACATAAGCAACTCTGGTCAGCAAGGTTGTTTCTCCCCTGATCTTACCGATGTCATGCAACAGCGCTGCCTTTACCAGTGTGGCTCGTTTTGGTCCTAACCCGCGGGCAGTCGCTATTCGATAAGCATGTTGGGCCACGTCGAGGCAGTGACGCTGGTCGATGGGATCCATCTGGTAAAAAAGGGCTCTTTCCTGCTCACCCAGGTACTTTTGGAGAAAATCTCGATCAGCCGGTTCAATTTTGGCTGTGAGTGCCCGGTAAAACTGTTTGACCCTGACCATAGCTTGTCCCCACAATCCCATCGCCAAAGACACCTCACCTCATCTGGCCGACTACAGCAAGAACAAACGTTGTAAAAGCACGATCATCGGTCTGACAATCTGTCCGATTACGCCGCTAAAGACCAGCAACAAAAGGATCAGCGGTCCATACTGTTCGAACTTATACCAGCGATAAGTATAACGATATGGCAACAATCCGTAGAGCACCTTTGAACCGTCCAAAGGCGGAATCGGTACCAGGTTAAAGACGCCCAGACTGATGTTGACCAGAATGTTAATCAGGAGAAACTGAACCCAGAACGGGTTATTAATCAGCACTTTTAACAGTAGTGAAAAGACAAAGGCCAGCGTGAAGTTTGCTAACGGGCCGGCCAAGCCGACCAGAACCAGCCCTTTTTTATAATTTCTGTAGTAGCGCGGGTCAACCGGCACCGGTTTGGCCCAGCCGAAACCGAGGCCTGCTTGAATAGAAATCAGGAAGGCCAACGAGCCCATCAAGTCTAAGTGTGCCAGTGGATTCAGCGTTAACCGACCGGCATACGCCGGAGTCGGGTCCCCTAGCCGGTATGAGACCGCACCATGGGCAAACTCATGCATTGATAAGGCTAGCAAAAAGGCGAACACATATGTAAACAACCCAAATAGTGACATTTTACCCCTCGTTCAGCGAAAACTCGCAGTTTAATAGATCTTCATAAGACTGCCGGCGGACAACAAGCTTACTCCGACCGTCGCGGCAGAAAACTACGGCCGGACGAAGCAAGCGATTATAATTGGAGGCCATAGAATAAGTATAAGCTCCGGTTGAGAAGACTGCAAGCACATCGTCCGGTTGCGGATCTGCTAAGGCAATATCCCAAATCAGCATATCTCCGGATTCACAGCATTTCCCGGCCACCGAGACCACCTGATCAGGTACAGAATTGGCCTTCGAAGCATTGACCGCACTATATTTCGCTTGGTACAAGGCCACACGCGGATTATCCGTCATGCCGCCATCAACCGCGACATAGGTACGAATGCCGGGAATGGTCTTACAAGCCCCAATCGTATATAAAGTCAAGCCGGCTTCACCGACTATCGAACGACCCGGTTCCAACAATAAGCGGGGTTTAGGCAACGAGTACTTTTGACAACCGGTGGAGACCGTTGCTATGATCTGCGCGGCTAACGATTCTATCGGTTGTGGATCGTCTGACTCTACATACCTGACGCCGAGCCCTCCGCCCAAATTAAGTTCTTTCCAGACAAAGCCCGTCTGTGATCTCACCTCGGCAGCGAACTGCAACATTACGTCAATAGCGGCTCGGTAAGAGTCCAAACTAAAGATCTGGGAACCAATGTGGCAATGAAAGCCCAACAATTTAAGGTTCTGATCGATAAGGACTCGGCGCACGGCCTCGATAGTTGAATTGTCGAGCAGCGAAAAACCAAACTTGCTGTCAAGCTTGGCCGTCTTAATGTATTCGTGAGTATGCGCCTCTACACCAGGATTGATGCGCAGAAGCACGGTCTGAACAACTTGTTTGGCCTTGGCGATGGCGGAAACCCGCTCCAACTCGAGTAGATTATCGACGATAATGCCGCGGATGCCTGCATCAATGGCCTCTGCTAACTCCACCGGGCTTTTGTTATTGCCGTTAAAGTAAATCTTGTCCGGAGACACCCCGGCTTTAAGAGCGGTATAGAGCTCTCCCCCGCTCATCACATCCAGGCCTAGCCCTTCTTGCTCGATCAACTCGGCCATGGCCAGCGGCAGAAAAGCTTTGGAGGCATATAAAATCTCGTAACCGGGTTCGTAGGAGGTAAAAGCTTGTCTATACCGCTGGCAACGTCGACGCAGAGCCGCCTCATCATAGACATATAGCGGAGTTCCAAACTCCTTAGCCAACGCCACCAGGTTGCATCCGGCCAGCTCCAGTTGGCCACTTGCCGATACACTGAGGTCAAGATCAAATTCTGGAATCCACTTTGGCCGACTCATAAAGTACCTACCCTCTGTCTATCATAATTAAGTAATTTTAACATAGCTGGTTCTTCAGCGTCAAACGCAGGATGAGGAGGCATTTACATGAAGGGCAAGCGCCGTTTATTTACTAACAAAGGCAGACTGGGTGACCGTCGGCATCTGGCTCAGGTACAAAGCCCGGATGACTTGGAGATCGGCGTAATGCTTAAGCCGCAAACTCAAGGTAACCGCAACCAATTAATTAATGAAGAAAGCCCGGATGATTTGGAGATCAACAATGAGCAAGAACGAAATTAAGCAAGGGGCTACGAAAAATCACTATACTTTTCCTGTTATCACCGTTATTTGCGCCGTACCCTTTCTCATGGTCTTGGGCAACTCGATGCTGATCCCGGTCTTACCGAAAATGAAGAGCGTGATGGGTCTCAGCCAGTTTTGTTGTGGGTTGGTCATCACCGCATTCTCCATTCCGGCCGGTCTGGCCTTCATCATCGCCGGTCCGCTCTCCGACCGTTTTGGGCGGAAAACGATCATCGCCCCAAGCCTCTTGCTTTATGGAGTTGGCGGTTTACTGGCCGGCATCAGTGCTTTGCTATTTAAGAACCCCTATTATCCGATTTTGGGCAGTCGGTTTATCCAAGGTGCAGCAGCCGCCGGAACATACCCGATTGCCATGGCCTTGATTGGAGACGTGTACCAGGGCGAGGAACGCAGTAAGGTCCTCGGCCTCGCCGAAGCAGCCAATGGGTTGGGTAAAGTGGTGAGTCCGATTCTGGGCTCGGCGGCCGCCTTAATCAGTTGGTATTTCCCTTTCTTCGTTTATGGCGTTTTGGCGTTGCCCACAGCCATCGCCCTCTGGTTCTTAATTGCGGATCCCGGAAAGACCAGTAAAGATACGAGCATTCGCAAATACTTCACAGAGGTAAAAGATATCCTCGTGGAAAAAGGCAAGGAATTGCTAATCGTCTTTCTCTCCGGAGCAATTATCCTCTTTTTACTGTTCGGCTTACTTTTTTATTACTCCGACACCCTTGAAGCGGTGTACAAAATAGTCGGGTTCAAGAAAGGTCTGGTCTTGGCCATTCCGGTGCTGGTTATGTCCATCACCAATTACATCACCGGCCGGTTGGTGAAAGAAAAGCTCAATCTCATGAAAACTCTGACTTGGGTCGGCTTGACCATTTCGGGACTCGGGCTGCTGTCGATGGGTTTGATCAAAGCACACTGGTACCTCTTTTTGGCCGTCTCGATCGTGGGCTTAGGTAACGGATTGGCCTTGCCGTCAATCAATTATCTGGTCACCAGTAGTACTACCGATAGGAAAAGAGGCATCATTACCTCTGTCTATGGCTCGGTGCGTTTCTTTGGCGTTGCGCTCGGTCCGCCTTTATTTGGGTTGGGCTTGGATTGGTCAAAGGCCGGCTTATTCATCGTTGCCGGAATCATCGGCTTGTTGACCGCGGTTTTGGCCTTTATCTTTGTCCAGCCTGAACAATTGGTAGCTAACGAGTAGCCAGAAGGATTAAGAGAACACCCAGAATGATGTAGACGGTCTTAAAAGGATTAATGCGGCCGACTAAGCCGATGATCCCCAAAGAAGCCACGGTTAACATCATAACCGGTCCGACCAAACCGAGAAGGGCGTTGATTTGCAGTGCTCTGTTGATTTTGCCGAAACGTAACATCAACAAAGCCGCACAGATCTCAAGGCTACCAGCGAGAAAACGTATTGCGGCCATTCCGCGGACCGTTGCGGTTTCTTCAAGCATTGAACAAATCACCACCTAGAAAAAGCTATTGACTAGGTATAACAACACCGCGGTTATGCCTGCCGCCGCCAGCGGACCAACGGGGATCCCCTGGAAGAGAGTTACGCCGAGGATTGTACCGACAAGAATCCCCACTATTATTTGTGGCGAATCTTGCAGCAGACACACTCCTCGTTGATTCATGAACGAGGCCACCACCCCGCCGGCCACCGCGATCATTCCCTGCACCGACCACAATGACGCCCAAATCTCGCGCAACCGAATTTCGCCGGTACTAAACGGCAAGAGGACCGCAATAACCAGTAGGATTAGGCCGCACTCGAGTGAGCGCCGCTCTAATATTGCCAACGCGAGATCAAGTCGGAGCACCTTGAAAATCAACAGCAGGGCGGCTCCGGCTGAAATCAGTTTATTGTTGGAGAGAATCCCTAGAGCGGTCAGGAAGAGAAGAACAATGCTGTGTTCATCCATCGCGGATACCTCCACAGCATCTTATTAGCTGCCGGCCAGAGATATGTCGACCGGAGGCAATAAATCCACAAAAGCTTCCAGACGAGTTTGCAGACCGGCTTCCGCTGTCTGTTCATCAACGTAAATTGTGAGGATTGGTTTGCCGAAATCACGACTAACATTTGGTAGTACGCTATGTGCAACAATCTCCGGCATACAAGTTAAGGGAGCGATCTGGATCACCCCGGAAACTAATCCGCTCTGACAGTACCGGAGTGCATGGGCGACACTCTCCAAACCATGGCCCCCGACGAAGTATTGCAAATATGGCTTGGCCCACCGTTCCAATTCGCTGCGGAGAGCGGCTTTTTTCTTGGCGTTCAAAGTTAAATGTTCAGCAATCCAATGACTGAGCCGTAAATCTCTAATGACTTCAACACCCAAATTCCCCAGTTTCTTTAGTAGATCAAGGTTTGCACTTGGTTCGAGCACAGTATAGATTTCTCCGACCACCCCGATCCGCAAAGGCGAACGGCGACCTTGCCGCAGCTCACGTAGGTGGCGACTATACTCTGAGGCCAAAGTCTCGACCTCTGCGAGCAAATCGATAGCTGCCAACTGAGTGAGAAAAGCTTGATAGATCTGATCTACGATGGTTGGGTTGGCGATTGGCCTGGTCTTCTCCATCTCCATTTCGACTAGATCAATAGCCTTAGCTTTGGCCAGACCCAACAACCAACCGCGGCGAAACCGACGAACTGGAAAACTCCCCAGGAGCTCGCGAATCCGGTGTAAAAATTGCAACCAACCATTTTGTGGTGCTTCCAGGACGAGCATCTGGAAGTTGCACCCTAAATCAGTCAGGATTTCACGTTGAACTTGGGCGTAGTAACCAAATCTGCACGGACCGCATCCACCGGCCATAATGATCGTTTCGGCTCCGAGTTCCAGAGCTTCGAGAAAATTGCCTAAGGTGATTTTAAAGGGCAAACAGGCAAATTCTGGCGAGTTGGCTGCTCCAAGCGCTAACGTCCGCTTACTGGTGGGGGGTGGTTCGATCACCTCCAAACCCAGTTCATGCAAAACAGAATTGAGCACGATATTTAAGGTTCCCATATGCGGATAGGTAACCTTTTGGGACATTTTTAGCCCTCCACAGCTCCCTTGATAGCATTAAATTCAATCATGTCACAAAAAGCTTCCAGTCTTGTCCGAATTCCGGCTTCTCCGGAATGCTCGTCGATGGTTACCAGGAGATACGGTAGTTGACCGGATCGACGGATTAACCGTTCGATCAGTTCGCCGGTAATCGAATCTGTACCACAGCCAAAAGTCTCCAGATGGATAATCCCGTCGACCAGATGGTATTTTGACCACAGTAAAGCCGCACCAACCATGCGCCGTCCGTACGACCAAAATAATTCTTTGGGTAAAGATCGCGCGTATTGGGTCAACAGTTGCACCCGATAATGGACGGGAGTTAAAATCCTGTAGCCGTGGGCGCGCAGAAAAGTCAGCAGATTTAGATTGATCACCTCATCAAAGAGCGTGTATGGATGGCCGATGAGACCGATGGTTCGTGCCCCGTCGGCCTTAGCTGGTGCTACCTTCGGCTTAGATAGAAGTTCCGACGGCATTAAGCCCTGGCATAGTTGGGATCGGTAGGTCCGTTGCGCCTTGATTCCCGCCCATAATGCGCGTCCGACCTGCACCGCTGATCCTACCCCCACGGACTGGGCGGTGGTCATAGCTGCAGCCCAGAGATTGTGCAGGTAGCGCCGGGGATCACGTAGATCTATTACCGGATCCAGCAGATTCCGGTACCCAAGAGAACGCAGCAAATCCGGTAAGCCCATAAACTTCGGACAAATGTAAGTCCGTGGCTCTACACTGACGAGGCGTGGCAGAAAGATTAGGTCGCAGGTATCAACCAATTCCAGAAAATGACCGTAGAAAACCTTTACCGGTAGGCAGGTTTCATCAACTGCTGCCAGCACGCCGGAATCTAGTGTGGCCTTGGTTGTTGGGGAGGAAACGACCGTCTTAACGCCTAAATGGGTGAAAAATGCATGCCATAAAGGGAAGTAATCGTAATACAAAAGGGCGCGGGGTACCCCAACCGTAAGCATATTCTCCTTCATCCTCGTTTGTCAGTGTGGTTTAGAATAAACTGAACCGCCTTGGTGGTAATTGGAGCACCTCTGGCATAATCATCGTGATGATCCATTTTGCCAATATCGCCAATCCCAACGATCAGTGGAATCTTTGCCGTGTTTAAAGTATCTACCGTATCCCCGTAAATGATCGGCTCTTGGTCGGGCTTTTCATGGCCGCTCTTGTCGACAGCTGCCCGAACTATCTTGCCATCCCGGGTAACCGAATAATCGACCGTAATACCGTCAACCCCATCGGTTGCCGAGGCTACGGCTAAGGCCCCAATGATGTCCAACTCCGGGCTTTGCAACAGCTGCGCCAGGACGCGCTCGCCCCGTCCTTGCTGCTGATCGCCGTCATCATCGACCATCACCAAGACGGGATCATACGGAGTTTGCTTGACCAACTCGACTATTTCGTCGGCTGTAAGAAGTGTTGGATTTCCCGAACTGGCGGAAATGCAACGGCCGCCGACATTCTTAGCGGCTACTTCTACCGCTTTTTTCGCTTGACAATCACCATCGGTGACGATAATCACGCGCTTTCGTTTTTGTGACAGCAAACCATGGGCTCCTCTCGCTACAGCTACCTGCCTAGTATGAGCAAAATAACTTGCAGCTATGTAACCGTATGAAACGTGTCAGAAGAGAGAAACTATCTTTAAACTACATAACTAGGAGGTGAACCTAATGGAATGGTTAGGTCATATACTGCGCTTCATCGCTTCAGCAATTGTGCTCATGTTTCTGGGGTTTTTGCTGCCAGGTTTTAGCGCGTTAACCTTCGGACAGGCTTTGCTTGCTGCTGCGGTGATCACTGCCCTCGGATACCTGATCCAGGCGATGCTAGGTAAAAATGTCTCACCGTATGGTCGTGGTATTGTGGGTTTTCTCGTTTCCGCTGTTGTTATCTACGCAGCTCAGTTCCTTGTGCCGGGTCTGCGGGTAACAATTCTCGGAGCACTGCTAGCGGCGTTTGTCGTCGGGATCGTCGATCTGTTTGTACCCACGACTGTTAGGTAGTTTGAGATAAGATGGCCGGCATCACGTAAAGTCATGCCGGCCTTGCTGTTCTAATTAGCCTTTCGGACGGCAAATGATCCCAAAAATGAAACCAAAAAAGATCGCCGCGGCAATCGCTCCACCGGCCAGATTAAATACGCCCGACCACACTCCCCCAATTCCTTTACTTAAAAGCGATTCATACACTCCTTGGGTCAAAACGTAACCGAAATTAGAGACCGGAATTGCCGCGCCGGCACCGGCCAGTTCGACCAACGGCTCATAAAGACCCACAGCGGTCAGAGCGCTACCGGTGACGACAAGAATCACCATGACATGGCCCATGGTGAGTTTGGTTAAATCAAAAATCAGTTGTCCAATGGTTACGATAATACCTCCGACAACAAAGGCCAGTAAATAGTCGATTTTTAAATCACCTCTATAGCAACAGCATGGCAAATACACGGTATATTTTCATTTTGCAGGCTGGTTAACGGACTTAATAAAGCACCGGTTCCGGCCAACAGAACTTTGTTGAGCTTCCCGGCTTGGATCAGCTTAAAAAAATGACCGGCAAATCCGACTGCTAAAGCGGCGCAGCCACTGCCGCCCGCATGCACATCTTCATCAGGATGAAAAATGGAGGCTCCGCAGTCAAGATAGTTGTCGACAAAACCGAAACCGGCCTCTTCCATCAATTCCGCCAGAATTGCCGAGCCCACTTTACCCAAGTCACCGGTCACAATAAGATCATAATCAGCCGGTTGTTTCGCCAAATCTTTGAAATGAGCAAGCAAGGTATCGGCAGCTGCCGGAGCCATGGCCGAGCCCATGTCGTTCGGATCTTTACATCCCATGTCAACAACCCGCCCAACCGTAGCACAGGTGATCCGCGGGTTCGTTGCCGAATCATCGATGAGAAAGCTGCCACATCCGGTCACGGTCCACTGGGCTGTCGGCGGTCTTTGCGTGCCGAATTCGATCGGAAATCTGAACTGGCGCTCTGCGGCCTTATTATGGCTCGAAGCTGCGGCAATTACTCGGCTGCCATAACGTCCGTCGATTAACATGGCCCCGAGTATTAATGCTTCAGCAATTGTCGAGCAGGCGCCGAAGAGTCCGAAAAACGGGATCGGAAAGGTGGCTGCGGCGAAATTGGAAGAGATGATCTGATTTAATAAGTCGCCTGCTAATAAAAAACTTATCTCATCGGGTTGAAGCTTTGCTTTTTGAATCAGATTATTGACCGCTTCGACAACTAACTTTCGCTCCGCCTTTTCCCAGGTCTGTTCACCGTATACTTCATCGGGTAAAACGGTGTCATAATCAGGGCCCCATGGGCCTCGCCCTTCTTTCGGACCCACGATACTAAAAGTATGTGAAATGCTGGGCAGGGAGCGAAAGACGACCGTTTGCTTGCCGATGTGATTAGTTTGCATCTTCTCACCCTTAGTGGACCAAAATCCATTTGACCACTCCGGCAATTATAGCGCTGACTACGCCGTAGGTAATCACCGGACCGGCAATCTTGTACATTTGAGCCGCCATCCCGAGAACGTAACCTTCGGAGCGAAAATCCATCGCTGCCGAGACGATCGTGTTGGCAAATCCGGTGATTGGCACGGCTGAGCCGGCCCCACCAATCTTGGCCAGCTTATCATACAATCCGAGAGCTGTGAGCAGGGCTCCGAGAAAAACCATGGTAATTGCAGTAAAAGCACCTGCTTCGCTTGGCGACAACCCTCTACTTAAAAAAAGATTGTTGATCGCCTGGGCGATGACGCAAATGAGGCCTCCCACGAGGAAGGCATTACAGCTGTTACGGAAGATCGGCGGTTTGGGAATATGTTTTTGGGCTATTCTTTGGTAATTCTGTTGTGCTTTGGTGCGCTGAGCCATCATTAGCTCACCATCCTGAGAGTAAACGAGCACTATGTTAGTGCCCGTTGAAGTACGCTTGACGCTGGGAACTTAGGTTCCCTCGACCGTAAAGGCGATATGGACATCGCATTTGTAATCGGTAACCCGACCATCATCCACACTGCAGGTTAGGTTCATTACTTCCACGCCACTGATGTTACGGATGGTCTTAGAAGCTTCAGCTACCGCGTTTTGAATCGCATCTTCCCAACTATGCGGTGATTCTGCAACGAGTTCGATCACCTTAACGACAGCCAATCGATTCACCTCACTTTGCGCAATTTATCAGTAAGTATTTTGGTTTGATGACCGCTGATTAATACTTGTAAACAAAAAAAAACCGATGTAGTAGACATCGGTAGAATAATAATAATTGCTACGTAAGCATTAGCGAGGCTGCACGATAAGCTTGATTGCAGTTCTCTCTTCACCGTCGATCTGAATGTCGGTAAAAGCCGGTATGCAAACCAGATCCATACCGCTGGGTGCGACAAAACCACGTGCGATGGCTACCGCTTTGACAGCTTGGTTAAGTGCGCCAGCGCCAATTGCTTGTATCTCCGCGCCCCCACGCTCACGTAAAACACCTGCTAAAGCTCCTGCAACGGAATTTGGACTGGATTTTGCTGAAACTTTCAATACTTCCATGTTTTGACCCGCTCCCCCTTTATATTAATACCATGATAAAAAATGTATGGATATTAATAGAATTATTTGGAAGAAGCAAAAATCCTTTTTTTCGACAAATTTATTCAGGTTCATTTGTGAATATTCGTTCAATTGAAACGGCACGGCGGTTTGTGAGGTCAAAGGTTATGACTACACCTTGAAAAGTATAGGGACCGCTTGCTACTTCGAAACGGGCCGGCATCTGGGTGAGAAACTTGTTGATAATTATCGCGCGGTCCATGCCTAGAACTGAGTTTAGTGGTCCGGTCATCCCAACATCTGTGATGTAGGCAGTTCCTTCGGGTAAAATCCGCGCATCTGCGGTTTGGATATGAGTATGAGTACCCACTACGGCTGCAACCTTGCCGTCAAGGTACCAGCCAAGGGCAACCTTTTCCGCAGTTGCTTCGGCGTGAAAATCCACCAAAATTAGATCTGCATTACCAAAATCGGTTTGTAACAGCGCACTAATTGCTCTAAACGGGTCATCAAAGCCGGGTAGAAAGACCCGGCCTGATAAATTGACCAGTCCCAAACGCCAACCATCACCCTGGTACACCAGGGAGCCGCGACCGGGAACACCGGGCGGATAATTAAGCGGGCGTAATAAAAATGGGGTTTCGTCGATCAGATCGTACGACTCCCGTTTATCCCAAACATGGTTGCCGGTGGTCATCAAGTCTATGCCGCTGGCCCGCAGTTCTTCGACGACACTGGCCGTAACTCCAAAACCTCCTGCGGCATTCTCTACGTTGGCAATGACCAGGTCAACACCATGAGTACGCTTCAAAATCGGTACCTCGGTGCGCACTGCACGGCGCCCGGGTCTCCCAACAATGTCCCCGATAAATAGTACGGTTAAGGTCTGCATTATCAAAAGGCTCCTTTCTCGCCTAGTATGCCTTCTGTGCAAGAAAGGAATAATCCTCTAGTTAGCTGGTTTTGTTATAGACAAAGACACGACCATTTTCGCGGAAACCGATTAAATCTTTGGGTACGATTTCAAACCGAGTATCTTCGAGCATGTTTTCAATAATTTCATCTTGAACATCCAATTCTTCTTCGCCCCAATTGGAATAATCTTCAAGGACCAAGCGATCCTTGAAGTGATTGGCCACCAAGGTGGAAAGCAAAGCGATCTCTTGGCGAGTCAGAGACGCGACATCCCGTTTAACCTCCAGTAGTGAAAACTGGCCGTACTCAGTAAAATTGAGCGTGAATTCATTAACGCGTACTGACTGCAGCTGATGGAAGGCAGCTATCGAAGTGGACAAAAAGGCGGAAAAATCCTCTTTAACCTCGTCAGCCAGACTACCCCGCAGAATATATGTAAAACGGATACATCCATCGGCAGGCGAAAGTTTACAGGTGGCAACCTCCGGATAACGTACCAAGATGGATACGAGCAATCCGATACTGTTTTGAACTGCATCCCTTGTGCTAGCTGAAACTGAGATACTGTAATTCGCTTTGGACATAACTAACTCACCCCACTTATGCCCCGAGTTAATGTTAAATTCGGTTAGGTTTATCTTAATCCTGCTTAGTGTATATTGTCAAAAAAAACGGGTGCCGACAGGCACCCGGTATTGACTTACTTGGCATAATCTACTGCGCGGGTCTCGCGGATTACTGTCACCTTAATCTGACCAGGATATTCCATTTCCGCTTCGATCTGTTTAGCGATATCCCGAGCTAGTTTTGCAGCCATGACGTCATCAATGGTCTCAGGTTTAACTGCAATTCGGATTTCTCGCCCAGCCTGGATCGCATACGATTTTTCCACTCCCGGATAAGAATCAGCGATGCTTTCCAACTTTTCGAGGCGTTTAATATACGCTTCTAGCGTTTCGCGCCGGGCTCCGGGTCTAGCTGCCGATAATGCATCTGCGGCTGCAACCAAGACCGCAATCAAGGATTTCGGCTCGGTATCACCGTGGTGCGATCCGATTGCATCGATGACCGTTTCGCTCTCACGATATTTCCTGGCCAGTTCAACCCCGATTTGAACGTGAGACCCTTCAACTTCATGATCGGCTGCTTTGCCGATATCATGCAACAAACCTGCCCGTCGTGCCAAGGTTTGATCGAGACCTAATTCGCCGGCCATCATTCCGGCCAAATGTGCTACTTCTATACTATGTTGCAGGACATTCTGTCCGTAACTGGTTCGGTATCGCAATCTACCCAACAAGCGAATGAGCTCGCCGTGCAGTCCATGCACACCACATTCAAGGGTTGCTTGCTCTCCGGCTTCTCTAATCGCAGTCTCCACCTCTTTACGAGCCTTATTCACCATTTCTTCAATGCGAGCCGGATGAATACGGCCATCAGCAATTAATTTCTCGAGGGCAATGCGCGCTATTTCGCGCCGGACCGGATCAAAGCCGGACAAGATTACAGCTTCCGGAGTATCGTCGATGATCAGATCGATGCCGGTCGCTGTTTCCAAGGCTCTGATATTGCGGCCTTCCCGGCCGATGATCCGCCCTTTCATCTCGTCATTCGGTAATGCGACTACGGAAACGGTGGATTCGGTGACGTGATCGGCAGCCCATCGCTGAATGGCTGTGGAGATGATTTCGCGACTTCTTTTTTCCGCTTCTTCTTTTGTCTTCGTCTCATATTCTTTGATCATTACCGCCATATCATATTGTAACTCGTTTTCTAAGTCGCGCAGCAAAATTTCTTTCGCTTCACTGCTGGTCAAACCGGAAATGCGTTCGAGCTCAAGTCGCTGTTTTTCCTGTAATTCTTCCAGACTACGGCGTAAGGACTCAATCTCAGCCTCTTTACGCTGGAATTGCGCCTCTTTTTGCTCCAAAGCTTCGGCTTTACGATCCAGCATTTCCTCTTTTTGAAGTAAGCGTTTTTCGATGCGAGAAAACTCTTGCCTGCGTTCTTTGCTCTCATTATCTAAATCATTTCGGCCTTTAAGCACAATCTCTATGGCCTCTAAATTGGCTTCCCTAATCTTGGCTTCGGCTTCGCGCTGTGCTTCGGCCAAGATTCTTTCCGCTTCGTCTTGGGCTAAGCCAATCCTGCGCTTACTCAGATATTGATAGAACAAATATCCGCTGATAAATCCAACGATTGCCACTATAATCAGTAGCAATATTGTACTTCCGCTAATGCTACTCACCTCCCTATTTAGTTGTCAAGCTGCAAAAGTTGATATCCCAGATATTAATACAATTGTATCTGTCGTCACAATGCATGTCAAGAATTGGTGTCCGAATCTTGTTCGCGATAAAAACGACAAATCTTGGCTATTACCCCGGTAGAAAAGCCGCGTCGCTCCAACCAGGTTGCGAGTCTCTGCAAATCCTGCCTGGTACCTCTTCCGCCTGCATTTCGGCGCATATTTTTCTGCCATTGCTCCCGTGCGAGCTCGCTAGCCAGCTGATACTCTTTCTCCTCATCGTAAGCGGCCAAGACCTCACTGACGATCTGCGGGGAGATTCCTTTAGCCGCCAGTTCGTGCTGCAGCCGGCGGCGGCCCATCGGTTTACACGCTTCCCGACTGCCCACCCATAAGCGAGAGAATGCCATATCATCGAGTTCTCCGGCGCTTTCCAATTGCTCAATGACCTGCTCGATTACCACGGGAGAATATCCTTTCCTTTGTAAACGCGTCCGTAACTCCGCACAGCTGCGTGGGCGATACGAAAGCAAACGCCACGCATATTGAAGTGCTTTTTGCAGCTGGTCACCTTCGCTCACTATTTAGCAGGCTCCTCCGTCTGGCTTTGGTTAACGGGCACACTCAGCCCGAGTTTTTGGCGCAAGGTACGTTCAATCTCGGCGAGGATTTCTTTGTTTTCTTGTAGATAAGCTTTGGCGTTATCACGGCCTTGGCCCAGGCGCAGATCGCCGTATGAAAACCACGAGCCGGACTTGCTAATAACATCATGTTCGACAGCCAGATCGAGAATTACACCCTCGCGGGAGATACCCTCACCGTACATGATGTCGACCTCAGCTTCTTTAAAAGGTGGTGCCACCTTGTTTTTGACCACTTTGATCTTAACACGGCTACCAATCATCTGAGTTCCTTGTTTGAGGGTCTCCAGTCGGCGGACATCTAAGCGAACGGAAGAATAAAACTTTAGTGCTCTACCGCCGGGGGTGGTCTCCGGATTGCCGAACATGACCCCAACCTTCTCCCGGAGTTGATTAATGAAGATCGCACAGGTTTTGGATTTACTTATCGCTCCGGTAAGTTTGCGCAAGGCCTGGGACATCAGACGGGCCTGTAAACCCACGTGAGCATCGCCCATTTCTCCCTCTAACTCTGCCCGCGGCACCAGAGCGGCAACGGAGTCTACCACAATCACATCAATGGCTCCGCTGCGCACTAAGGCTTCCGCGATTTCTAAAGCCTGTTCCCCGGTGTCCGGCTGCGAGACGAGCAGATTATCAAGATCCACCCCGAGCCGACGTGCGTACTCAGGCGAAAAGGCGTGTTCGGCATCGATGAACGCAGCAATTCCACCAAGTTTTTGCGACTCAGCGATGATGTGCAGAGCTACAGTTGTTTTGCCCGAGGACTCCGGACCGAAGATTTCCACGATTCTGCCCCGGGGTACTCCGCCGACGCCTAGCGCAAGGTCGAGATTCAGTGCTCCGGTCGGAATGACTTCAACATTTAGCACAGATTCACTGCCCAATTTCATAATCGACCCTTTGCCAAATTGCTTTTCAATTTGCCCGATGGCAACTTCCAGGGCTTTTTCTTTTTGCAGATCTAGATTTGACATTGTCAGCCTCCTCTTCCACTAGTTACCTAACAGGGGCATCACATGTAATTGCGTGTACTTTGGACCGCTAGGAAAAAGTTCGCTCTTGAAAAGTTCGATCTGGCGCACGGTAAAGCTTGCTCGTACCTCATTAAGCGCAGCAGGCACATCGCTAAGAACCAGATTGCCCAGTGAGGTCTTCACTCTGCCGATCGTCAAATGAGGTTGAAATGAGCGGTCGGCGGAAAATCCGAGGGGTACCAGAGCGGACCACACGCATCGATATGCCTCCTGCAGCAAATCAGTACCTTTAGAGATACCTAGCCATAATACGCGGGCTCGGTTCCGTGACGGAAAAGCGCCAAAACCGTTGATTTCGATAATAAACGGAGGCAGACCGACCAGTTGTGCAGCCGTTGCCTCCGCAATGATTGGAAGCTGCTCTTGGCTTACTTCGCCAAGGAAGGCCAGGGTAAGATGGTACTGTGCCGGCGGCACCCATTTGACCTGATCAGCAAGTGATCTCCACTGGCGCACAGCTTGGTTGATTGAACTTTTGACCTCCTCCGGCAGGGTAATCGCGATAAAAGACCTACAGGTGGGCAAATGTCAACTCTCCAAACCGGTTGTTCTATCACCATCACTAGATTTCTCCAGTGAAGAACCATTTCCTTTTATCGCTTTGCGGCTCAAACTAAAACCGATACCATCAGGGGCAAACTCGAGGAAGTCTATAGTGGTTAAAGAATATTCTGTGGTTTCTTTAGTAAAATACAACAAAATCGCAGTATAAGGGGTTCCAGCTTCTTTTTGTAAACCTCGAATTCCTTCTGCCCCAGTAGAGCCGGGATTAACGATTACCGTCTCCCCCGCCTTGGTCCAGCCGGCCTTGTGACTATGGCCGGTCAAGATAAGCGGAGCATAGCCGGCAAGTTCCTGGGCAACTCGGTGATTATGCACCACCAGAAAATCAAGTTCGATGCCAGCCACTTGGTCACGCAAGAACTCCGTATACTCGCTCAATTCTTCGGGTAGTGAAATCACATCATTACCGTCGGCGGCCGGATCCGGCCAGCCGGCGACCTTTAAACCGGCAATCTCGGTGCTGCCGTCAAGGACTATGACATTATCGATTTGCCGCATTTTCTTGATGATTTCCGGGGAATCATGATTGCCGGGAACCCACAGGTAACGCACGTTTAAGTCGGCGATAGCCGACACCAAGCTCGCCTCCAGCGCGGTACCAAAATCCGAGGTATCACCGTTATCGACAACCAAGTCGACCTGAAACTGTTCAATGATCCCTTTAACCATCTGGTAACCGGCCGGATTATTATGAATATCACTTATGTTCAGCACCACCAGATCATCCGGATTTTTGCCGGCGTTAACCAAGTCGGAAGCAGCCTGGGCCCGGGCGCTCAGAGTCTGAATACTTTTGGCCATCTGGTTGAGCTGTTCGCTCCAATCATCGAGACCGGAAATAGCGCGCTGTACAAAAGAGATCATCCAAGGCGCATACTCCATCATCCCGGTGAAACGCGGACTTTCCAAAGCGGCCAGGTCAAAACTGGTATAGCTAAGAATGATCAAACCGGAGCTAAGCGCCACTCCTATCAGTAAACCCAGCAGGGCGCTTTGCCATCGGCGGGGTCCGACCAGTAAAAACCCGATCAGGCCGGCAAAGGCCGAAATGATTAATACTCTTGCGATTAATTGCCGGGCGGCTGCTTCGGCGATCACCGTGAGATCTTGATATAATTTCGCTTGCGGCTGTTCATGAGTTAATGATTCTTGTAAAGCCCGTAGATCAATGGCATCCAGGGTTAACTCGATCAGCACCGGACCTCGGTGCGTTTTGGCTTCAATTGCCCCGACCGGAGGGAGCATAATCCGGGTTCCACCGGTGTAGGGGGTTAATTTGACCTCAGCAACAGTGGTAAAGGGCGGGATTGGTATGGCGACGGCTGAGAAATAGTTGATCGCAACAATGATGAAGACAAGAGCTACCAATCCGGGAACGACCCAGCGAAGCCAGTTTTTCATCCTCCCCCTCCTTCATACCGAGCTACAATTCTGCCAACAACAAACGTAACACCGCCTCAGTCGCCTGGTGCTTAATACCAATTCGGTCACCCATAAATAACTGACGACTACTGACGACCCCTCGCGGTCCGGCCAAGCCGAGATAAACCAGTCCAACCGGCTTGTCCGCTGTCCCGCCACCAGGGCCGGCGATCCCTGAAGTAGCTAAGCCATAGGTTGCGCCGGTTAACCGCCGGACCCCCAAGGCCATCGCTTCAACCGTTTCGGCACTTACAGCCCCTTTCGTGGCCAGCAGATCAGGGCTGACACCCAAGATGGAGATTTTCAGCTCGTTACTGTAAGCCACGACTCCGCCAAGGTAATAGGCCGAGCTCCCGGGCCGATTGGTGATGATATGAGCTACCAGGCCGCCCGTACACGATTCGGCGGTAGCCACTGTTGCTTGACGACTTGCTAAACGCTCGGCCAATATGCTACTGAGCTGATCAAAATCCATTACCACTACCTCCCTGTCGGAAAACTCCGCTATGCAGCGCTGCTGTTTTGCTGTATTAACTCCCGGATGAAGGAGCCGCTAATCTTCTCCTCCGCCAGCAGGCGATCAGCACAACAACGCAAGATATCTCGGCGTTCGGTTAGTTCGCGCCGCACTTCATCTTCCAACGCCCCGACAATATTATGCACCGTCCGATAGACTATGGTTTCCGGCAGGTCCGCCAGAATGACCGTGCCGAGCTCGGACATCCCACTGGCAATCATCTGTTTGGCTAATCCGACCGCTTGCTGTAGATCATTCTGGCACCCGGTACTGCGCATCCCCAACATCAGTTCCTCTGCAACCGCACCGGCTAAGGCGATTTTTATCTGGTTAGCCAGGTCGGCTTTGGTGTAAAGGTACTGATCATCCCGGGGTGCTTGGCGCATATAACCCAAAGCCTTGCCGCGTGAAGTGATTGTGACCGAAGAAACCGAACCAGGGACGGCCAACTCGCTTGCGATTGCATGTCCGGATTCGTGGAGCGCGATCCGTTCCAATTCGTCCGGTCCCGGCCGTCGATCGAGTTTCTCGCCTAAGATCACTTTATCTACGGCTTCCCGGAAATGCCGATTACAGATCGTTTTACTCTGTTCGCGCATCGCCAGAATCGCGGCCTCATTCACCAAACTCTCCAGGTGGGCGCCGCTAAACCCGAAAGTTTCCCGGGCCAGTTGGTCTAAGTCTACCTCCGGATCGACCGGCTTGCCGGCTACATGAATCTTGAGGATCTCGAGACGACCTAGCCGGTCAGGAAGCTCAACTTTAACGATCCGGTCGAATCTGCCAGGGCGCATTAACGCATCGTCCAAGAGGTCGGGCCGGTTAGTCGCCCCGAGAACGAGAACGCGCACATCTTCGTCGGAAGCGATCCCGTCCATCTCGACGAGCAGCTGGTTGAGGGTTTGGCCATACTCGTGGTGATTTGTATTCGTCCCACGCTTTCCGCCCAGGACCTCCAACTCGTCAATGAAGATAACCGCACTGTTCTTTCCCGCTCGTCGGGCAGCTTCCCGGGCTTCTTGAAACAGTTTCCGCACCCGCTGGGCGCCGACACCGGCATACATCTCGACAAACTCGCTGCCGGAGGCTGAGATAAATACCGACTGTGTATAATGTGCACCGGCTTTGGCCAACATAGTTTTACCCGTTCCCGGCGGACCGGTCAACAATATCCCCTTCAAGGGACGAATACCTAGCTTTTTGACCTGGGCTTCGTTTTTTATGAAATCGAGAGCCTCCAAAAACTCGCGTTTGGCTGCCTCTTGTCCGCCAATATCAGCAAAGCTCACGCTTTGACGCTGTTTGCTCCGGCTATCGGCGGCGATCCGAAAACGTTTTTTGGTGCCAAGGCCGGATAAATCGCGGCGCAAAATCAGGTAAAACAGCCCGCTGATCGCTGCCAAGACCAAAACCGGCGTAATATCAAACCCTTGCCAAGCTAAAAAACTTATCAGCCCTAGAAACGCTCCAACCGCTACTGAAATGCGCATTTATCTCACCCCTTCCCCATTTGTGCTAAGGAGACAATCTGATATGTTTTGTCAGATCCGGCAGCCAGCTCAATTAAGAGCTGTTCTCTGCTCAGACTGACTTGTGAAGCTATTCCGTATTCCGTTTCCAGCTCTGCCAGGACCTTTGGAATGGTGGTATAAGCCCCGGTAGCCACGGATTCCTGGACGGCCAACTCTAAAATCACGGCCGCCTTCTCAAGCTCTGCCGGCAGCTCCTTACTTTCGCAGATCCGAAATGCAAAACGACCCGGATCGTCTATCGTTGCCGCCGCCTCCATGATTTGGGGCCAAATAGTTGTAATATCGCCATCCGGCGATAAGGTTAAGTTGACCACCACTTCGCCTTTGTCGGTGCTGAGCTCTAACTGCTCTACCCCGTCAATACCGCCGATTTTCTGAAGAAACGGCTGCACGATTTGGGTTTTTTGATAAAAGAAATTCGTGGTCCACAACAATCCGCTGACAATCAGAAATGATGCGACCCCGACAAGAAGTTTTTGCACTCGTCCGGGCATGAAGTTTTCCTCCTCCCATTCTCCCCATTAACCCGAAGATCATTATAACATAGCTACAGGAAGAAAAACGCCGCTTTCTCCAAGTAATACGAGGAAAAAGCGGCATAATGTGCTGAGAATGGGATAATTAATTTCCAGAGCCGCGAGGTTCCTGAAAAACCGGCGCTGCCTTCGCAAAATAGTCGATTCCGGACCAAACCGTGATGGCTACTGCCAGCCATAGCAGTGCCTGGTTACCCGGAAAGTCTATTAAAACGGCGACGATGGCTACGATTTGAGAAATTGTTTTTAACTTGCCTAACTTACTAGCCGAAAGCACCATCCCTTCGGCGGCCGCGACCAAGCGCAAGCCGGTAATTGCGAACTCACGGCCGAGGATAAGCATGGCCACCCAAGCGGAAACCCGGTCCAGTTGGATCAAGGAGACTAGAGCCGCCGTGATCAGCAATTTATCCGCCAGCGGATCCAGGAGGATGCCTAAACGAGTCACTTCATTGCGGCTCCGAGCGAGATAGCCGTCGAGGCCGTCGGTGGCGGCTGCGAGAATAAAGACGGCAGCCGCTAATAGGGCTCCGTACTTTATATTAACCAGTAAAAAGACCATGAACACAGGAATTAACATGATTCGCGCTGTGGTAACCATGGTCGGCAAGTTCATCTGCCTCACCTCCCGATTAGTCTTCTACTATGGCTGACAATATCTGGCTATCAGCATCTGTAATTCGTACTCGCACAATCTCGCCCACTTGCGGCAAACGCTCACCCGGTTTAACCTGACAACTGAAGACGGCATCAATCTCCGGCGCTTCAAACTTGCTGCGACCGGTGAAGAGCTGTTCAGAAGGTACAACCGACTCCACTAAAACAGTCTCCAAGGTGCCAACCCGCAATTGGTTCTGTTCGGCTGCAATAACCGCCTGCAAATCAGTGAGCCGGTGCATGCGTTCGCGCGCGATTTCGCTCGGCACCTGATCCGGTAAGGTGGCAGCTTTGGTTCCTTCTTCCGGGTAGAAGGTGAAGACGGCAAGTTGATTAAACTTGACCTCATCAACAAATTCGAGCAACTCGGCAAACTCGGCCTCAGTTTCGCCGGGATACCCCACGATGAAAGTGCTATGCAGCGCCACCCGCGGGAGGTGCCGGCGGATCTGTTCGATCAAACGCAGGTATCTGCTCCCTCCGCCGCTACGCCCCATGCTGCGCAAGATGCGTGGTGAAATATGTTGGAGGGGTAAATCCAGATACGGACAGACCTTCGGTTGCTGGGCCATTACAGTGAGTAGCCGGTCATCAACCAGTTCAGGGTAAGCATATAAGAAGCGAATCCAGGCCAACTCCGGAATATCGGCCAACTGATTCAGCAAGTTGGGTAAGAGCGAGCGTTGGGCCAGATCTAAGCCATAAGCGGTTGTATCCTGTGCTACCAAAATGATTTCTTTAACCCCCTGGGCAACCAAGGCTTCAGCCTCGGTTACGATCTCTTCGATCTGGCGCGAACGTAGCGGCCCGCGTATAGTCGGAATAACACAATAACTGCAGCGGCGTGGACAGCCTTCGGCCACTTTCAAGTATGCGCTAGGCCCCGGTTGTAAGGAGACTCTCGGTAGGTTCGTCCGGTAACCGGAGGCGAGTTGATAAGACTCGGGGCGCCCTCCGGCCATCGCTTGTTCTAAAATCATGGCAATTCGCTCATACTCACCAGTCCCCACAAAGCCATCCACTTCGGGAAACTCAGCCGCTAAGTCACGTTGATATCGCTGGCTAAGACATCCTGCCACGATCAAGCAGCTCAGCTTCCCGGATTCTTTATAAGCGATCAACTCGAGGATGGCTTCGATATTTTCCTCGACCGCCGGCTGAATGAAGCCGCAGGTATTAATAATTGCTGCTTCCGCCTGATCCAGCGATTCACAAATCCGGTGGCCCGCGCGGCTAAGATATCCGGCCATGTGCTCGGAGTCCACCGCGTTTTTGGCGCATCCCATGGTGGTAATGTAAATATTGATAGTGGTTCCCTCCATTAAATCAAGATCTTAAAACTCAATCCCGGCTAGTGCCTGGCGGCCGGTGGAATAATCGTGCTTGACTTCTATCAACTCGGAGACGATATCCGCTGCCTCAATAATCTCGGAAGCAGCCCCCCTACCGGTCAAAACAAGGTGAACAGGGCCTCGTTTGGCAATTAGCTCCAATACATCTGATACAGCAATCAACCCGAGCGAGGTAGCGACATTGATCTCGTCTAAAACCAGCATTTGGTAGCGACCGCTCTCCAACGCTGCCTTGGCCTGCCGCAGGGCTGTGGCAGCCAATTCATAGTCTCGCGACTGCGGCTGGCTAATGATGAAACCCTCTCGGCCGCAAGGAATGATTTCGATGTTGGGCAAATGGCGTAAAGCCTTGTGTTCACCGCCATTGGCGCCGGATTTGAGGAATTGGAAGATCAGCACTTGCCCGCCTTGTCCGGCTTGGCGTAAAGCCAAACCAAGCGCAGCGCTGGTCTTGCCTTTACCGTTGCCGGTGTAAACTATAACCAGCCCATTTTGCATTTACATCAACTCCGAATGATTGAGCATTCAATACCCGGTACACTAACTCCTCTTCATGAAAGCTGTCTCTTATATTAGGGAACAATACCGCTTGTGAGGAGGAAGTATCGTTGGAAATTATTATCACGCAACCGTTATTACGTGGAAGCACTCGTTTTCAACCCGGACAAGTGCTGAAAGCAGAAGACCGCAGTCTATATCAGGAGGCCCAGATACCGGAGGCAAATGAACTGTCTTTCAAAATATATGTCCATAAGGAGGGATATCGTTACCTGCGGCAGCTCATCAGAACCGGCTCGGCAGTAAGCTGGGATCTTTTCTCATTAGCTCAATGGGCCTACCAACTTAGTTTAAAGGCCACCGAGCAAAAGCTGATCGCGCTGGAACATTTAAAAGACATTTGGCGACGCTCCGGCGTCCTGTACTACCAACACCAACTGAATACGGCCTACCGGGTGATCAATGAGTTTCACGGCCGAGCGATCTTAGCTGATGAAGTCGGACTCGGGAAAACCATTGAAGCCGGCTTAGTACTCAAAGAATACCTCCTCCGCAAAATGGTGCGCAAAGTTCTGATCCTAACACCGGCTTCCTTGTGTCGTCAATGGCAACAAGAATTGCGGGAAAAGTTCGATATTAGCGCCTGGATCGCCAAGCGACCGTGGGATTGGCAGACTAATGACTTATTGATTGCCTCGTTGGACTTAGCCAAGCATGGAGCAAACCGACAAGCGGTCTTGAGCCAAGCGTATGATTTGGTAATTGTGGATGAGGCACATAAACTAAAAAACGAACACACTCAGAACTGGCAATTGGTCAATGCGCTGAGCACCAAATACCTACTCTTATTGACGGCTACCCCGGTGCAGAATAATCTAAAAGAACTCTACAATTTGATCACTTTATTAAAACCAGGCCAGCTTGGGACTTTTCGCGAGTTTAAAAAGGCTCACATCACCTCAGACCGGAAACCGCGGGATTCAGAAAAACTAAAACGTCTGCTCAAAGAAGTCATGATCCGCAATCGCCGAACCGATGCCGGGATCAATCTTCCCCGTCGGATTATCAGATCAATTCCGATAGAACTATCCGAGGCTGAACGCGCGTTATATCAGGAAATTACCCGGTATATACGGGAAAAAACGCGCCGCCTTGGACTACAAGCCGGCTTACCCCTAATCACTTTGCAGCGCGAGGTTTGCTCCAGTCCGATGGCTGCCGCGTATACATTGGCGCGGATGCATCGAAAAGCTGATCCGGAGGATCAACCGGAACTCTATCGACTGCTGGAGCGGGCAGTTGCCATTACAGCGCCGAGCAAGGCCAAGATTTGCTTGGAGCTAATTAGAGAGCATCGCGACAAAGTGATTATCTTCACCGAGTATCGGGCCACTATGAACTATTTGTTGCAATTCTTCTTTGAGCAAGGCTACCAAGTTGTCGGCTTCGACGGCTCTCTTTCAGCCGGTCGCAAGCAGTGGGCAGCCCACCTATTCCGCAACAAGGTGGATATCATGGTTAGTACCGAATCCGGCGGTGAAGGACTGAATTTTCAGTTTTGTAATGCGATGATCAACTATGATTTGCCTTGGAATCCGATGCGCTTAGAACAACGTATCGGCCGGATTCATCGGCTCGGTCAGACCCGGGATGTTTCAATCTTTAATCTTTCGACAACAGATACCGTTGAAGCCCATCTCCTACGCTTGCTTGACGAAAAAATCGCCATGTTCAACATGGTTATCGGCGATATAGAGGCACTCTTCGGTACACAGGGAGCTCTTAGATCTTTTGAAACCGAGCTGTACCAGGCGGTGCTGCAAGCGGAAAATGACGAAGAGCTGAGGCAAAACTTTGAACGGTTAGCCCAAACAGTCCGTGAAAAAAGACAACAATTGCGGGAGGAAGCATGGATTCTTTAAAAGCAGCCCACGATCAAGAAGTAGCCTCGTTTGTCTGTGCTTTTTACCGGCTCTACCGCGCGAAGATTGATACAGATGGTCGGGTAGTCAGAGTCAGCCTCGATGATGCTTTGGCCAAAGAACTAGATGGGCAGTGGGCCCGCGGCTATGAACTTGAATTTGTTTTTCGGGAGCAGGATCTGAGGGAACGAGAAACTGCCGAATTAGTCACCCTCGGCAGCTATCGATTTCATTATCTAGTCCAATTGGCACTACAAAAAGGATTATTCTGTCAAATTGCCCTCTCCCCTGAATCTATCCCGGCGCAACCGAGGCTTCCGCTGGCTCGACCAGGTGAAAAATACTACCGGCTACATGCGCGCATCACCTACCGGCCTAGCCTGGCCATTACTTTTACCAGTGCCTTTTCTGGTGAACGACGCTGGGAGGAAAGCAAGACTTTCATTATCGACCGAATTAACGGAAGAGTGTGTGAACTGGTCTGGGAAAAAATCGGCGGTTACGTACAAGACCTACTACCTGAACACACCAAGCATCTCAAGAAGCCAAAGCTTAGTTTGAAAAAAGCTTACACTCGACTCGAGAAAGCGGCTCTTGATTGGTTACTCGCCCACGATCAGGCCTGGACAATGATTGCCAAGCAAAAACTCGCGACCGAAGAAGCCGAGCTCAATGAGTATTATCGCAAGAAATTACAAGAAGAAGCGGCGCTTAACCCGGAAGCAGCGGCTCAGCTCCGCCAGATTTGGCAAGTTCGCCTCAAGGAACAACAAGAACGGTTTGCGCCAAAAGTAATGGTGCGACCGGTGCAATATGCGGTGGTGGCGGTACCGGAGGCCGAAACTGTTTATCTGCGTACCGGCCGCTTCACTGAAACGAAAATCTGCACCCGCATAACCCCTTTTTATGCGGAAACAACAGACTGACGTAAGGCCTGAATCGCACCAGGAATATCACCGGTGCCGAAAACCGCCGAACCGGCGACCAGCATTTGCGCCCCTGCTTCGTAAACCAGTCGGGCGGTCTTGACATTAATACCACCATCAACCTGTAAAATCGGGTGGTGATCTGCTTGATCTAGGATCGCTCTGGCTTCGCGAATCTTGGGCAGCATTGCGGGAATAAAGGATTGACCGCCGAAACCGGGGTTAACGGTCATCAGCAACACCAAATCGGTAAGGTCTAAAACATAGGGCAAAAACGAAAGAGGGGTGGCCGGATTAACTGCTACTCCGGCTTTGACGCCGGCCTGTTTAATCAGGGTTAATGTGCGCTGCAGGTGTGGACAGGCCTCAACATGAACGGTAATCAAATCTGCCCCGGCCTCGACGAACGGTTCGATCATGCGTTCCGGCTCGACAATCATTAAGTGGACATCTAACGGTAGCGGTGATACCTTCTTCACATCTTTAACCACCACGGGCCCGATCGTAATGTTGGGCACAAACCGCCCATCCATAACATCAACATGCAGCATATCGGCATCACGGCATTGATTAATATCGGCGGCAAGATTGGCGAAATCTGCAGATAAGATTGAAGGGGCGATTTGGACCATGACATTTTACCTCCCGTCGGTTTTGCTTACCATTTCCGCTGCGCCTGAATCTCGGCAACCATTTGGCAATAATTTCGATAACGGCTTGCACTAAGCTTTTCTTCGGCCAAGGCCTGCTTCACTGCACAGTCCGGCTCCGGGATGTGCATACAGCTGGAAAACTTGCAGTCAAGCCGATAATCGGCGAATTCAGGAAATAAAAGCGGCAATTCGGCCAGTTCAATCTGGTCGAGATTAATATTGCTAAAGCCTGGCGTATCAGCGATATAGCCGCTTCCAGGAATTGCAAGAAGCTCCACATGCTTGGTGGTATGCCTACCACGCGCAGTCTTCTGGCTGACATCTTGAATCTTGGGCTCATAATCCGGAATTAACTTCATGAGCAGTGATGATTTACCAACCCCGGAAGGACCGGCCATAACCGAAATCCGGCCGAGCAAGGCCTGTTTCAAGTCGGTTAGACCCTCGCCGGTAACCGCGCTGGTCTTGATTACCGGGTATGGCAGGCCACGCAAATGTTGTTGCAACTGACCAAGAATCTCCTCGCGGGCCGAATCGATTTTATTGATGACGATCACTACAGCAAGTTTCTCTGCCTCTGCCCGAACGGTGATGCGATCCATCAGCTGAAAATCGGGTACCGGCACAGAAGCTGCGCAAACCACTACGACCTGATCAATATTAGCTATTGGCGGGCGAATTAATTCCGAACTGCGTGGGTGGACTTTGACGATCACCGCCGCAGCATTATCCTCGATGAAATCCACCTTGTCGCCAACTACTACGGGTGGAAGCTCCGAGTTCGCGGTGGATAATTTCAATTTACCCCGTACCGTGGCTACGATCAAAGGTTGATTGTTATTGTCACCTGTGAGCTTCTTCAAGTAGAAGAAGCCCCCGTACGCTTTGACAACTAAGCCACTCGGCACACCATTGCCCCTTTCAATCACGGAAAGATTGCTCTTTATACATCACACCGTCGATGTATACCTGCAATTTTACCGACGGGCCGTAACCCTCAACAATCTGAACAATTCGGTCACCCGGTCGATGGGTCCGACTATAGACCTCTCTAGCCGGATAGGAATCGATCACGATAATCTGAACCAGCTGATTAATCGGTCCTGGGGGCACCAAAATCTGAACCTCAGCCCGTTTGACCTGGTCAGCCGGGCTGACTATCGGTTCATCTGCAGGGGTTTCCGGTTCAGGCTCGGGCTCAGGAGTTGGCTCCGGTTCAAAGGTCTGTGGGATTTCCGGCTCTACAGGTTGCTCAGGACCAGCCGGCAGCTCGGCCCCGGGCAGAGTGGGTTCTGCCGGGACATCCGGACTTGGCTGTTGTGGCTGTTCAGGTTGGGTTCCAGGGCCTGCAGCCTGTTCCGGGCTGATAACAAAATCAACGCTCGAACCCGGTGGGATAGCCACCCCAGCCGGAGGATTATGATCCAAGACGATTCCCGGTGCTCGCCCTTGCCCCGCTCTGGCGTCAGAAATAACCCTGCCCGGGACTAACCCAATTGAACGCAACTCGCTAAGAGCCTCGGCGTACGGCCGACCGATGAAATTGGGAACTACGACCGTGGCCGGTGCGATTCCGCGACTAAGGGTGACCGTAACCGAGGTACCTTTTTCTACGCGCGAGAATGCGGGCGGGTCTTGCAGCATTATCGACCCCTCAGGAATGCTGGAACTAAAATCGGTCAGTTCGGTTCCGTAAACCAACCCTGCGCTGCTGAGCGCAACTCGGGCTTCCCGTGGCGTCAGGCCCACAATATCCGGAACGCTGACCAGTTCCGGGCCCATACTGACGATAACCTCTACTTTTCGGTTAACCTTGATCCAACGGTTTGGACGGGGGTCTTGCTCAATAATGTGGTCCTTCGGTACGTTGTTGTCAAAGACTCGCCGTTGCACGTGTAGCGACAAACCAACTCTTTCCAAAGTTTGCTGAGCCTCGGAAAGACTCATCCCGATAATGCGTGGAACCATCACTTCATCAACATTAAACAAGGATGGATAAACAACGAAAAGAAAAGTTGCGCCGGCCAGGCCAATGAAAGCGATGAATAATAATAATTTTTTCCAGACCGAGTTTTTTCGGGCCACTTTAGTTTCCTCCTGGACAATGCTTGACCGATTTAGTACTTTTGTTTGCTCTAGCTCGGGTGCGACAGGCGCAGCGGCCCGATCAGATTCACGCCAGACCACGCGCTCCAGATCTTGACGCAGCTCGCGCGCGGATTGATACCTCTCCCGCAAATTTTTGGCCATCGCAGTTCTGACGATCTTTTCCAAAAAAACCGGAACGGCCGGATTAATCTTGCGTAAGCTCGGCACATCCCCTTGGGCATGCTTAAGCGCAATCGCAATCGGAGTGTCTCCCGAATACGGTAATTGGCCGGTTAACAACTCAAAGAGTACCACACCCAAGGAATATAGATCCGATTGTGGTCCGATATTCGCGCCTTTAGCTTGTTCCGGAGAAAAATAATGGACAGATCCGATAATCATCCCGGTCTGGGTCAAAGTTGCTGAACTGACCGCGCGAGCGATGCCAAAATCGGTTACCTTGACGACACCATCATCGGTAATCAAAATGTTATGCGGTTTTATATCACGATGAATAACATTTTTCGCATGCGCATGTTCGAGAGCACGGCAGATCTGAATGGCGATATCGACAACCTTTTTGACCGTGAAAGTCGCCGGATCCTCCCGCATAATGGTTTTGAGGTCGCGACCTTGCACAAACTCCATGACAATGAAATAGATCCCGCCGTCCTGGCCGACATCATAAATATTGACAACATTAGGGTGCGATAAGCTGGCCGCAGCTTGTGCTTCCCGCCGAAAACGTTCAACAAATTGGGCATCACTGGCAAACTGCGGTCGAAGAACCTTAACGGCCACAATCCTATTTAACAACAGATCGTTGGCTTTGTAGACTAAAGCCATTCCGCCTTCGCCAATTAACTCCATGATGCGATAGCGTGATATTAGGGTCTGTCCAATTAAAGAATCCATGGCTTCCGTCCTTTGGTTAACACAATTAATCAGACTAGAGTTAAATCGGTGCCGACCAAATCTTCCAAGGATAACTCAAGACTATATCCGTCTCGCGGCGGCAGAAAACTAACAACGATGGCAGTTGCGTTATCGGTACCCCCATGGCGTTCGGCTTCACGGCACATGGTCTCCGCTACCCGTTGAGGATCCTCATCGGACTCCACAATTGCTAATATTTCCTGATCCGACAAAGCCCCGCAAACACCGTCCGTACACAATACTAAAATGTCGGCAAGCATAATCTCTTGGGTGTACAGATCAACGTTAATGGTAGGTGAAACCCCGATGGCACGTGTTAAAATGTTCCGGTTGGGATGATTAAGCGCATCCTCCGGGGTGATGGTGCCATCTCTGAGCAGTTCACCGACAAAGGAATGGTCCTGGGTTAACTGTTGGATTTGGTGATCACGGACCAAGTAGACACGGCTGTCGCCAACATGTCCGATATGAACCGTCCGGCCGACCAGATAAGCAAGGGTCAGCGTCGTTCCCATACCACGTAAGGCCGGATCGGAATTGCTTTGTTGAAAAATCACTTCGTTCGCTTGCAACATCGCATTCCGAATGGATTCTTCCGGTTGGTCAGGATCAAACGGAAAATCTGAGAGCACCTGAACAGCAAGGGAAGCCGCACGGGCTCCACCCTGGCACCCACCCATACCATCAGCTACAATCCAGAGATTGGGTAGGACCCCATAGCGATCCTGATTCTCACCTCGCATACCTCCGATGTAGCTATATGCTCCAACTTTCAACCGGATATCACTCCTTAGAACCGAAAGCATCTTGATCTAGCCGGGCCCTCAGCTGACCACAGGCAGCTTCGATATCTGAGCCCATCTCACGTCTAACTGTAGCAGCAATTCCGAAAGAAGCCAACACCTTTAGGAAATTTTCGACCTTTTTAGTTCCACTCCTCTCATAGTTTTTCCCCGCTACCGGGTTGAGAGGAATCAGGTTAACGTGGCATAGTCGCCCGCGCAACAATTGCGCTAACATTCTCGCTTGGTCCGGATGATCATTTACCTTAGCGATCAGCGCATACTCTACACTATACCGACGGCCGGTTTGCTCGGCATGATAATCCGCTGCCGCCAAGATTTCAGAGATCGGGAAACGTTTATTGATCGGCATGAGGTTTGAGCGTAGCTCATCATCAGGAGCATGCAATGAAATTGCCAAAGTTATCGGCAACCCGGTATCGGCTAATGCTCTAATACCGCGCGGAATGCCGGCAGTGGAAATGGTGAAGTGTCGATAGCCTATATTCATGCCCCGTTCTTCGTGAAGAATCTCGCAAAAGGTCAGTACTTTATCGAGGTTGAGCATTGGCTCACCCATGCCCATCAGCACAATACTATGCACAGGCTCGCCAAAGGATAATACTTGATCAACCATTTCCGCAACGCTCAGATTGCGAATAAACCCGGCAAGCCCGGTAGCGCAGAATACACAGCCCATCGCACAGCCGACCTGACTGGACACACAAATGCTATTCCCGTAATTATGGGGTAAGAAGACCGATTCGATTCTCTGTCCGTCCGCAAGCTCCAGCAACAGTTTCCGCGTCTGATCGATACGTGATCTTTGTTCCCGAATGATCTTCGGCCAAACAAGCGGAGCAGTTGTCTTTAACTCTTCACGCAGCGCTTTCGGTAAGTTGAGCATCGCATCATAACTTCCGACGCGGTGCCGGTACAACCATTCGAAAACCTGCACGGCACGGAATTTCGGGAGTCCGTGGGAGGCAAACCATTCGGTTAGTTCGGGAAGAGTAAGCTCTTTAATATTCACGATTACGCGCCTTTCTTGGATAAGTACATCGCAGCAGCGGTAGCCGCGGTGGCTCCATCACTGCAGGCGGTTACAACTTGGCGGAGAAACTTGTGTCGTACATCGCCGGCCGCATAAAGACCCGGCAATGAGGTCTGCAACTCGTCATCGACCAACACAAAACCTTGCTCATCCAACTCGACGAGGCCCCTTACCAACTGTGAATTCGGAATATTACCAACATAGACGAATACCCCGTCACAAGGCAAGAACTTATCTGGTCCGCCGGCGGTTGATGCGAGGTTTAAACCGGTCACTTTATCTTCTCCGGCAATGCTGGCGACCACATAATTATAGAGCAGCTTGATATTGGGGTTATTGATAGCCTCTTCTTGGATCACCTTATCCGCCCTTAATTCGGAACGCCGGTGAACAATGGTCACCTCATTAGCAAACTGGGCTAAAAAGAGGGCCTCTTCAACCGCAGAATTGCCGCCACCGACCACAGCCACATTTTTGCCCCGGAAAAAGGCTCCGTCGCAAGTGGCACAGTAAGACACGCCTCTGCCTGTCAAACGAGCCTCCCCATCCACCTCTAATTTACGCGGCGAAGCCCCGGTGGCCAGAATTACCGCCCGCGCCGTATAGGTATCGGTGGTTGTCTGGACCACAAACAGATCGTTGTCCGGCACTAGTCCGACAACTTCCTCTTGACTGAAAACAGCACCAAACTGAAGAGCTTGGGTCTTCATTCTTTCAGCCAGATCAAATCCGGGAATCTCCCCGCTCACACCGGGATAGTTCTCAATGCGAAAGGTACTTGCCAATTGTCCGCCGCCGATTCCCTTATCGATCATCAACACGCTGCGACCGGCTCGCGCAGCATAGAGACCAGCGGTGTAGCCGGCCGGTCCGGCACCAACAATCAAAATATCGTATCTTTTTTCATTAGGCATAACTTTGCCCTCCTAGCTTTAGTTAGTTTGTGCCCCGGAACATGTAAAATTATCTTTGACAAAACATCAGTACCTAAGCTATAATAAAGGTCGTTCGGGGCGTAGCTCAGTTTGGTAGAGCGTTCGGTTCGGGACCGAAAGGTCGCACGTTCAAATCGTGTCGCCCCGACCATTCCCAATAATAGCATTAGCCGCAGTTCACTTCAACCGCGGCTTTTTATTTTGTTTCAAGCGATTAAAACCAGCCGTTATTGATGTTGCCTAGCTTGCATCGGTCATCCGGATGCGCAATTGATCGGCAATCTTTGCGATCATCAGCGAATTGGAAGGGAATTTACCCTTGGTAGAGATAGCGCTTTTGCCAACAATCTTGGAAATGTAATCGCGATTCCCGTGCTCCCACGCTGTGAGAATCGCATTGCGGATCGCCGCTTCGACACCACCGGTTGTCGTATTATATTTTGCGGCAATGCGTGGATAAAGTTCTTTGGTCAAATTGCCGCCCGGAACAAACTTCTCGGTTAAGACCATCATCACCGCATCCCGCAAATAATTATAACCCTTAAAATGAGCAGGGACACCCATGCCATGAATAATCTCGGTAACCATGGTCAACAAATCTTGCTTGCTGGTCGCAGCAGCGTGAGTCCCGGCGGTAAGCTGGCTATTTTTAAACAGGGGATCATCATCTCCGGCGAACTGTCTAATCCGAGTGACCAGTACTTCCATATCAAAAGGTTTAACCACATAGTAATCTGCGCCAAGCTGAGTTAATTTGAGAATCAAGTCTTCGCGGCCAAATGCTGACAAAATAATTATTTTTGGACGCTTCGCAATGTTGAGATTGGGCAAGCGCTCCAGCACGGCCAAACCATCGAGTATTGGCATGGTGATATCTAAAATTACCACGTCCGGCTCGACCTCCTCTATGAGGTTCAGAGCCTGTTCGCCGTCGTAAGCAACACCGGCGACTTCGATATCGTTTTGTCTTTCAAAATAACGGGTCAGGATATCACATAGTTCGACGTTGTTGTCCGCTATGAGCACTCGGATCACGGCACCAACCCCCTCGGTCAACATCAGAACAAACTTTCGACATTTTTTGAGGGAATCCTTTGCCGATTACCAAATTTTTATAATAACACCGTTAACAGGAAATCACCGTCGCCGTAGCCGCGCAGCAAAAAAGCCATCGGTTTTTTCCCGGTGGGGATAAAGGTATAAAAACTCGGGCGGGCTTTCCTGGCTCAAAGCGGTTCCAAAATCCGGCGGAAGATCTAGGACTGTCCGGAAATCCTCAACAATCCAACCGGGAAAACGTTGCAAAAACCAGTCAATCACTTCCTGATTTTCGGCCGGGTCGATCGAACAGGTACTATATACTAACACCCCGCCGGGCTTGACCATCTCCGCACTACTAGCAATGATTGCTTTTTGGATTGTCGGCAACTCCGTTAAGTCCTGCAGCTGCTTTCTCCACCGCAAATCTGCTCTTCGCCGCAATACACCGGTTCCGGTACACGGAGCATCAACCAACACCCGGTCAAAGCTTTGCCGCCATTGTGATCTTTCATGTAATAAAACAGCATCCTGAACCTCCGTTCGGACACAAGTGATACCGAGCACCCGGCAATTATCTTGCACCAACCACAGGCGCGCGGTATTGACATCAGTCGCGACAACTTCGCCTCGGTCATGCATCAACTGGGCGATATGCGTAGTCTTGCCGCCTGGTGCGCTGCAAGCGTCCAAGATGCGCTCTCCCGGCTGCGGATCAAGCAGATGACTGATCAGTTGGGAGCCGACATCCTGGACAAAACACTGACCGGACTGTAAAGGAGCGAGTTTAGAAATCGCTACCCCCTGGGAGAGATTGATGCCCTCGACCGTTAAAGGTTCGGCCGTTGCTCTAATGCCCAGTCGTGCAAACTCCTGCAGGAGCTCAGCGCGAGTAGTTTTTAACGTGTTCACCCTCAGGGAAATGGGTGGAGTTTGGTTATTGGCTTGACAGATCTCGGCAGTCGTTTCCGGACCCCACAACTCAATCCAGCGATCCACCAGCCACTGGGGATGGGACAATTTGGTGCCCAATAGTTCGTGGCTCTCGGTTGGCCAAAAATCATCCGCCGCAACCCGTTCCCTTTGTCGAACGACGGTGCGTAGCAGCCCATTCAAGAACTTTTGGGCCCCGAGGTGAACTACCCCCTTAGCTGCTTCCACTGTTTCAAATACCGCTACCGCATCGGGGATCTGATCTAATAAAAAGATTTGGTACAGGCCGAGCCGGAGCAAGTTGCGTAAATCAGGTTCAAGTTTGTCGATAGGGCGGCGCGAAAACTTGCTGATAATGTAATCCAAATACCGCAAATATTTTACGCAACCATAGACCAGTTCGGTAAGCAAAGCCCTGTCCAAAGCTGAAAAAGAATACTCATTTACAGCCTTAGACAGGGCGATATCCGCATAAGCTCCATCTTCCGTGATGCGCCGCAGAACCTTGACGGCAATTTTACGCGGGTTAGGTGATATCTTGGCCATCATTCTTCCCGATATCCACGGAGCACCAATAGCCTAATCAACTGCAGTGCCGCCATGGCTACAGCAGCAACATAGGTCCAGGCTGCTGCCGATAAGACCTTTCGGGCCCCACTCTCTTCTTCCATGGAAATAATACCTTGACCGGTCAGCATAGCGATCGCCCGATTACTCGCATTGAGCTCAACGGGTAAGGTAACGAGCTGAAACAGCAGTGCTGCCGAGAACAGGAGGATTCCTAGGTTCATTAAGGTCAAGCCGAACTGGCTTTGGAAGAAAAACCCGATAAAGAATAACGGGAAAGCCAAGTTGGAGCCGAAGTTGGCCACCGGAACCAGAGAATTCCTGATCTGCAAGGGAAAATACTCCTGATGGTGTTGGAGCGCGTGCCCGGTTTCATGCGCGGCAACCCCGATGGAAGCCAGCGAGGTGCCATCGTAAACCTGATCGGAGAGGCGAATGACCTTGGTCCGCGGATCATAATGATCAGTTAACATACCCCTGGTCCGCTCAACCGTAACATCGGTAACCCCGTTGGCCCTTAACAAGGCCTGAGCCACTTGCGCACCGGTATATCCTTTCCTGCTCCGAACATGCAGATACTGTCGAAAAGTTGATTGAACTTTGGCTTGCGCCCAGAAAGCCAGTAATAATCCGGGTATCAATATCACAAAAGTTGGATCCCAAAAGAACATATTTCTACCTCCTTAGAATTTACACTATAAGCTTGTAGAAGCAACTTCTTCATAGTGGCGGCAGCGGTAAGCATCGTTCGCCGGTTCGCCACGCACGAAGAATTCAAGCGCCGACTTGAGTTTATCAACATCAACCGCAGTGTTCACGCAATAACCCTGCGGCCGCAAGTTCACTACGCCGAATACAGGTAGCGGAAAAGTTTCCTGTAAGCCGCTGGTCAAATCCCGCTCGCACGCAACGGCAACAACAGCTTTAGGCTTACGCTGTTGAATAATCCGGCGAGCCATCCCTCCTCCGGTAGCAACCGCCAAATCCACACCATAATCGTTGGCTAGTTCTCTGATTTGACTGACCTGACACCTGCCACAACCCCTACAATTATTTATGTCTACGGTGATCTTGTGAGTACAGTCGGAAAGCTGGATACAGTGTGGTATCAAGATCAAGACTTCTTCTGGTGCGGCTTGTACCTTCGTTGTTTTAACCAACGCATTGCTTACTTCGACAAAAGAGTTTTGGATTTTCTCGCGCGACAACCCCAGAAAGGTTCCGGCCCGCAAAGCCATCGGGTAAAAAACATCAATGATCAGTCTTAACGGCAGTTTAACCTTAATGCCTTTGCCGGTTTCGATCATATAAATCATTGACAAGAGGCCAAAAACGGCGAGAACCAGCAATACGGTCAGAAAAATGAAGGCGATAATCGCCAGCGCATGTCCAAACTGCTCCCATAATGAGAAGGCCAGGATAAACCACAACCCGGCTAAAACGGGAAGCAGGCTAAGTATCACTAAACCGAAGAATAGGCGTTTCTTAATGCGCACCGGCTTTTCTCCCATCAATCAATTAACGCAGCAGAACCTAAGATTGTTCCCACCTGAATGGGATTACCGCGCACAAAAGAAGCAGCATCCATGCGCTTCCCACCGCTTTTTTGCAGCTCACGCAGTTTGACCTGTCCAGAACCGGTCTGGACGATGATGCCGTCCGCGGCAACGGCGATGACCGTCCCCGCGGTAGTGCCGGCATGATCCTCACCCATTTGCTCGGCCCGCCAGACTTTAAGAACTTCGCCATCCACCGTCGTCCAGGCCACCGGCCACGGATTATTGGCCCGAACCAGATTGACAATGGTTTCGGCCGAAGCCGACCAGTCAATTTGCGCCGCTTCTTTAGACAACTTCGGCGCGTAGGTGGCAAGAGCATCATCTTGCGGGCGCGGCGAGATATCCCCCTTTTCCAGAGCCGTCAGAGTCTGTAAAACGAGTCGGGCTCCCAGCTCCCTGAGCCGGTCATGCAGCTCACCGGCGGTTTCACCAGGCAAGATGGGGACATCTTCTTGCAGCAAGATATCTCCTGTATCCCAACCTTCATCCATGAGCATGGTGGTAACCCCGGTGACCTGGTCGCCATTTAGCAACGCTGCTTGAATGGGAGCGGCTCCCCGATACTTAGGTAATAATGACGGATGAAGGTTAATGCATCCCCAGCGCGGCAATTCAAGCAGCCAGCCCGGAATCTTCTGGCCAAAAGCAACCACCACAATCGCCTCCGGCTGAGCTTGAACCAACTCTGCTTTGATCTCGGCAAGTTTATCCGGTTGCAACACCGGCAGGCCTAACTGCAGTGCCGCCTCTTTAACCGGCGGTGCTATTACCCGGTAACCTCTGCCCTTGGGGCGGTCCGGTTGAGTGACCACATATGAAATCTCATGCTCCGAGGCGGCCAGTGCTAACAGAGTGGGCACAGCAAACTCGGGCGTCCCCAAAAATACCAATCTCACTGTTGGTCCTCCGCCAACCCTAATTTAGCCTGCAATTCGGCCAGCCCACTGATACCGGAAGCTTTGTCAATAAAGAGGATGCCATCCAAGTGGTCAATTTCATGTTGCAAAATCCGCGCCAGTAAACCTGAGGCCTCGATCCGCTGGGGCTTGCCTCTTTCGTCAAGGTATTCGACTATCAGATCACTAAAGCGCTCAACATAGCCGAGAACCCCGGGCAGACTCAGACAGCCCTCAACATCAACTTCGGAACCTTGGGCTTGGATAATTTCCGGGTTAATTAATGCCAGCGGACCGTCGCCGGGGTCAACGACGATCACCCGCAAATTTTCACCAATTTGCGGAGCGGCAAGACCGACGCCGTCCGTCGCATACATAGTTTCCAGCATATCCTTGGTCAGTTTAACGATCCGTTTGGTCACTTTAGGCACTTTTTGCGCCTTGGATCTCAGGACCTCAGAGCCAAGCTTCTTTACCTCCAGTATTGCCATATATCCAATCCTTTCTGAAAGCTCAAATAAATTATAAGAAAGAAGCCGGGTCTACATCAATGCTGATCCGTAAATCAGCCTCATGTGTACCGGTTATTTTCTGGGAACAATGATAAACTCGCAGACGATCCTGATCACTGACTGCCGGAGCCGGCCACTTGATCACAATTTGATACCGGTAACGATTTCGTAATTTGGGCAGTGGAGCAGGACGGACAGACAGCACTTTAGCTGCGGGCGAAAGTTCGCCGCGGAGCTGTTGTTCCAACAAGGTAGCAGCTTCTAGCCCCGTATCTTCTTGTGGAGAGCTAATCGATATCAGTACCATAGCACAAAAAGGCGGGTAATTCAAGCGACGACGAAAGAGCAGCTCCTGCTGATAAAACTCGGCGTAGTCATGTCCAGCTGCAGCTACGATGCTGTAATGCTCGGGATTATAGGTCTGCACAACCACGTGCCCCGGTACGTCTCCTCTCCCAGCGCGACCGGCCACTTGACTTATCAATTGAAAGGTACGCTCGCTGCTGGCGAAATCAGGCATATTCAGGGTTAGGTCGGCGGCAATTACCCCGACGACGGTAACCCGTGGGAAATCGAGACCTTTGGCAACCATTTGGGTGCCGACCAAGATGTCCGTTTGACCGGCTGCAAATGCGCCCAAGATTTTTTGGATACTGCCCTTACGTAGGGAAGTTTCGCCATCAAGGCGGGCAACGCGGGCGCTAGGGAAATACTTGTATATTTCTCTTTCCACCCGCTCGGTACCAACGCCAAAATCACGAATATATGGGCTCTTGCAAATCGGACAGGATTTTGCCAAGGGAGCTTCATGTAAACAATAATGACAAGCCAAACGTGGCAGAGCTCGGTGCACCGTTAAGGAGACTTCACAATTGGGGCAGCGGATCACATGGCCGCAGGAGCGGCACAAGACAAATGAAGCATAGCCCCGCCGGTTAAGAAATAAGATCACCTGTTGCCGGGCTTGTAGCGCTTCCTCCACCCGGTTCAACAAGGATCTGCTAAAGATGGAGCGATTGCCCGCTTTAAGCTCCTCGCGCATATCACAGATTTCAACGGTGGGCAAAAGGCTGCGGCCAATCCGCTTGGGCAAAGTATGCAAGTGATATGTGCCGGTGGTAGCTCGATAATAACTGGTTATTGAAGGGGTGGCGCTGCCGAGAACGAGGACTGCCCCGGACTGGCGAGCCAATTCTTCGGCAACCGTCGGAGCGTGGTAAAACGGCGCTTCCCCTTGTTTATAGCTGTTTTCATGCTCCTCATCTACAATAATCAAGCCTGGATTAACGAGAGGCGCAAAAACGGCCGAGCGAGCGCCGAGTATCACCCGGGCTTGCCCAAGCCGGATTCTGTTCCATTCATCAAAACGCTCTCCGGTGCTGAGGCGACTGTGGAGAACCGCAACGAGGTTCGGAAAAGCAGCATTGAACTCCGCTGCGATCTGCGGAGTCAACGCGATCTCCGGAACCAAGATCAGCACAGACTTATTCGTGGCAAGCACCGCTTTGGTCAAGCGCTTGTAAATCTCCGTCTTACCACTGCCGGTGACGCCATGGATCAAGTGGACGCTAAATCCTTGCCCTAACTGAGCGGAGATCCGGTTAAAAATCTTGGCCTGATCCGGGGTGAGTTGTAATTCTTTGGCCTGCGGCTGGTGGGATAACTCAAGCGGCCGTCGGTTTTGCGTCAACGTTGTTTCGGTGACCAAGCCCTTTTTGACTAAACCTTTAACTACTTCACGGCTGACCCCGGTCGCTTGCAAAATGTCATTGTAGGTAGCCGGGCTATGCTCACCTAAATAGGTAACAACTTTTTGCTGCAGTTCGGTAAGCTTTTCGCAGTCGTCCGAGGTTAGCAGGTATCCTTTGAGCGTCTTAGCCCGCACGGTTTCAGCGGAAAGCTGATGCCGTTTCAAGACTACACCGGCCGCAACTAATTCCCTAAGCGCATAATCCGCCGCACTGCCAAAAGCTGTACAAATCTCACGCCGGGAGACCGGTTTGCTCTTATTCACCAAATAACTATAAATCGATCTGGCCTGAGGTGATAATTCGCCTGCCTCAAATTCTAGCCCGCCCTCAAGCGAAGCTGCTTGATAATAGAGCTGGTATTTCCCCTGAAAGCCCCCGGGAACCATTGTTTCCAGCACGGTTGCCAGCGGACTGAGGTAATAATCTGAGATCCACCGGGCCAAATTAATTTGTCCCGGCGTTAACCATAATTCCTCCGGTTCAAGATCGCTAATCGGTTTTAAAGGGCTGGTAGTTTCCGGCTCCGCTGAAAGCTCAAACACATACCCGTGAACAGGACGGTTGCCAAAAGGAACCGTAACCTTAGCACCCTCATGGATGACCTTAACATACTCCGGTGGAATAACGTAGTCATACAGCTGACTACGTTGACCGGTATTAACTAACACGGCAATCCTGGCAATCAAGTAATTTCCTCTCATAGCTGGTTTGCTGTTGCTATTAAATCACACAGAGAGTGCGCAAGTTCTTCCTTGTTAATCTCTTGATAATGACGGTACGAGCCATCCTTGCCTAAAATGACCACCTCGGACTGGACCGAGGAGCTAAAACCTTTATCAGTTTTATGAACACGATTAGCCACGATATAATCCAAACCTTTGGCTGTCAGCTTCTTTTTCGCCAGTTCGACAAGGTCTGCAGCGGTTTCGGCGGCAAACCCGACGATGATCTGCTCCGGCCGGCGAACAGCTTTCACCTGCAACAAAATGTCCGGATTGCGCGTCAATTCAAGTGTAGATAAGTCTGACTGAGTCTTCTTAATTTTCTCTGCTGCTTCACATTTCGGCCGGTAATCAGCAACTGCTGCAGTCATAAACAAAAGATCAGTGTTCGCCAAGTGAGATAGGACCGCTTCCAGCATCTCTTCGGCCGAAACAACCGGGACATGGTTAATATAATCAGGGACCTTGGTCTCACATGGCCCCAGAATCAGGGTAACTTCGGCCCCTCTTTGCCAGGCAGCTTTGGCAATAGCCAGCCCCATTTTTCCGGTCGAGGGATTGGATAGAAATCTAACCGGGTCCAGGTACTCCCGGGTCGGGCCGGCGGTGACCAGAACTCTTTTGCCTTGGTAGGATTGAACGGTCACGGCTTTGGCCATTTCGGCCATTATGCGGTCAAGTTCCGGGAATCTGCCCCTGCCACTGGTGCCGCAGGCCAGGTTGCCCACGTCAGGGTTAACCACGCGAACACCTCTGTCGGCGAGGATTTTCAGATTGGCTTGTACCGCCGGATGCTCCCACATCACCGCATTCATGGACGGAACAACCACGACCGGGGCGGTAGCCGCCAGCAACATAGTTGAAACCAAATCATCGGCAATCCCGTGCGCCATTTTGGCCAAAATGTTAGCCGTCGCCGGAGCGACAACCACCAAATCACATTCTTGCCCTAAGCTAATATGTGGAATCTCCTCCGCAGACCCCCAAAGGTCAACATATACTTTGGTTCGGGCCAAGGCCTCAAAGCACTCAGGAGAAATAAAAGAGGTAGCATTCTTGGTCATCGCTACCTTTACCTCAGCACCTTCTTGCCGCAATTTGCTTACGAGAGAGCAGGTTTTATAAGCCGCAATACCTCCCGTAACGGCCACAACCACTCTTTTCTGAGTCCACATCTCAACCTCTCCCGTTATTTAATGCCTTCACGAGTTGGCTGATAGGTGATCTTACCCTCGGCGATCTCCCGTAAAGCAATTGTGACCGGTTTTTCGCCTTGATCACCCCGTTCTTCAAGTATTTGTCGGGCGCGTTTAGCGGCTGTGACGACTAAAGCGTACTTGTTATCAATCTGCTTGGTCAGCTCATCGATTGTTACCGGTTTAGACATGGACTATCCCTCCGATCCTTCAAAGAAATTAGCAGGATCATTGCTGCTTAGCCAGCGAAAAACTCGTGATTTTTCGGCAGTGATGATGGCAGCTATCTGGCGTACAGCCTCATCTACATTATCATTACATACTACATAATCATAGTCAACAATCCGCTGTATTTCTTGACGCGCTGCGCAGAGCCGCCGTTCGATCTCCTGTTCGGTTTCGGCGCCCCTCGCAATAATCCGCTCGCGTAAAGCTTCTAACGATGGGGGTAACAAGAAAATCTTCACCGCTTGAGGCATGCTCTTGGCGATCTGCGCAGCACCTTGAATATCAACGTCAAGAATGACATCATTTCCGGAACTTAGTTTCTCTTCGACAAAATCACGAGGCGTTCCGTACTTGTTCCCACAAAATTCCGCCCATTCAAGAAGTCGCCCTTGCTTGATCAGATCGGCAAAATGCTCTTGATCGCAAAAAAAATAGTGAACGCCATCCACTTCTCCCGGTCGTGGCTTGCGCGTGGTGGCGGATATAGAATAGGACAAACCGGGAATCTGGCGCAAAACCTGATTTAGCACCGTATTCTTTCCTACCCCGGACGGGCCGGAAAGCACGATTAATAGACCTGTTGGAGGTTTGCGTCTCAGATCTCTCATTTACTCTACCGATTCCACTCCCGGTTCTTTGGTCACCAGTCGATGGGCGACGGTTTCAGGTTGAACAGCAGATAAAATAACATGATCACTATCTGCGATAATTACCGCCCTGGTCCTCCGACCATAGGTCGCATCGATCAGCATCCCGCGATCACGTGCTTCTTGAATGATCCGTTTGATGGGAGCGGATTCTGGGCTGACAATGGCTACAATTCGATTCGCAGCAACTATATTTCCAAATCCGATATTAATTAATTTGATATCCATTTCTATAGATCCTCCTCGTCGCCCTTAACCCAACTTCTCCATCAACGCAGTGCGTTGACGCTCTCCGAGCCCTTGGACTCGGCGACTCTCATTAATACCAATATCCTCCATGATCTTTCTAGATGATACCTTCCCGATCTTCGGCAGCGACTCTAGTAGATAAGAAACCCGCATGCGTGAAATGGCCTCATCATCGGTATTGGCCAAAACCTCTGCTAAGGTTAGCTGTCCCGACTTGAGCTGCTTACGAATCTGCGAGCGTCTCGAACGCATCTCCTGAGCTTTTTTGAGCGCTCGTTGTTTTTCTTCCGGAGTAAGCTTTGGTAATACCATTAGTTTTCACCTCCTTGTACCAAGATTACTCCAAGTTCTGAGCTTGTTCTCGAATCTTTTCAAGCTCGGCCTTAACAAGGATAACTTCTGAGGCAATCAATTCATCGTTAGCCTTCGAACCAATTGTGTTAATCTCACGATTAAGTTCTTGAACTATAAAATCTAGCTTTCTCCCTATCTGACCGGACTCCTGCAGCAACCTTACGGCTTCTTGCAAATGACTTGAGAGGCGAATGATCTCCTCGGTAATGTTGCTTTTATCTGCAAAAATAGCTGCCTCGGCAACAATGCGATCGTGATCAAACAGCCCGTCCTGGATATACAAAGCCATCCGCTCCGCTAGTCGACGGCGGTAGTCTTCTACTACCATCGGACTGCGCTCGTCAATGCGTTGAACCATCTGTTCTATGAGACCAAAACGATATAAGATGTCCTGGGCTAAGCGGTCCCCCTCATCCTTCCGCATCTGGAGAACCTGATCAAGCGCTTGCTGAAGAGCTTGCTCAACCACGCTCCACACCTCTGCCTGATCCAAGCTCTCCTCTTCGATGGCCAGTATATCCGGCAAACTTAACAAAAACTCGGCAGAAAGGGCCTCGGCTACGCCGAAACGTTCGGACAACTGCTGAGCAGCTTTGACATATGACTCGGCTAGTCCCCAGTTAATGCGGTGCTGATACGGTCTCTCGCCGATCGGGGAAAGGGTAATATAAACATCGATCCGACCCCTGGCTAATCTCCCTGAAACAATCCGACGAATCTCAGCTTCAAAAACGAAAAGACTTTTTGGTGCCTTAATAGAAATGTCACTATAACGGTGATTAACGGTTTTGACTTCGACCCCTGCCAACCAATTGGCGTCAGCACACTCCGCGCGCCCGAAGCCAGTCATGCTATAAGGCAAGCTATCTCGCTCCAAATTACAAAATCTAGTTCTTTATTCAACTTGTGGTATTAAAATCCTTCAAGCTATTCCCAAAACCTTCCTAATGTTTCTTTTTAAGGAGATAGCCATTTCCACCGTCAGGTCTTGGAGCCAACTAACGAAAAAGGCAACAGCGCAGACAATTCCCCATTCTCCCGGCGCCAAGGCTGTAACCTGAAAGATTGTTTGCAATAAAGGTGTAGTGACCACCAAGACATGAATGGTCAGCGACATGAGCACAGCTGCCGTGAGGTAGGGATTTGCAACTAAATCGGCAAAAAAGCCCCGCGAATCTCTGCCCCGACAACGGAAAACATATAACAATTGTGCGATGACCAGGGTTGAAAAGGCCATGGTGCGCGCGGTCGGCAAAGCGGCACCTGATAGCAGACTTTGGATAAATACGCCGATGGTCCCTAAAGCGATTAGAGTTCCCTGCAGCAAAATTGTTTTCAATAAACCCGCATTGACCACCCCTTCAGATATTGGCCTAGGCGGTCGCTGCATCACCCGCGGACTGACCGGATCAAGGGTTAAAGCAATAGCTGGCAACCCATCGGTCACCAAGTTCATCAACAAAATCTGTACCGCAATTAACGGCAAGGGCAGGTTCAGAGCGGCGGCCAGCAACATCGTCAGAACTTCACCGGTATTGCAACCCAATAAATACCTGATAAACTTGCGGATATTCTCGAAGATTCCGCGTCCTTCTTCGATGGCTGCTACGATGGTGGCGTAGTTGTCATCAGATAAAATAATGGCAGAAGCCTCTTTGGCCACATCTGTCCCGCTTTCACCCATACTAATGCCGATATCGGCCTCCTTAATCGCCGGCGCGTCATTAACCCCGTCGCCGGTCATAGCCACAACCTCACCTTGCGCCTTGAGCAGTCGGACCAATCGGATCTTGTGTTCCGGCGCGACCCGGGCAAAAACGGTAAGATCTGCAAGGCGACGGCTGAGTTCATGGTCACTCAAGGCATCGAGCTCTTCCCCGGTAATCGCCCGGTCAGAAAGCCCAACTTGCCGAGCAACCGCAATCGCGGTCAGCTTATGATCACCGGTAATCATCAGGGTCCTGATCCGCGCTTGGCGAGCCGCCTGGATCGCCCCGGCGACCTCCGGGCGGGGTGGATCGACCATACCGACCAGGCCAACTAGGATTAAATTACTTTCTGTATCATCATCCGTCTCCAGTTCGGCCGCGATCCGATAAGCCGCAGCTAAAACCCGCAAACCTTGAGCGCTGAGCTCCTCGGTCCGACTGAGAAACTGGCGTCTGGTGGCCGGATCGAGTCGCCTCACTTCGGAACCGCACAGATAATAAGCTGCTCGATTAATCAGAACATCCGCGGCACCTTTGGAAAGTATCATCCGCTCTTCGTTCTCAGCGGTCAGAATAACGCTCATCCGTTTGCGTTCACTGTCAAAAGGAATCTCTTTGATTAATTTACGCGCCTTTCTTTCCGTCTCGTAATCATAACCTATTTTTTGGGCCAAAACCAATAAAGCTACCTCAGTCGGATCACCAACGATCCCCCATTGCCGCGAACGATTAAATAGGTTACGTCGCGATCCGGATTTCAGTTCCGCGTTGTTGCACAAAGCTACGATTTCGGCCAGCTTCACTAATGCCGGATCAGTACTCGGGTTGATCACTGTGCCGCCGGCGGAAATAATTTCACCACGTGGCGAATACCCTTCGCCGGAAACAAAAAAACGACGGTCATCAGCCAGCCAGATCTGGGTCACCGTCATCTCATTCTTTGTCAAGGTGCCGGTTTTGTCCGCGCAGATGACCGTAGTACAGCCCAGGGCCTCCACAGCCGAGAGCCTACGAATGATCGCCTTACGTTTGATCATGCGTTGGACACCTAAGGCCAAAGAAATGGTGACCACCGCCGGCAACCCTTCCGGAATAGCCGCTACCGCCAGACTCACACCGGTCAAGAACATTTCGTTCCAGGCCCGCCCTTGTGCCACCCCTAAGCAAAAGACTAGGAGACAGATTCCGAGACAAGCTTTGACGAGTAAGGCACCTAGGTGGACCAAGCGCCGCTGAAGGGGGGTGGGTTCTTCCTGGATTTCTCCGATCAACCGGGCGATCTTACCAATTTCGCTCGCTGCCCCGGTTCCGACAACAACACCCAAGCCCCGCCCGCGGGTGACCACTGTGCCTAGATGCAACATATTCCGACGGTCTCCGACTAATACGCCGGCGGCCGGCAAGGCCGCATGGTCTTTGTTAACCGGTACCGATTCTCCGGTCAGGGCTGATTCATCGACTTCTAAGCCCACGCTATCAAGAAGTCGTAAATCCGCCGGCACCCGATCACCCTGAGCGAGTTTGACGATATCTCCCGGCACCAGAGTCTCAGCCGGGACAGTTAACGTCATTCCGGAACGGATGACAGTCGCCTGGGGAGCCGTTAGCTCCTTTAATCTTTCTAAAGAACGCTCCGCACGGTATTCTTGGTAAAGACCGAGGACCGCATTGATGAGGACAATCGCAATGATGGTCAAGGCGTCAACGTATTCACCCAAGAGCATAGAAATCACGGTCGCCGCCAACAACACCAGCACCATCACATCTTTGAACTGGCCTAAAAACATCTGCCAGATGGTGGGCCCTTTTTGTGTCGGCAACTCATTCTTGCCCCATTTATAGAGGCGCTTGGCGGCTTCGGATGCGGTCAATCCTTTAACCGGATCAGTCCGCAACAAACGCAATACTTCGACTTTGCTCAGTGCGTGCCAAACCTGCGGCAAGCGATATCACCTTCCCCAAAAGATCAGCATATTCATATTCCCTGGGCGTAAAAAAAATGCACCCCCCTACAGGGGTGCAATGAAGTGTTTCTCCAGTTTACGCCGTTTCGGACTGGCGATCCGTTGTCTCTTCAGCAACAAGTTGATTGGCTATTTCACGTAGTTTGTACTTCTGAATCTTCCCGGAGGTGGTCATCGGAAACTCGGTCACAAACCGGAGATACCGCGGCACTTTGTGCCGGGAGATGCGTTTACGCAAATACTCGAGTATCTCCTCTTCAACCGCCTCTACATCAGGTTTCAGCTTCACAAAAGCGAAAACTTCTTCCCCGTAAACCTGGCTCTGCACGCCGACCACCTGTGCCTCCGAAACTTTCGGGTGCTTGTGCAGATATTCCTCAACCTCGCGCGGGTAAATGTTTTCGCCGCCACGGATAATCATATCTTTGATCCGTCCAACGATCTGGTAATACCCGTTTTCATCAACACAAGCCAGATCACCGGTATGCAGCCAACCCTCTTCATCAATAGCCGCAGCCGTTGCCTGGGGGTCTTTATAATAACCTTTCATTACATGATAGCCACGTGTGCATAATTCGCCAGGCTGACCTGGTCCAAGCTCACGACCGGTTTCGGGATCGATGATCTTAACTTCAACGTGAGGCATAGCTCTACCAACCGTGGATACTCGTAGTTCTACCGGGTCGGTGGTATCGGTCATCGTAATTGCCGGCGAGGCCTCTGTCTGACCATAGGTGATCGTAATCTCACGCGCTCCCATCCGTTCCATAACCTCACGCATTACCTCTTCAGGGCAAGGCGATCCGGCCATAATACCGGTGCGAAGCGTGGATAACTTAGTCTTGGCAAAGTTGGGGTGTTCGAGCATGGTGATAAACATGGTCGGAACCCCGTGCACAGCGGTGCAACGTTCCTGTTCAATTACTTCTAACGTCCGCCGTGGGCTGAAATGATCGAGGGCTACGATCGTACTGCCATGCGTCACGCAAGCCATGATACCAAGTACGCAACCAAAACAATGGAAAAAGGGTACCGGAATACACAAACGATCCCAGGCGGTCAATTTCATCTTTTCGCCAATCTGAAATCCGTTATTAACGATATTATGGTGAGTTAGCATCACGCCCTTGGGGAAACCGGTCGTTCCTGAAGTGTACTGGATGTTGACAACGTCATCCCAGCTCAGCTCCGCTTCGCGCGCGGCCAACTCGCGATCCGAGATCTTGCTGGCTAAGCTCAGAAAATCAGCCCATTTGAGCATACCGACAGCTGGCTGGTCGCCGATTTTAATCACGCGTTTCAGCTTAGGCAGAGCAGCACTCTGCAAATTGCCCGGTTGGCAAGAGAGCAGTTCCGGACAGAGTTCAGTCACCGTTTGCACATAATTAACGTCTTTGAAGCCATCAATGACAAATAATGTGGTCACATCGGCCTGTCTGAGCAAATACTCCAGCTCAAACAATTTGTAGTTGGTGTTAATGGTAACCAAGACCGCGCCCATCATTGCTGTCGCAAACTGGAGTTCCAGCCACTCCGGAACATTCGTCGACCAGACGGCAACATGATCCCCTTTTTCTACTCCCACGGCCATTAAAGCCTTGGCTACTACGCGACAGCGCTGTTCAAACTCGCGATAAGTCCACCGCACCCCCTGGTCCGGAAAAACGGCGGCCTCATTATCGGGAAACTCCGCGCAGATTCGGCTCAACATTCCGCCAATAGTACAGTCCATCAGCTCTACATCTCTACTCACTAGTATCCTCCTCGCTTCTTTCCTACTACGCGCATCAACGCGCCTACACTCTCCTCACTTCGAAGCAATCCTCTATTTGCTGCTAATACCTGTTCATTCACTCACAGCTTATACCGACCACCTCTTCCGCAACTTATTCAATTGTCAAAGTATAAAAAACGGACCTTTCGCTAGAGACGAAAAGGTCCGTGGTACCACTCTAATTAGCCATAACAATGGCTCACTCTTGCTCCAGATATCGGTGGAAACCGGTTAGCTCTACTTGCTGAGTTTCAAGCTACTGCTCCAGGGGGAGTTCACCTAGCAGCCGAGGCTGTCTCGCAGCAACCGACAGCTCTCTGTACTCGACACCTCTAAGTTACTGATCCCTATCATCGCCTCGAACTTATACGGTTTTAAGATGTCTTCGATGTTACCGACCTTGGACGCCGTGCCAAGTTCTGACTAAACTGCACTACCGGTTGGAGAACGGCGATACCAATGGCGTTTATTGCAATCGCCGGGATAACAACGGTAATATAAAGAGCGCTAAAGCTACCCGGCAAGCCAACAATCAGAGCCGCAGAACCCAAAAAGACCAATCCGCTTAAAGCGGTGCCGACAATTGTAATAATCTCCGCCCGGACAATCGGCGACAAAGAAGCGGGCAAAGAACGTAAAATCAAATAAACAATGCTGGCGGTAACTGCTTTATCGATGATGTTCGGCAACTGGCCTCCCGGAAAAGTAGAGGTAATTGCAGCCAACACCCCACCCAACAAGCCGGTGACCAGTACCATTTTATAATCATCATGTTTGAGCAACAGAGCGATAAACATCATCAGCAGAAGTGTATCGGGTTTCATCCCAAATAACAGCGGGGGGGTGATGAAATGTAAAATATACCCGATAGCCAATAACAACGCAACCTGAATACCATCACGAACTTGCATCTGTCTCCACTCCTCTTTTCTCTTCGTTCTCTTCTCAACTCACCTGTTCTCTCGGCAAGTTACTGGTAGTATATCACATCGGTTCCAATCTGACAATAATTAATTGTTTAGCTTTTTCCTCCCTATCTTGGTTGATACTAAACTTTTGAGCAGGGTTGACATACTGGATCGCCGGAGCCTCGGCCGGAGTTAATACAGCTTGCCACAAGTCCGGGGCGACAAGTTTCTCAGTCGCGGCGTTTTCGTAGTCACGTTTAGAGAAAAAATCTTCACGATGCGTAACTGCTTCCAGCTCGACCACCAAACGCTGGCGAGCACTTAATTTATCAGCTAGTTCACGGGCAACTTCAGTGCCACGGCTCTCCTGACACAGGGTAAAGACCCTGTTGTTGGCCTCACCCAGCTGGGCTTGCAAACCTTGTGGCGACGCCTTCTGCCAAGCCTTCGTATAACGATCTAAACGATAGTCCAGCTCAGCGCGGATTCGATCAGCCTCTTGTTGGGCGTAATATTTCCTGAGCAGTTCGGCCTCATCAGTACCGGCCAAATGTTTTTTCAGTTCTTTCTTGGTCCGACGTAAGTCAGTTTTAGCGTCCAGCAGTTGATCTTGACAATCAAAGTACTGATCGGCTCCGGCTTTATTTTTCCGGTACCAGACTGCGGCAAAAGCCAAGAGACCGACGCCAACAATCGCTGAGCCAATCAACAGTTCGCCCAGATGAAAACCTAGATACCAGCCGATTACTGTGAGAATGAGCAGACTCAGACCTAGCCAAAACATGGAAAGTGCACGGCGATAGCCGTCGTACTCGGGCATCAGTGCGGCAATTTTACTGTTCAAATCCGCTATTTGCTCCTCGAACCGGTTAATTCGTTCTTTTATTTCTTCAAGTTCCGCGATATATTCCGGCTTAACCGGGGAGCCAATTATACCTTGCACCGAAGCGGCAAATTTTTCCGTTTGTTCCTGGACTTGACAGACTTTGGCCCATAATAACCGGCGCATCCCGTTAATATGCGCGATTTCTCGCTGCAAGGCGCAAACGTTGTCCACCTCTTGCCGTAGGTTTTCAACAGCCTCACCGGTCAAGGCGGTGATCGCTTCTTCCATGGCAGCGAGTTTGCTCAAAAAACCAGTCGCGGTTTGGGTAGGCTCGCCTTGATTTAGCACCAACAGATTGTGCAACTGAGCCGGCGATGTGACACCCCACTTGCTGGCGATCAGATGGGCTAAATCGGTGATCGTCTCCGGAAGCCGTCCGTCCTGTGACAGGTGTTCCCCCTCAGCATCCAGGCGATACACCCAGGTTGTTTCATCAGATTCGACAAACTTCAAGGTGACAAAGTCTTCCGGTTGCAGGGTCAAACTCTCCGGTGCAAATACAACCTTGGTGAACAGAGCAAAGTCTTCTGTGCCGAGCTCCAGCGGTTTATCCGGCGAAAGTTCAAACCTCGCCCTGCTGTTTTCAAGCTGATATTGAAAACAAACCAACTTCAATTTACCCCACCACCCACAGTACTTCATCCATTTCTATTTATCGTTCAATCGAGAATTTCCTCTCCTGACAGAAGGTTCACACAACAGGGACAGACTGCAGGGCCACAACGGCAGCACAAAAGGCAATCCGTACTGCTCGTCGCAGACGGCAACAGACAGGAATACCGGCAGTACTGGCAAATTTTCTGCCCACATCCGGGACAAACGGCGGCTGGAAACATGGTAGGCTGCCCGCACACTTCACAGACCTCAGCGCATCTGGAACATAACAGCCCTGCCTCAGAAGTTATCATCAGGTCATAAGTTGGGCGCTCACACCTCTGACACTGTAGGTCCAGCCAAGCATCAGCACAAAAATCGTACACCAGTCTAATCCTTTCGCACTCGTTCAACCGGCTTTCTACGGTGAACACAGCTCGCGGTAGGTACACGCGGGCTGCAGAAACAAGAGTGACCAGTGCCTGCGGAGTGTATTTCCTCCTTAGCTCATGCAGACGCTTACTTTTTTCCCTGGCTAACATTTGCCCGTACCGACTGCAGCGATCTTTTTCGTACTGGATTTGTTGTCGATAATCCTCTAGTCGACTATTGAAAAGCTCCCTGGTTTGCGCCGTTTTGGCCAGGGCGACCCGGACTTCGAGTACGGCTGCTTTGTGCAATAACTCGTATAAACGTTTCATTTCTTCGCGTAACAAAGTATCGTAATACTCGTCCAAGACTTGCTCTTCGCATTTAAGCCGAGCCAATTGTTCTTTTTCAAAGGCAGAAAAAGACTCTAAAATCCAGCGGTGGAGGAAAAGGCAGGCTTGCCGATAAAGCTGGAAAGTCCGGTAATCTGTCTCACGGAACCAGCTCAAGTTGGCTAAATGCGTGTCGAGTAAACTTCCTTTCTCTTTATAGAGTCGAGGGTATCTCCTCCGGTCCGGCAAGGGACGAAAGCCCTCCGGTAAACTGCACAGCCCCTTCGGCAGCTCCCAGATTTCCACTTGATCAGTTTCCGGATCGGCCGCCAGACTGATGAGCAAATCTTTACGCAGATCGGCAAGCAAAGACAGGCGAAAGAGAAAAACCAGCTTGGCATGGTAGATTATCGTCGGTTGCCGGGCTATAAGATGGACACCTTTCACCGGTATGCGCGCCAGCTTCTCTCGAAAAACTGCGTAGTCTTTCGCCGATAAAGGATAAATTAGATTGGCGGCCCAACCTTGGCTCCGGGCGGAACTGATCAAACGGTCCAGTACCGGGTGGCCGTAGGTGATAAACTCGGCCGAATCAGCGCCGATCAGGTCAGGCTGATGAGTATACGTCACCGGCTCACCGTCGAACCAAAAGCGGAAGACATTTTCGCCAATCCTCTCGCGTTCGATGCCCTGATAGTGACAGAATAATTCGATGAACCGGGCAACATCCGAACAACCTGTACCACTCATGAACCTACCCCCAACAAACCATCGGTAAATGACTGCAACTCCCGATACTCTGAGATGCGGCGGACTATCTGGTCGACGATATCATCACCTTCTTTGGCCCCACTGTCGGCCACCCCGAAAAACCGGTCGGCAATCTGCTTCTCCAGACTCAAGCCGCCGGCCGCAATAATGGCCTCAACGTCCCCAACCACATCCGAAAAAAGGCGCAGCTTTTCGTCTAATAATTGTAAGACATATTCCTCAATGGTATTGGCTGCAATGAGGTTAATTATCTGCACATCATGCTGTTGCCCGAGGCGGTGCAGGCGTCCGATTCTTTGCTCAACGCGCATCGGATTCCAGGGCAAGTCATAGTTAACCAGGACATGGCAGAACTGCAAGTTGCGCCCCTCCCCACCAGACTCGGTGCTAATCATGATCTGGCTCCGTTGACGAAAATTGGCCACGGCAGCATCTTTTTCCGCCAAAGATAAACCGCCGTGAAAAATCGTAGTGTTAAAACCTTCCGCCTCCAGCCTTTGGGCCAGATAGTCTTGGGTTCGCCGAAACTCGGTAAAGACCAGTATTTTCGTTCCCATCTTGCGCGCAATTTTAAGGAGCTGCGTAAGCTTAGCAAAGTCGTTTAGTTCGCTGCCAATGCTAATCGCCCGTTGGATGGCGGCTCGTTCGGCAGCTGGTAAGTCCCTTTCTCTGACGAGCAACTGTTCTAACGAGGCCACCGCAGCTTGCGGGGAACTACATACTTCCCGCGCCATGACAATTAAGGGCAGAATCGTCTGGCGCTTCTGGTTGCGCTGTCGGTAAACTGCGCGCAAACCACTCACCGCAGCCGCCATAAATTCTCGCTCCCCGACGGTTGGCTGGACGACTTGCGTACTCACCACGCGCTTGGGCAGCTTGAGCAGCGTTTCGCGTCGATTTGACCGCACCATCACCTGGCCAAGTAAGTTTTTTAGCTTTTCTACGTTTTTCGGCGTCCGCTTATCCAGGACAAACTCTTGTTTGAATTCACGGAAGGTTTTGAGTTGTCCCGGTTTGAGCAAAGTGATGAGGTTATACAATTCCCGTAGATCGTTCTGGACCGGCGTCGCAGTGAGCAGCAATAAAAATGTCTTTTGTAGCCCGTTAACAAACTGCCAGTTCACCGTCGATTTATTCTTTAACTTATGGGCCTCATCAACCACGACGAGGTCATACCGGTTTTGCAACAACTTGCTGCGCTGAGGTTCTCTTTTGGCATAGTCAATTGAGACCAGTAACAGGTCTTCCTGCCAGGAAACAGAGCCATCTTGAACTTTAAACGGAATTTTCAACCTATTGACCAGTTCTTCGTACCACTGGGTAACCAATGAGGCCGGCACGAGGAGCAAGATCCGTTTGACCAAGGAGCGCAGTAAATACTCTTTCATAATTATTCCGGCCTCAATCGTTTTACCCAAACCGACCTCATCGGCCAAGACCGCGCGTCCCCGCAGCTCTCTGAGCACCTTTAGGACGGTCGCTTGCTGATGTGGGTAGAGGACTATTTCCGGTAATGCTTCCAAAGCCAAAAGCCGGTCAAAACCGGTTTGCAGTGAAAGTTTGTTTGCGGCTTGATTGAGTAAATAATGCCCGATTGAGGAGTATTCCTGCCAGACCAATTTGGCCAAGACCCGATTATTAACTTCGTTGAAATATATCTCCATTGCTGACTTCCTCCAGGGGTAGTTTCCCCTGTTTAGCTGGGAAGATTCGGTTCGCGAAGATTCCAAATACTTGGCTGTAAAAATAAGGAGGACTGCCTTGCTAAGAAAGAGAAAGATACCAAGTCAAATCTTTTAGTGGAGGTTGTGTTGATGAGCAAAACCCTTAAGATGTGTCTGTTGGTTGCGCTATTTACCATTGTTTCCATTGTTCCAGCATTCGCCGGCACATTCACCGATGAGTCAGGTCGCACTGTAACCGTTCCTGACAAGCCTGAGCGCATTGTCGCTCTTTCCCCGTGGGTAGTTGAGATTCTGTTTGCTTTAGATTATCCGCCGGTTGGCCGTCCATCTTCAGCCGTCTATCCGGAGGCGGCTCTGCAGGTAGAGGCTCATGGTACCTCTTATCGATTGAATTACGAGCGTATCATGGCCCTCCGGCCGGATTTGATTATCGGCAACAACAATTTACATCGTGCTTTCTTGGATCAATTGGCTTCGATCAATGCCCCGGTCTTGCTATACGATATTGATAGCTATCAAGACGTACTCGAGAAGGTTACTATCCTTGGCCAAATCACCGGCCGAACCGAAGAAGCTGCCAAAATCAATGCCGATCTTGAAGCTCGCTTAGCGAAGCTCACCAGCAAGCTTCCCAAGAAGAAGCTGACGGCGGTTGTCTTGGTGGGTAGCGCCGAGGCCTTTTCCGTAGCCAAAGGCAATAGCTATATCGGCAACCAGTTAAAAATTCTCGGTGTCGAAAATATCGGTGATCGCGGCCCCGAGCACCGACCTGGCTACACCAGGCTGAGCTTGGAGTATATCGCCCAGGCCAACCCGGATGTGATCTTCGCCGTTAAACCGGAAGTAGATCCAAATAATCCGACCTCCGCCCTTGACGGGTATGACAAGAACCCGCTGTGGGGCAGTCTCGCTGCGGTGCAAAACGGTAGAGTTTATGAGCTCGACCCGGTCATCTCCTTTATGAATCCCGGTCCTAGAATAATCGACTCCTTAGAATTCATGGCACAGTGCCTCTATCCGGAGGTATTCACAGGTGAGAAATAACAGCGTTTCCACTTTCGTCGGCCCGAAACGACGGCGGCAGTGGATAACCTTAATGGCGCTGGCGGCGATGGCCATTTTGGCTATCACCGCCAGCATAAGCATTGGTCCGGTTAGCATACCGTTTCTCAAAGTGTGGGAATTATTGGCCAAACCCCCGGTACAATCTGATATCGCGTCGCAGATTGTCTGGAACATTAGGCTTCCGCGCACGCTAGTCGGATGCTTGGTCGGGGCTGGGTTGGCGTTATCGGGTGCCCTCTTACAAGGCGTGATGCGCAACCCATTGGCCGACCCGCATATTATTGGGGTTTCCTCCGGCGCCGGATTTGCCGCAGTAACTGCCATGATCGTCATTCCTAATTTTCCGCCTTCTTTGGTGCCCGCGGCTGCATTCGTCGGCGCAATGGCCAGCGGTGTTTTAGTCTATGCTCTGGCGTGGCGGGCCGGGGTTTCGCCGATGCGGATGATTCTGTCCGGTGTGGCCGTTTCTGCACTCATGAATGCCGGTACATCGGCCGTCTTAAACATCTTCAGCGAAAACGTACAGTCCGTGATGAGTTGGTTGGCCGGCGGCTTGGCCGGACGCGGTTGGCATCACTGGCACCAGCTCTGGCCGTACATACTAGTAGCTGGTACAATTGCCCTCTTGACCGGCAGACAAGTAAACGTCCTGCTATTGGGAGACGAGATGGCAACCGGTTTGGGGATGCGCGTGGAACGGGTGCGAATGTTGCTGATCGGGTTGGCCTGCATTCTAGCTGCGGCCGCGGTCAGTGTATCCGGCCTCATTGGCTTTGTCGGCTTGATTGTGCCCCACATCATCCGCTTGATAGCCGGTTCCGATTACCGCTTTCTTTTGCCGGCTTCAGCGTTGGGCGGCGCTACTTTGTTGGTATTGGCCGATATTGCCGCCCGGATGGTGCTCGACCCAATTGAGTTGCCGGTCGGTATTTTGACCGCCTGCTTGGGCGCTCCATTCTTCCTCTACCTACTCAGAAGGAGGACGACACATTGATTCTCGCAGCAAAGAACATTTCATTATCTTACGAATCGACAATCATTGTGCCGGAACTGAGCATATTCATCGAATCCGGCGAGATTGTGACCTTCATCGGTCCTAATGGTTCCGGTAAGTCCACTATTTTAAAAGCTTTAGCTCGCTATCTCAAAGCGCGCAGCGGGGTAGTCTACCTCAACGGCCAGGATATTCAAAGCATGTCGACGAAGAAAGTGGCTCAGCAGTTGGCGATTCTCCCGCAGACTCCCCAGGCCCCGGCCGATCTAACAGTTGTTGAGCTGGTTAGCCGCGGCCGCACACCGCACTTGAACTGGTGGCAACGCAGCGGGGCCAATGATTACGAAGTCGTCCGCTGGGCCTTAGAGCAAACCAAGACCACTCATCTGGCCGACCGCCTGGTTGGTACTCTCTCCGGTGGTGAACGGCAACGTGCCTGGATTGCGATGGCCTTAGCCCAATCACCACAGGTTCTTTTGTTGGACGAACCAACAACTTATCTTGATATCTGCCATCAACTGGAGGTCATGGAGCTAATCAGCAGACTTAACCGTGAGCTAGGCCTCACTGTAGTCATGGTCTTGCATGATATTAACCAGGCCGCGCGGTATAGTCATCGCCTGATCGCTCTGAAAAACGGGACCATCATCAAACAAGGCCCGCCGCAGGAGATCTTAACCGAAGAGTTATTGACTGAGGTATTCAAAGTCAAAGCGCAGGTGAAAACCGACAGCGCCTCTGGCTGCCCGGTCTGTCTACCCTACGGCATTGTTGAGTAGTTTTTTCAGCGAGTTGGCTAGACCCTCAGCTACCTGCCAGATGTCTCCGGCTCCCATAGTAATTACCATATCTCCAGGCTTGATCCGTTCGAGCAGATACTCGATGATCGCAGCTTTATCATCAATCTGCACCACCCGGCGCCCGGTATGCTCTGCTATTTCCGCGGCTAATTTGGCGGCGGTTACTCCGGGAATCGGGTGGTCCGGCGGCGGCGAATAAATATTGGCAATAATGGTTTCATCAGCCAAATCGAAAGCCTGGGTGAATTCTTTAAACAAATAATGTGTGCGCGAATAACGATGGGGCTGAAAAACGGCAAAGAGCTTCCGGTTCCAGCCTTCCTTAGCAGCCCGCAGAGTGGCCATGATTTCGGTCGGATGGTGGGCATAATCATCAACGATCAGAATATCGTTAACCTCCCCGATAAACTGAAAACGTCGTTTAGCCCCGTGAAACTCTCTGAGCGCACTCCGGATCGCGGGCCAGTCAACCCCAACTTGACGGGCTACCGCAATTGCCGCCAGGGCATTGGCGACATTGTGCCGTCCTGGGACACGCAGTTCAATCGACCCGACCGCTGCGCCCTTTTCGAAAACCGTAAAAGTATTCCCGCCTAACTTGTTAACCTGAACTTGGTCGGCCTGATAGTCAGCCGCTCCAAAGCCGTAAGTGAAAACCGGGACCTCGCTGTGCGGCGTAATCTCTCGGAGTACCGGATCATCAATACAGACGATCACCAGCCCATCCTCTTTCACGTTACGCATAAACTGAACAAAACCTTCGACTACCTGGGAAAACTGACCATTATAATTTTCGAGGTGATCGGCTTCGATATTGGATATCACCGCAATATACGGCCGATATCTGAGAAAAGAACGGTCACTCTCATCGGCCTCGGCGACCAGATACTGACCTTCCCCCGATCGGGCTCCCCCGCCAATCTCCGCCAACTCCCCGCCGATAACCACGGTGGGGTCTAATCCGGCACGATCCAAAATTAACGCGACCATGGAGGTAATAGTTGTTTTACCGTGGGCGCCGCTAATCGCGATCCCCTTACAGCTGTTCAACATCCTGGCCAGTAGTTCTGAGCGATGGATTACCGGAATGCCGCGTTCCTCCGCAGCAACTACTTCCGGGTTATCAGGACCGATGGCTGAAGAAATGACAACTAAATCAGGGTCAGTAAGGTTGGCTTGGTGATGGCCGATTTTCACCGATACGCCAAGCGAACTGAGATGGCGGGTGGTTGGTGTGTCGCGCAGATCCGATCCGGATACCTGCCACCCCTTCTCCACCAAGATTTTGGCCAGAGGACTCATGCCTGAACCGCCAATCCCAACTAGATGCACCCTTTGTTTCTCAGTCACGGGGTACCACTCCTACTAAATAGAACTTCGCAACAATTCATTGTATTATGTCATACATGAAAGAGTTTGTGGATAATATTGGCTGCCCCTCTATTATTCACCCTCGTAGCTTGTATCATTCTGGAGGCGGAGGTAAAAACCTGCCAAAAAAAATAACTTGCCCCAGCGATCAGGGCAAGTAAATACATCTTGAGGGAGTTGTCGCTAAATCTTTAGAATGGTTCTTGAACCATGGTGGCAACCACGTTGGCCAGCAACTTAGCACTCCGTTCGGCTTGCGCCATAGTTGTTTGCGGATGACTGCCGATATAAACAGCGACGGATTGCGCATGCTTCTCCTGGTTATAGGTACCTTCTTTGAGCATTACTCCTCTGCATAAACCGGGATACATCTCCTCCATCCGGGCCTGAAGCTCATTGGCGAAAGCCAAATTTTGCGCATAATTAGGGTTATCTTTGCCGACCACCAACAGGATTCTGGCTACATCTTGCCCATGTAAGGTGGTCGTTACTCTGCTGGCCGGAGCTGAAGCGGGCACTCCATCACGATGGAGATCGAAAATCATCTGCAGATTGCTATTAGCGCTCACGGTCGCCGCTACCGTCTCTGCAGCGTTTTCGTAGGCCACTCTGAAGACAGGATAGTCATGAACAGCCTGGGAATGGATCGTCTTAATCCCGCGTAAACTTAACTCCTGGGCAAATATTTTACCGATCTCTACGATATCGCCGTGATCACCTTTGGCAAAGCTCTCCTTTGGCGCGTAATTTTGGCTGGTGTGAGTATGGTAGATCGCCACTAGCGGCTCGGAAACCCTAGTCACTTGGTTAACAACCGGAGGCTCCGTTTGCGTAATGACAAAATCACCACCACTATCGCCCGGGTAAAACCCTAAATACCGAGCTCCCAATACTGCTACCACAACCAGGGCTATCAGTACAAAGAATAATCCCGATCCGTTTTTCTCGGCCTCCCAATCTTTGAACCGTGCCATCTGTTAGACCTCCCCCCTATTCGCCACAAATATATGCCGTGTCCACGGTCAATATGACGATTTTCGGGGGCAAAAAAAAGCCGCTCAAAGAGCGGCTTTAGTGCGATTAATTGCTAAACTATAGTGCGGCTTCAGCCGGTTCGTCCGCCTCGGTTTCCGGCTCCTCGACATCTTTGTCGGCCCCGCGATAGCGGTAGTACGGAAGCGGGTTCCAGGTCCGGTACTGGATCTGTTTGGCATGCAGCGGCCGCGGAATATCGTTGAGCAATTCCTGGGCGACCTCAAGTTCACGTTTAGCCTCCGCTTTGTCTTGGTACATGAACTCATCAGAGGCTTTTTCCGGAGCTCCTTCGACCTTCTCGATTAGGTCTTGAATTACCATATGCTGCTGGCCGGCCATCAGCTCACGGGCATCGGTTACCCACTGCGGCTGGAGATCGCGATTGGAATCGGAAACATAGCAGAATTCCGCATAGGTTTCCGCGTAGATGCGATCGGCGTTCTGGCGCGCATCAAGCATCGCGGCCTCCAAATCGCGGTTGGTCAATTCAGCCGGATCGAGCGGCTTGTAGCGATAACGGCCACCTAACCGGGTAGCTGTGAGATAGAAGGGGAAAATTCCTTTAATCGTCTTGCCGACCGGATAGATGGAGTTGCCATCGGCATCCACACCTTTGGGCTGAATACCTTGCATCGCAATACGGCTGGACTCAGGACGGCAGATCTCCTTCGGTGGCATCATGCCGCGCCGCAACAGCTCTCTAATGCCGGTACCGGAAATGGAAATTCTGAACCGCTCATCATGCGGGCAGGTCTTGACAGTAGCGAGCGAATCGCAGCGAGTGCAGTAGAAAACCTCGTGATACAAGCGAACTTGGATACCTAACTCTTCAGGGGTGAACTCATCAAAAATCGTATGGCAGGCGTACTTGTCGTAATAATCGCCTACACCGGCATGGTCACGGCCGATGAGAGCGTGGGTACAACCGTAATTCTTCATAATCAAGACGTGCAGTACGGCTTCGCGCGGCCCGGCGAAAATATAGGTTACCCGGAGCGGCGCCAGGGTCACTTGGCCCTTGGGATAATAGGTATCCAAGATGGCGCGATAAGCGAGAATACGGAACTCGTTACGAGTATACTCTCTCTTCGCCATCTCGACCAAAGGTTGGATGAGCAAGCCGTCAATGGTTTCGAGGGCATTCTTGTGGATGTACTCATGCCCGCGGTGTACAGGGTTGGCCCCGGTGATAAAACCGCCGACCGATTTATATTTCTTTTCCTCATAGAACAGATGCCAGGTATCTTTGGGCTCTAAGCGGAGCTTTTCAAAAGGACCCCAGTTGACCCGGCGCAACAGACGAATCGGACCGCCTAAAGAGATGTCGCCCATCCGTCTGAAGATCGCGTCAACACCCGGATGGTTTCGGTCGGTAGTACCGAACAAGCACTTGGCCCGTTCCTCCTTGTTGTACTTAAAGATGTCCTGAACCTCTAAGATGGCGATAGGCTCTTTATCCTCGTTGATGATCGCGACTTCCGAACCAACCGACAGTGACTTGATCACTTCGCTATTGCGCTGCCCTGCCGGCGCGAAGCTGAGCGGGGTCGGCCAGATCAGGCCGTTCTGCAGCCTACCGGAATACAAAACAGATTTATAATCTGCTTCATTCATAAACCCTTCGTTTGGAGAGAGAACACCGGTGGCGATCATCTCGATAGTAATCGCCGCTTCCTGATCAACCATAATTTTGGGCAATGATTGGGCCTTCTCCAATTCCCCGGCTAATTGATCTTCAGGGACAACCCGGTTTACTAATTTGCCACCATGTGGCTGTTGCGGATATTTAGAAAACATTAGATTACTCCCTCCTCAAAAATCCTTACAAGTGTCCTAATTTAAGTCTAGAAAATACAGGCAAATCAGGCAAAGAAAAACGTTTGAACGGTCAAAAACAAGCGCTTAACTGTTGAATTTACGACTTGAACTGCTTGCCGGCTGCCAACCGCATCGTTTGAAACGGTCGGAAGCTCAGCCAGGCGACCAAAGATGCCAGACCATAGAACCAGAGTGCCGCCATATAGCTGCCCGTGTGCGTAAAGACCATAGAGATCAGCATCGGACCCAGTACGCCGGCTACGCCATAGGCGGAAAAGACCAGAGCGTAATTACGACCTAAACGAGCATCACCAAAATACTTGCTGGTCAAGGCAGGCATCAGCGCCAAAATGCCGCCAAAGCAGAAAGCTGCTGTCAATAGACCTATGCTTAGCAACCAGCGGTTTGCTGCCAACTGTAGTACGACTAACAAATCTAAGGTAAACAAGGCGAAGATTAAAGCGAGCGTTCTGTCGTATCCATATTTATCGGCAACATAGCCCCACAGCAAGCGGCCTAAACCGTTGGTCAGCGCCAGCAAACCAACAATACTGGCGGCTTCGACGACAGAGAGACCTGCCAATTCTTGGGCCAGGGGAGCAGCTTGGGAAATAACCATCAATCCGGCACCAGCCCCGACCAAAAAGTACAGCCATAAGCGCCAGAACCTTCCTGTTTGCCAGATCGGCTGCTCGGCTTCACCTCCGGCAACCTTTTGGGCTGAAATTGGCCGTGGTAGCGACAAGAGCTGAGCCGATCCCGAAACTACTAATAAGAAAATTGCTCCAACCAAGGTTAAGGTTCGATTAACCCCATAGAGCCCGATCAAATAAGTAGCCGTAGGCGCAAGGACCAATGGACCGGCTCCAAAGCCGAAGACGCCCAATCCGCTCATCAAGGCTTTGCGTTCCGGAAACCACTGCACCAAGGTACTGATCGGAGCGACGTAACCAAAACCGATGCCGGCTCCGGCCATGACTCCATAGGCCAAGTAAAAGCCTAGTAAGCTCCGGGTCAGTCCGGCCCAGATCAAGCCGCAGCCTAACAATAATCCGCCGATAGTGGCTGTTAAGCGCGGGCCTTTCCGGTCTTGCAATCGGCCGGCTACATTCATGAAGATGGTGAATGAAGCCAGGCAGATGGTAAAGGCCAAAGAAACCTGGTTTAAAGACCAGCCCATGGTTTCGCGCAAGGGATTAACAAAAACGCTAAAAGCATAGACGGTACCCAGACAAACCTGGATTAATACGGCTGCAACTACAAGCAACTTCTTTTTCAGTTTGTTCTCGTGCTTCTCCATGCTTTCACACATCCTTTCGACAGGTGTTTACCAGAAATTATAGCTAAGTTCACGCACAAGTGGTCTCAATTTTCAATCAATTGCCGAATTTTGGGGTTCATTGGTCTAAATACCGGTTTGAGCTGCCTAGCCGAGGGCAGGAATCTGCTCACGCGTAGCGGAATATACATTTTACTTCAGCAAGGGGGTTTCGAGAATTGCTCCGACGAAACTTATTAATCTTACTCGCGCTATCAATCGGACAATTGAGCAGCTTACTGCTCTTTGGCATAGAGTTGATCACGGCCATCAAAATCTTGGCGGTCCTGGTCGGTTTAAACGCGTTAGCCATATACGCGGTAAATAAACCCCGGACTCGAGTAAAGAGTGATGCCGTTAGCCTGACACGCCAGGCGGCTTCCGGCGAGAGTTCGTTGGAAGCCGGCAAAACACTGCAGATAGCCTGCGCTACCTTGCCGTTTCTACGCCAAGGTCTCAATCGGCTGACCGCCCAAAAAATTGCCGAAATTATCAAGCAAATTAGCGATGTGGCTGCCGTTGCCATTACCGACCGAGAGCACGTGCTCTCGTTTATTGGCGCCGGCTGTGAGATGCATCGTCCGGGCGACAAAATCCTCACGGAAGCAACGAAAAAATGTATCTCTACCGGAACGACCCAGATTATTAGTAGTCAACGCGAGCTAAACTGCCCTCGCGCAGACCACTGTGACTGCCCGCTCGACGGGGCGGTTATTGTGCCGCTGAAATGTCGCTCCGAAGTAGTAGGTGCCTTGAAATTATATGAGAATAAAGCCGGCGGCCCCCCGGAATATACAGTCCGGTTAGCCGAAGGTTTGGGCCAACTACTGAACATGCAGATTGAACTAGCCGAACTCGATCGGCAGACCCAGCTGACCACTAAAGCCGAACTTGATGCCTTGAGAGCCCAAATTAACCCTCATTTTCTCTTTAACACCCTGAATACGATCATTATGTTTAGTCGGGTTGAGCCGGCCAAGGCCCGCGAAATGCTTATCAAGTTATCTGATTTCTTTCGCCTGGCCCTCAAAAAGCCGGGGCATTTCCATACCTTCGCCGATGAGCTGGCGTTTGTCCAGAGTTATTTGTACCTTGAAGAACATCGTTTCAAAGATCGCCTCAAGATTACCTATGACATCAGTCCGGAGGTTAAGGATCTCCCATTTCCCGAACTGACCCTCCAGCCCCTGGTTGAAAATGCAATCAGGCATGGTCTTTCGCCAAAAGTTGGTTCGGGCCATCTGCGGATTAGTGCAAGGGTCAAAGAGAATCTGCTGGAAGTAGAAGTAGCTGATGACGGTGTTGGAATGGATGAAAAAACCAAGGCTGAAGCACTAATCTCCGGGCAAGGCTCCGGCTTCGGAGTAGGGCTCAGCAATGTCTATGAACGCCTCAAACGGTTATACGGTCAGGAGCTAACCTTTGTGATCGACTCGGCTCCGAAAGCAGGTACGCGCATTAAAATCAGTTTTCCTTGGAATAAAGCACGGATCGGAGGTATGATCAGTGAAATTACGGGCCCTAATTCTCGATGACGAATATCCGGCCCGCGCTGAATTGCGGTATCTATTATCGAAGACCAAGACGAAAGTGGAAGTCGTTGGTGAAGCTACCCATGCTGAGGAAGCCCTGCAGCTCTTGCGGGCAATCCCCTATGATTTGGTCTTTCTTGATATTGAACTGCCAGGTTTAGATGGGATCGCACTGGCTGAAGAGATCAGGCAGCTGAAAAAACCGCCGGTGATCATCTTTGTCACGGCCTATGAACAGTACGCACTCAAGGCATTTGACGTCAACGCGGTTGATTACTTGCTCAAACCGGTCAGCGAAGAACGCTTGGAAAAGGCCTTGAGTAAAATCACCAAGCAGCTAGCAGAAAGTGAGCCTCCCGCTGCGGAATACGCCACACTGCCTAAGCTGGTGGCCGAGCGCAAAGGGAAAACAGTGCTGATCAACCCGAATGAGGTATATTTCGCGGTTGTGAAAGACAATACCGTGCTGCTTAAATTATACAATGAGCTCTTGATTACCAGATATACGCTTAAAGAGCTGGAAGATAAGCTGCAGGCGCTCGGAACCAACTTCTTTCGAGCCCACCGCGGCCACCTGGTCAACCTGGAGCACGTCAAAGAAATTATCTCGTATATAAACGGGGCCTACTCTCTGATTATGGCGGATGAAGCCCAAACGGAAATCCCGGTCAGTCGTGGACAGTCCAAACGACTACGCGAGCTGTTAAAACTCTAGCTTGGCCAATTCCAGAGCCTTAGCCAAAATCGCGCGATCCAACTCAAACGTTAAGCGGTCCATGGCCTCTTGCGGGGTAAACCATTCAGCTCTGACAATACCTTCGCTCTCTTGCGGCATTACGTTGCTCGTCTGCGGGGTTGCCAGAAACCAGGTTACTTGTTTCTGCACCGTAGTATTATCCCGGCGGAAAGCATAACGTGTTACGCCGATCTCCGCCTGTAAAGTGCAATCCAAACCGGTTTCTTCGCGGATTTCACGAATGGCTGCTTCGGCCGGGGTCTCATCCCCCTCCAAATGTCCTTTCGGCATGATCCATTCTCCACGCAGATGTTCGATCAGCAAAACCTGCCCCGCCTGGTTGATCACAACTCCACCGGCCGAATGCTCTGCAACAACTTTATCTTCCATGGATCTACTCCTTGTGCTGACTCAGCTCATCAATCACTGCCTGCAGGCGAGACATTGTTCGGCCGTAGGCAGTCCAATCACCGGCGGCCAAATCTTGCTGCGCCTGGTTAAAGAGGCGGACAACTTCGTTGATCAGTTCGGGCAGGTTTTCCTCCGCATCTTCCCGCGGCAGCTGGTCAGGCAGAGCAGGCACGGCCTGCACTACATCTGCGCCTTCACCGGCAATTTCCCGGAGCGCTTCATCCAGGCTGGACGCCATCACCACCTGATTGCCATAGGCGACAATCACCCTGGCCAGCTCCGGTAGTTCGCTCTGCGCCGAGCGCAAGTAAAGCGGTTCAACATAAAGGATGGTTCCTTTAATCGGGATAACCAACAGGTTGCCCCTGATCACCGAAGAACCGCGCGAATTCCAGAGGGTCAACTGCCGGCTGATCTCGGAATCCTGGTCAATGCGGGCCTCAATCTGCATCGGCCCAAAGGTAAGCGCCTGTTTGGGAAACTTGTACAATAGTAATTGGCCATAACCCTCAGTGTAACCGGGACGAGCAGCCAACCAGGCAATCATGTTGTTTTTCCGGCTCGGGGTAAATGGCCTGATAAGAATGAACTCTTCCCCTTCCCCATCTCCGAGGTCGGAAACGAGGTAGAACGGCTCCATTTCGATTTCCCTGTCCTGATAGATCTCATTGGGAATATTCCACATATCTTCATTGTTGTAAAAAACCGTCGGATCAGTCATATGGTAACGGGCGAGAATCCTTGATTGCAGATCGAACAAATCCTCCGGATAACGCAAATGACTGACCAGCCCGCTCGGCATCTCGGTAATCGGCTTAAACAGCGTAGGAAAGATCTTTGCGTAAACCTGCGCAATTGGCTCCTTTGGATCAACCAAGTAATAAGTGACCTGACCGGAGTAGGCATCAATGACGACCTTGACCGAGTTACGCACATAATTGCCCCATCCGGCAACAGGTTGGGAATACGGGTACAGGTTGCTGGTGACATACGCATCTTGGATCCAGTACAGTTTTCCCTCATTGATTACCAGGTAGGGATCGCGGTCATATCTGAGAAATGGCGCAATCCGCCGTACCCGCTCATGAATATTGCGGTAAAACATCACGCGGCTCTCCGAGGTAATCTCATTAGACAACATGATCTTGAGGGTCTTAAACCGAAAAGCCGCAGCTGCTTTAACAAACGGATTGGAGAGTTGCACTCCGCCGCTGCCGGCATACTTGACATAGGCATTCTGATCTCCGACAGGATAATCAAATTCCCCCGCCTTCGTATTGACGATGACATAACCATCCTGTGACTCACCATAATAAATGGCCGGTTGGGTGATCTCCAATTCAGGATAGGTGCTGACCGGGGGAATATTCTTTACCCAAAAATTAGGCATACCTTCGGCATTAACCTCATTAACCGGGCTAACTACCGCGCCGTAACCGTGGGTATAGATTAGTCGCTGATTAATCCAGGTTCTAGCCTGTTCAGCCAGGCTGCGGTTGTTCATTTCGCGGGCCGAAATGGCCACCTGACGCAGCGAACCATCGATCCAGTACCGATCGATATCCACCTCCAGGAAATCATAATAGAGTCGCATCTCTTGCAATTGACCATAACTGGCCAAGAGCGGGCGATAATCCCAGAGGCGGATATTGTCAATCAAGCCCTTTTCCTGTTTCAATGCTTGATAGCTAAGCTCCGGCCCTAACTCGAATTCACGTTCTTCGATCTGATCAAGCCCATAAGCTTTGAGAGTGGACTCAATATTGAATTTGATATATGGTGATTCTTTGGCTAATTCATTCGGCTCCACAACAAAATTCTGAATGAGATTTGGATAGATACCACCGATCAGGAGTGATCCTGCAACCAACAGAACAACACTGGCAACCATATAGCGGGCTTTTCTGATGATTGCGGCCACGATCATCAAGATAGCGGTTAAAATCGCCAGCCAGAATAAAATCTTATAACCGGGGACAAGCACTGTTACATCGGTATAGCTGGCTCCGGAAACCACTCCGCGGGTAGAATAAACCAAATTATACATCGCGACCCGGTAGCCCAATCCTTGTACGATGAACAAGAGGGCGCTAAGGACGGCCAGGTGGTAACGGGCCCGGCCCTTAATAATCACTTTGAACTTGGCAAAGCCAAAAGATCCGAAAACAAAGTAAATGAAGCCTACCGGAATAATGGTCATTACCAGTAAGCTCATCACAAGCTCATAAGCATACTTGTAGAACGGCAATTTAAAAAGATAAAACCCGATATCTCGACTAAAAAGCGGATCAGTCTCCCCGGTGCTCACTGCATGGATAAAGCTTTGCAACAGTTCCCAGTTGCCGCCGGCGGCTGCACTACCCATGACCGCCAGCACCAGCGCGACTACCACAAAAACCGTGGAAACACGTTTTGAGGTTAGAACCTGAGCTATCTGCGGAAAAGCCTGAATATTGCTGATTGTTTCACCGATCACCGGCTTGGTCAGTTGTAAGTTGACAAAAATAAAAGCAAAAAAGACAATCCCGACAAGTAGGTATAACAACCACTTTGAGATTACGACTGTCCAAAAGACCGAAGCATACCCCAAGTTGTCAAACCAGAGCAAATCGGTATAAAACTCGGCACCCAGGGATAAAAAGCCGATAATCAGTACTATGGCGGCGATGATAATTCTGCGTAACCGCTTGATAGCTAGGTCCCCCCTCTGGAAAACTATTTCACAACAGGACGCCACTGCAATTTATCATGTAGGTAGGCTTTGAGCCCTTCAGTGGAAATCCGCACCTGAGCCATTGTGTCGCGATCCCGCACCGTCACCTGGCCATCCTCTAAGGACTCGAAGTCAACGGTGATGCAATACGGGGTCCCGATCTCGTCTTGACGACGATACCGTTTGCCGATGCTGCCGGTATCATCGGTTATGACCGGAAAATCGTACTTGAGGTCTTCCTTGATCTTTTCGACCATTGCTTGTAGCTCAGGTTTCTTTTGTAACGGGAAAATCGCCGCTTTGTAAGGAGCTAACTTTGGATGCAGCTTAAGCACAACCCGTTCGGGTTCTTCGACGAAGGCATCAACCAAGAAGGTGAGCAGCGCACGGTCGACCCCGGCGGAAGCTTCAACCACAATCGGCACATAGCGCTCGTTAGTACGATCGTCAAAATAACTCAAATCTTTGCCGCTATGCTTAATATGCTGCGAAAGATCAAAATTGCCCCGATGAGCGATCCCCTCAATCTCTTGCCAGCCAAAGGGAAACTCATACTCCAGATCGAAACAGGCTTTGGCATAATGAGCCAGTTCATCCGGGCCATGCGCCCGCTTACGAAGCTTGTTAGGGTTCAACCCCAAGCTGAGATACCAGTTCCAACGAGCCTCGACCCAGCGCTCGAACCACTCATCAGCATCTCGCTCGGAGACAAAAAACTCTAATTCCATCTGTTCAAATTCGCGGCTACGAAAGATAAAGTTGCCCGGGGAGACTTCGTTCCGGAAACTCTTGCCAATTTGGGCGATCCCAAACGGTATGCGTAAGCGCGAAGCAGCTTGGGTTAACTTAAAGTCAACAAAGATTCCTTGGGCGGTCTCCGGGCGAAGATATACTACCGCCGCATCTTCTTCAACCGGACCTAAAAAGGTTTTAAACATCAGGTTAAACTGTCTGGGCTCGGTCAATTCGCCACCGCACTCCGGACAGACCTCAGTGCTCAAATGGTCGGCCCGGTAGCGCCGCTTACACTGTTTACAGTCCACCAACGGATCGGTGAAGTTAGCTAGATGTCCGCTAGCCCGCCAAACATCCGGGTGCATCAGAATGCTGGTATCAGCCCCCACCACATCATCGCGTAGATGGACATTCGCATACCACCAAGCATCCTTGATGTTGCGCTTCAGCTCAGCCCCTAATGGACCATAGTCCCAGCAGCTGTTGAGACCTCCATATATTTCGCTGCTCTGATAAATGAAGCCGCGTTGTTTGCACATCGAGATCAAGCGATCCACAATCGAAAACCCCTTCCTAGAACTCAAAATTAACTCTGAACAATCCTGGATTAATTCTCATCTAGTTCTGAAAATCCTGCTAACTCCGGCTGACTATCTACCGATTCGTTACTGACCGGTTCCTTATCGACCGGTTCGTTACGGGCCGGCTCGGGTTCTTGAACCCGCGGCCGTTCCTCACGGCGAACATCCGCAATAATGTAATGCGTATCGGGGGTAAATACACGGGTGTGCACCTGTCTGCCAATATTCCCGACCGCCTTACCGTTGTGTACCACCGTAACACCGCCCGGATTGCCAAAGCGGACCTGAACCTTTTGCTCACCCTGGGCCTCATAGCGAGAGCCAGGCGTAATGATTCCAGTATATATTAGCTTCCCATCAGCGTAAACTTCCAGCCAACAATCTTCATGTGCGGAAATTAGAACATGCACAGGTGGTAAAGCTACAGTCGGCGCAGTCGCCAGATCAACAGATGAATCGTGAGCAGCAGCTGTAGACGTATCGGTAGTGTCCGGTTCAACAGCCTCCGCGGAAGCAGAGCTCTCTGCCGCTTCAGGCAGCTCACTTGGAAGAATCGTTTCCGTAATAGTTTGTTCAGTACCGGGGGCCTCCACTCCATTTGGCACCAGAACAACATATAAGACAACGAGCACTAACACCAAAGCGATGACGCCGATTAGCCGCCGGTCTTGCTTAGATTTGTTCCGCAGATATTTTTGCTTGGCCGGCAACATAATCGGATTTTGCATTACGCGACCGCCGGCTTGTTGCTTCGAAACGGCCGCGGCGCTATCCAAGCCGGCGGAAGTCGTCCCGGCTTCCTGGTCGGCTTTGTCTTCGGCCTTCGCCCCGATTAAGTGGTTATACTCCGCTACAAAGTCCCAGCCATTCAACCCTAATGCCTCGGCATAGCTCCGCAAAAACCCTTTGACATAAACTTCCCCCGGTAGATCGGAATGATCACCGGACTCAATAGCCTCCAGATACTTCTTTCGAATGTACGTTTTCTGCGCTATGTCCTCAATAGTTAGGCCTTGCCTTTCCCGCTCCTGGCGCAGACGGTCACCTAAACTCTTAATCGTGTCCACCTCCTAGCTACAATCAAAAGAGTTTACCGACATGGGAATCCGATCATAACAAATATCATCTTCCGGTTTCGCTCTAACCTCTATAATCACATCCAGATCTTCCGGGCGCAGCAGTCCTTCGCGCAAAAAGATATCCGGATGTTCGATGACCTTATTAACCGGACGCGCCAACACCTGCCCAATTAAACGACGATGCTCAGGAACAGGGCGGTGGGCGGAGGTAATAGCGTCGATTAATAATACCGTGTCAGCTGAATAATCCCGTTCATCCAAATCGGTACGCAAGACCTGGCGAAAGATTGTTCCGCTCACGACTACCCACCGCTTATTGGCATAAACACAGGCTGCTACCGTAGCTTCGGTCTTACCGACGTTAGGTGAACCACGCAATCCGATGGTAACCGGGGCTCGATCAGCCAAGTAGGAGGCCATTAGATCGATCACAACATCCAGATCGGAACGCAAAAAGCGAAAAACTGGCGGTCTACCCGGCTCTGCGGAAACGGCTTTGCCGTGACGCAAGCAAATGTAATCGACCAGGGATGGTTGGCGCAAAGAAGTAACCTCAATTGATTCGAAATTTGCCAAGGCCATCAACAGTTGTCTGGTCTGTTGTTCATCCGCTTGGAGCAAAAAACCGCGAATCTCTCTGCCCAGGCTGTTAACGGTTTGAATGTTAATTCCCAGCATTCCAAAGAGGGTCGCCACATCGCCTAATAATCCGATGCGGTCACGGACAATTTTGTACTCGAAGTACCATGTCTGCTGACCACTCATCAATACTCATCCTCGGAGTCCGGCCGCACAAGCACCTCACGCGGCTTACTGCCCTGATAAGGTCCGACAATCCCCTTGAGCTCCATCATATCCATTAGGCGGGCGGCTCGGGAATGCCCGATGCGAAAACGTCGCTGTAGTAAAGATATGGAGGCTTGTCCGCTGTTGACCACCAAGCGGACAGCATCTTCAAATAATTCGTCGTCAATCTCTTCGCTCGCCTCAACTTTAAGCGTTCGTTCCCCAATGGCCGTCTCATACTCCGGGGTCCCTTGGCTTTTGAGGAACTGAACAACCGCCTCAATCTCTTTGTCGGTAATATACGCTCCTTGAATGCGGATGGTCTTGGCAGCAGACGGAGACTGATACAACATGTCTCCCCGGCCAATGAGCCGCTCTGCCCCGTTCGAATCCAGGATCGTACGCGAGTCGACTTGACTGGAAACCGCAAACGCGATCCGCGCCGGAATATTCGCCTTAATCAACCCGGTAATAACATCAACACTCGGGCGCTGCGTCGCCACAACCAAATGGATGCCGGCGGCTCGCGCCATTTGGGCGATCCGGCAGATCGCATCTTCGACATCGGATGTGGCAACCATCATCAAATCCGCGAGCTCATCAATGATTACCACCATATATGGAAGCGGCTCCAATGGTTCTTTTTCCGCCTCGGTTTCTGCAATATGCTCATCGGTTTTCTGCAGGTTCTTTTGTTGTTCCGCCACCCAGGCATTGTACTTTTCCAGGCTACGAACCCCGGCTTGGGCAAAGAGCTCATAGCGATTCTCCATCTCCTCAACGACCCATTTGAGAGCCGCTGCTGCTTTCTTGGGATCGGTGATGACCGGCGCCAAAAGATGGGGGATCCCATCGTAAACGGCCAGCTCAACTCGCTTAGGATCGATCAATAAAAGGCGCAGCTGGTCAGGGCGTAACCGGTAGAGTAGGCTGATAATAAAAGTATTAATGCAGACGCTTTTGCCGGACCCGGTAGCACCCGCAATCAACAAATGCGGCATGGCGGCCAAATCGACGATTTGAATATCTCCGGCTACCCCTTTACCGAGCACTAGCGGCAGTTTATACTTGGCTTGGTGGTATTCGGCGGTGCCAATCACTTCGCAGATGCGCACCATCTCTTGCCGCTTATTAGGCACCTCGATACCTACCGCTGCTTTGCCGGGTATCGGCGCTTCAATCCGGACATCCTCCGCAGCCAGGGATAGGGCGATGTCATCCGCTAAACTGACGATCCGGCTGACTTTAATGCCGGGTGCGGGCTGGATTTCATAGCGCGTAATCACCGGCCCACAGTCGATCTGAACCACCTTGGCCTCAATCCCGAAGTTGGCCAAGGTCTCCTCCAATAAGCGCCCCATTTGAACTAATTCGGCTCGGGCGGCCTGGCCGCCGCTTTTATCCGGAGGTAACAACAAATCCAACGGAGGCAAGACATAAGCACCGTCTTTGGATTTCCGTAGCTTTTCCGGGTTAAACTTGGCTAAGTTGTCAGGCTCTTGATAGGTGTTTATGGCAATGGCAACCTCACTGCTAGCGGCTACCTCAGGCTGGGTACTACGTTTTGCCGGGCGGGCCTCGTCGTTGTTCAGATTAAAGCGATGAGGCTTGCCCGCCGGCACAGCTTTGGCCGGCAGATCAGCCGAATCATCAATATCAGCTTTGGTAAACACCGGCGATGTACCGAAAACGGAATTGCGGATGCCCCGCAAGCACAAACCAAGCAAGTAGCCGACTCCAAAAATTAAGCTGCGCACAGCCCGAAAAACGAACTGAACAACTCGGCCGATAAACTGGCGCATGGTTTTATCCAAAATCATAATGATTCCGATTAACGTACCCGCACCGAGAACTACGTAAGTCCCGATTACATCAAAAAAACGCAACCCGGCAAAAAGTAAAACGGCCCCCACGATGCCTCCGCCCTGAGCGGTGCCTACCGGCCGACTGATCTCCGCAAAGGTGAGCGGGATAGTTTCTAATGGTTCCAAGACTAAGAGGCGCATGTGGGAGTAAGTCAAAAATATTAAAGCTAATAAAAATAGGCCCAGCCTTTTTGGAGTGACCTGCAGCTTGCGGCCGGTAAAGATGGTAAACGCATCAATAAAACCAAGCGCGGTGATCAATTTGGCGCCGGAACCTAACAAATAGGTAACTCCGCTCGCAATCCACAGGCCAACCTCGCCGGTATTGAAGCCGGACAAGCTTAGCAGAATATAAACCAAAGCCGCGGCCAGTAAAACCCCTTTGATTTCCCGGCCCAGCTTAGATGTTTTCTTAACCTCTGTCTGCGGCAGATTGCGTTTTGCACGCCTCCTCGTTTTCTCAACCTGATTATTCTTCACCCGTGCCATCTGACTATAATCACTCCACCAGCCCGATAACTGCTGCCATTCTACCCGTGCGTCCTTGGTCTCTACGGTATGAAAAATACTGTTGCGACCGGCAACAAGTGCAGTGTGAGCCACCAAAGATATTCTTGTCAGAGATTCCAATTCCCTGCAATATCAGGGAATTCGCTCGGGCCAGGTCGACGTACCATCCCTGCGCGGAGCGACTAATAAAAGTTAAGTCATCCCCGGCCCAATGCTTGGCAAATTTCTCAACCACTTCCGGACCGACTTGAAAACAACACGGGCCAATGGCCGGCCCGATCACAACCTGGCAATCACTCGGCTGGGTGCCATAAACCTCTTGCAAAGTCCAAATGGCTTTGACAGCCAGTTTGGCCAGAGTTCCCCGCCAACCGGCATGAACGGCACCGATAGCTCCGCGGACCGGATCAAAGATCAGGATCGGCACACAATCGGCGGTCATAATGGCCAGTGCAGTGCCGGGTATATTTGTGACCAGCGCATCGGTTGCCGGCACAACGCTATCAGCCGATAACGCCCCACGCCCGACCTCAGCCCGGTCAATTACGGCAACTCGGGCGCCGTGCACCTGCTCAGCCCAGGTCGATCGGGCTAAATCCAGCCCTAAGGCGGCAAAAAATAGTTGCCGATTCTTGAGCACCGCTTGGGGGTCATCACCAACATGATAGGCTAAGTTGAGTGAAGAAAAAGGAGGCTTGCTCGTGCCGCCTCCTCGTGTACTGAAGCCGTGGACGATCCGGCGATCCCCAAAGCCTTCAACGCTGACGATCGTCAATCCGTTTACAACGTGAGCACGCATCAAGAGTCACCATCTAACAAACTTTGTAGTTCTTGCATAAACCGATTAATATCTTTAAACTGGCGATAAACTGAGGCAAAGCGAACATAAGCGACTTGATCCAGCTCGCGCAGCTTGTCCATCACAACATCCCCGATGACCGCGGAACTGACCTCCCGGTATTCGTTGAGCAGCTCTTGTTCAACCTCGTCTACCAGTTTTTCCAACCGAGCCAAGGGAATAGCTCTTTTTTCACAGGCCTTGACCAAACCGAGCAAGATCTTGTTCCGGTCAAACGCTTCCCGGCGATTATCTTTTTTAATCACAATCAAAGGGAGTTTGTCCAATCGCTCGTAAGTCGTGAACCTGCGACTGCACTCGATACACTCTCTGCGACGCCGAACAGATGCCCCTTCATCGGTGGTACGTGAGTCTAAAACCTTAGTCTCCTCATGACCACAGTACGGACACTTCATATTGCCTCCAAAAGTAGCCGAACTAATACTTATACTTACTGGCCGGGCAAATAAATATGGGTTCCGCCACCGGTTGAAAGCGAAGGCATTTCGACCAAGATCACATCGGTTCCGAATCGCTTGATCTGCTCCCACGGAATAACAATGTTTTCGGACCTCAAGAGCCAAAAACTACTTTTGCCTGGAACAATAATTGATCTGATTCGGCCGCTCTCCAGGTCCAATTCAACGTCCTCGACAAAACCCAAGCGCCGACCATCCTGTAGATTGATGACTTCACGTAGTTTTAAGTCTGATATTCTGGAAAACAAAGCGGACACCTCCCGCCCCACTCTCATTATTTTATGTCACCGAGGCCGGAGGGTGTTCCAGATTACCGGTAGCTTAATTGTTCGTTACCATCGGCGCTACCACCACGGGTACCGGTGAGAACGGTATTGAAAAGGGATTGGCGAACTCGATGGTGACTTGCGGCTTTTCGGAGGGCTCTTGTTCTTGCTGGATACGCACCGGAGTCAACGGGCCGGACATATTGAGAAAACACAACGGCGGAAAGAGCACACACCACCAATTATGCCCCTTGGCAGCTCCGATCTCCACCCGCAACGCCGGATAAATCCCGCCGGCCAATACAAAGTTACCATAGGCTTTTGTGGGGAACTCATACTCACCAAGCTCTACGGAGATCGGATGGGTGTTGCCGGAAGCCAATACGCTCTCTTCGGCGCGTTTGCGCAGATACTCCAGGTTTTCCCGCAAAATATGCCACGCCTGCTCTGTGGTGATCACATCGGTGAGCAGCTGGCCGGCTGCCTCCAGAACCGCATCCCGCACACTGTATTTGAGTGCCTGGTCAACTGCGGAGTCACTATGTGCGACCACGTGCAACCTGATTAAATTATTCTTATTATAAGCCCAATCGGCCGTATCTTGTGTAGAAAAACGCTGTCCTGTTCCGATGAGCAGGCCAACGATGAGCGTAAGCACCGTACTAATACAGATGGTCATTTTTTTGTTCCTCCTGACCTGCATCCGGTTAACCTCCTAGTTCGGCGAAATGTATCTTCTCATATGCTTCAGTGCCGCTTTTTCCAAACGAGAAACCTGGGCCTGGGAAATACCGATTTCTTCCGCAACCTCCATCTGGGTTCTACCCTCAAAAAACCGGAGAGTTAAAATCAATTTTTCGCGCTCCGAAAGGTGCTGCAGGGATTCGCGGATCGAAATTCCTTCCAACCATTCACTATCTAGCGTTCGCTCATCGCCGATTTGGTCCAAAACATAGATGGGGTCGCCGCCATCATGGTAAATCGGCTCAAACAGTGAGATCGGCTCCTGAATGGCATCAAGGGCGTAAACAATTTCCTCTTGTGGGATGTGTAGCTCTGCGGCAATTTCACCAATCGTCGGTTCTTTCCCATACTTTTGCACCAAAGAGTCGCGTACTTGCAAGGCTTTATAGGCCACATCCCGCAGAGACCTACTAACCCGAATCGGGTTATTATCCCGCAAATAACGCCTAATTTCACCGATAATCATCGGTACAGCGTACGTAGAAAACTTGACATTTTGCGAGAGATCAAAATTATCAATGGCCTTCATTAGGCCGATACATCCCACTTGGAAAAGGTCATCAACATACTCGCCGCGGTTATTGAAGCGTTGAATAACGCTGAGGACCAACCGCAAATTGCCCTGAACCAATTCTTCGCGAGCGGCTTTATCACCCTCGCGCATTTTGCGCAAAAGCTCCCGCATCTTTTTATTCGACAGGACAGGGAGCTTGGAAGTATTAACCCCACAGATTTCAACCTTGTTCATTGTATCCCCCCGCTCATGGCCGCTGCATTTCATTAACAGTATGGCCATGATTTTTCGGAGGTATACCTAGGCTGTCCGGGTTATTATTCGCAGTAAAATAGGCCCAGCGCATCATAGGTTCGTTTATCAACTTCCCCGGTTACCGGGAGGTTATGATCCTGTTGAAAGCGTTTTACCGCCGCCTCGGTGGCCGGTCCGAAGATCCCGTCGGCACTTTGCAGATAACCCAAATGGACAAGCTCTCGCTGAACGGCTAATACGGCGCTGCCACGAATCCCACCCCGTCGCAGTAACGGGCGATCGCCAATTTCGCTCCATGGGCCGGCGGTAATTAAAACTCTGGTTCCGATTTTGACCCAATTGTAGAGCTCTTCAACATGCCGATTATGCATGCGGATACACCCTGCCGACTCGAATCTGCCGATCGACCAAGGCTTATTAGTTCCATGAATCCCATATTTCCCAAAGGGGGTGCTCAGCTGCATCCATCTGGTTCCGAATCCCCCTCCCCATCTCTCCTTGGAAACGATGGTAAAATAGCCGAGCGGCGATGGGGTTTCCTCCTTGCCGACCGCAACCGGATAAGTTTTATATGGGACATCATCCGAGTAAACAGTAAGAGTACGGGCGACCACATCGATTTTGAGACGCACTTCGCCCGGCGGTGGCGGGGTCTTTTCGCCGGCTGCCGGCAAAACAGAGTCCGCCAAGGCCTGCCAGGTCGCCAAATCGACTTCACTATTCGCCGGCAAACCGCGTTTAGCTTTAAAACTGGCTACCGCCTGTGCGGTCTTGGGACCAAAAGTACTGTCGATCCCGCCGGTATACTCGCCGAGGGCCTGCAATATTTTCTGCAGTTCGCCAACTACCGGCTCCCGCAACCAGGGTTCGGTTAACGATAGTAAGCGGTCACCATCGCAATCACAGGGATAACTGGTTAGATACCTCGCCTCTTCAATTTGTTCGCTGCTCTGAGGCACGCCTATGGCCGGCGTTTCTGCGACCGGTTTGCTGGGCAGCGGTTCGGCAGGCTTTGGCAAAAAGCTGTAGGTACCAAGCAGACCAACTAGTAAGAAAAAAAAGAAAATCGTCAAATTCCGGCGATGCATGCTAAGTTCCTCCTCAAACGGAGAACTAAAAAAGGTAGGTGTTTAAGCCTACCTTATTTTTTACCAGGTATATTTTTGCTATTCTCTATTCCATCCGCCGGATTTCTTTACGCAACTTCTTGATAATGCGCTTCTCCAACCGGGAGATATATGACTGGGAAATGCCCAAACAGTCTGCCACCTCTTTCTGTGTTTGCTCCCGGCCGTTCTTCAGGCCGAATCTCAGCTCAACGATTGTTTTCTCCCGAGCGGTAAGCTTATGCATGGCAGAGTTTAATAGATTACGATTTACACTCTCCTCAATCCCGCGATAAACGATATCACCATCAGTACCCAAGACATCGGAAAGGAGCAATTCGTTGCCGTCCCAATCCACGTTAAGCGGTTCATCAAAGGAGATTTCCGTCCTGGTTTTGTTATTACGTCTTAGGTACATCAAGATTTCGTTCTCGATACAACGCGAAGCATAAGTGGCCAGCTTGATCTTTTTCAGGGGGTCAAAGTTGTTCACTGCTTTAATCAGTCCGATGGTTCCAATGGAGACGAGATCTTCAATTAGAATGCCGGTATTCTCAAATTTTCGGGCGATGTAAACCACTAGGCGCAGGTTCCGCTCGATTAATACCGTTTTCACAGTGCTGTCGCCGTCGGCAAGGCGCTCTAGAAGTTCCTTCTCCTCATCCTGAGTCAACGGCGGGGGTAGAACCTCACTACTGCCGACATAAAAGATCTTACCTTTGGGTAATAAGTCAAAACGGAGCAGAAAGCGTAATAAATTAATCCGCAGCCTGAGCCAAATCTTCTTCACCCTAAGTTCCCCTTTGTCGTTAATCTTCAGAAAGCCTGATCGCCTCGTGCACCAACTCCGGATGGATTAAGGCGGAATATGAACCATCTTCTGATAACGGCTGTCCATGCAGGCCAATGATTGCTCCGGTAACCTCTATTTTTTTTTCACCATATCCTACCGTTAAGGAGTCCGGGCGTATTCCTAGTAATAACCCGCTTTTCGTCCCCACCGAGCTATAGGGGATCAACCGCACCCTTGTCGCCAAAGCCGGGGCATCAACCATCGCGGTTATCTGACTTAAATCCCCGGAGCAGGCCGATTGAACAAGATTGCGCACCGCCTCGTCATTGGCTTCGGCAAATAACTGGGCCTCGATGATGACCACCGGATCACGGCTGAGCGGATCGCGCAAACTGTTACCGGTATCCAGGAGCGCGGTAGTAGTTACCCGCACGGCGCCAAGAACAACCTCGAGCGGCACCAGTAGTGTCTTCTGCCAGAGCCATTGCTGTACAATGCCCCAACCGACTTCCCCAACGCCTAAGATCGTCAGAATTGCCACCACCGGACCGGCCCACGCCATCCCTGACAGGCTTTGTGCCGCCATTCCGGCACCGGCTGAGAAAAAGGCCAACGCGTAAAAGTATCCGGCAATTTTGATACCGCCACGCAATGTCGGCGGTTGATAGACCAGTACAATTAATACCAGCGAAACACCGAGTACAATTGCCGGGTTATCTAAGATGGCCAGTGCGGACAGAAGGCCTACTCTGGCCAGATCAACAAGAATATCGTAGGCGGCCATGACAACCGAACCTAGTAGTAAGCGGCGGGGATTAACCGCTCGCCGGGCAATCATCATCGTTGCCCAAAACAGCACAAACGCCTGGACGGTTAGCAACGAAAACAAAAAGATATAGGCCCACAGGTTAATCCGGTATGTCATTGGTACTCCCTATGAAACGATACCTCGGTGCTCAGGTCTTTCCTTCCAAAATACAAAAGAAAGGGGTCCCCTTTGGCTGGACCCATTAAGTCTGAAATAATTATCTACGACGCAAAAATGCCGGAATATCGAGATCATCGCTGGCAAAAGATTTGATTTCCAAGCCATCCGATTTGCTGAGCTGTTCTTGTGCCTGCGCCGTTACTTCAAAGCCGGCAGCGATGACCGTAACTCTTACTTCATCTTTCATCGACTCGTCAATCACCGCACCAAAGATAATATTCGCTTCCGGATCAGCAGCCTGGGCAATGATTCCGGCCGCTTCGTTAACCTCAAATAACCCGAGATCCAAACCACCGGTTATATTGAGCAGCACCCCTTTGGCGCCTTGAATCGATGCTTCGAGCAACGGACTGCTGATGGCCGCATTCGCTGCTTCGGCAGCGCGGTGCTCACCGCTGCGGACCCCAATACCCATGATTGCTGAGCCGGCATTCGACATAATTGTTTTGACATCGGCAAAATCGAGGTTGATCAAACCGGGTATGGTAATCAAATCGGAAATGCCCTGCACACCCTGGCGCAAGACATCATCAGCGACCTTAAATGCTTCCAGTACGGAGGTTTTCTTCTCGACTACCTGCAGCAAACGGTCATTCGGAATGGTGATCAAGGTGTCGACACGGGATTTCAACTCCGCGACGCCTCTTTCGGCCTGGATCATTCTACGCCGGCCTTCAAAACTAAACGGCTTGGTCACAACTCCGACCGTAAGCGCTCCAATCTCCCGTGCTACTTCCGCAACAACCGGAGCAGCACCGGTTCCGGTGCCTCCACCCATACCGGCGGTAATAAAGACCATATCAGCATCGGCCAGTAGTTCCCTAATCTCGTCACGTGACTCTTCAGCGGCTTCCCGCCCGATATCAGGGTTGGAACCCGCACCCAGTCCCTTCGTTAACCGTTCACCGATTTTTAACTGGTAATGTGCATTCGATAAATTGAGAGCTTGAGCATCGGTGTTTAACGCGATAAACTCAACCCCCTTGAGATTGGCAGCAATCATTCTGTTAACCGCGTTAGAGCCTCCGCCGCCAACGCCGACAACTTTAATCTTCGCAAACTGTTGGGTCAGTAGATCAGAATCAATCATCTTTGATAAGCCTCCCTAAAAATAATCCTAATCAAGGGGGATAAAGTCTTTGAACCACCTTTTGACTCTCAGCAAAAGGTCGGCCCAGAAACCTGATCCGGCGGAAACCGGACGCAAGTTTTGCTGACTGTTTTGGCAGGCATATTGCACCAAGCCGATTGCGGTGGCATAGATTGGGCTTTTTACATAATCCGCCATACCGCCGGCTGATTCAGGATTGCCGATGCGGACCGGCAAACCAAGAATCTCTTGGGCAAGGGCCTCCATTTCAGGTAGCTGTGAAGCACCGCCGGTTAAAACACATTGGATCGGTGCAATCCCCAACTCGACTAAATTTGCTAACTCTTTCTTAACTAAAAGGAAAACCTCTTCGGCCCGGGGCTTGACAATAGATGCAATCTTATCGCGCTCAACTTCGGGCAGGTTAGAAAAGAACTGGCCGGAATAATCATACTCACCGGGAATAGCCGTAGCCGCGGTCTGCTCCAAGGTGTACGTCTTAACCCTCGGCTGACTGTACCGCAGCTTGAGACGCTCAGCCTCTGCAAAGGGAATTCGCAGGCCAAAGGCCAAGTCCTGGGTAAAGTGGTCTCCTCCGACCGGGATAACTGCCGTATGGATAATAGATCCCTCATGAGTTACCGCCAGGTCGGTTGTCCCTCCGCCGATATCAATTAAAACGGTTGCGCAGTCCTGTTCCTCGGGCGTCAGCACGCTGGTACAAGAAGCAATCGGTTGGAGGATCAAATCTTCGACCACCAATCCCGCTCGCTCGACGCATTTAACCATATTTTGAATGGCGGCAACCGCTCCGGTGACAATATGCACAACCACCTCCAGCCGCTTACCGGCCATACCCTCCGGGTCTTTGATCCCGCGGCAAGTATCAACGGTAAAGTCACGCGGAATGACATGAATAATCTGCCGATCATTCGGAATTGCCACTACCTTAGCTGCATCGATGACTCGTTTAACATCTCGCTCCGTTATTTCGTTTTCATTGATCACCGCTACCACACCATGGCTGTTGAAAGAGGAAATGTGGCCGCCGGCAATCCCGACATAGACGGACTCGATGGGTACTCCCGCCATGCGCTGAGCACTATCCACGGCTGCGGAGATGGCCTGTACGGTTTTGTCTAAATTAACAACCATGCCTTTCTTTAGGCCGTGAGAAGGGCTTGTCCCAACTCCAATAATACTAACCTCACCGAACTGTCCTCGTTCGGCTATGATCGCACAGACCTTGGAGGTGCCTATATCTAAACCAGCGATAATATCCCGTTCCGGCAAAAGAGACCCTCCTCCACTCCCTATTCATTTCGTCGAGGGCGTTTCATTTCCTTTTTCAGTTAATTGAGTTTATACATCACAACCGGTGCTTTTTCTTCGGCCAAAGAAATGCTGTCAATGTGGTCGAATTCGCCGCCTTCTTCGCTGAAGATCACCAGTAACAGTCTGAGCTTGGCAGGTAGATCAACCATCTCGCCAAAGGACACTTTGAGGCCGCCTTTAAAAAAACAGGTGAGCTGTCCATCAGCGCTCAAATGCGCCTGACTTAACTCGACCGGCAGCTCACTGTACCGAATGGTAGCAATTGCCCGAGCAGCTTCGGTAATAAAAGGCAGGTCAATCCGTTTTCCTTCATGAAGCGGAACCAGATGTGAGGTGGTAAAAACGGGAACCCCATACTTAGATAGCTGTTCAACAGTTTGAATCGGCACAGCCTCTTCAGAAATCAGGCAAAAACCATCCCCGGTAGCCAGAGCCGCCACGGGCACTGCTTCATTAATCACAACTTCCAGAGTGTTCGGCAGTTTCCGCTTGATCTTCACGGAATCGATCCACGGATTTTGGAGTAACCGCTGCTTGACCTTGCGCGTGGACAAGGTAAAAATATTACCTAACCGATTGGGATCCAAAACCTCATCAATTAAGCTCAGCGGACAGAAATACTGTCCTTTCACTACAACCTCGGTGATGCGAAAATAAGGTGACAGAGCAATGCTCCACACGCTAACGATCACCAGAATACTGATTGCAATCGTTAAGATGGTTTTGGACGGTATTTTAATGACTTGTCCCTTCTGCACAGGCGGAAAACCCCCAGACAAATAAGTAGCACGCTGCTTAACCGGGGAAAACATTACAGATCGCGCGCCACAATCTCCGCACCGACGCTCTGTAGTTTTCCGACTATATCTTCGTAACCGCGATCAATGTGTTCGGCATTTTCCACGATGGTTTGGCCGTTGGCCGCCAAACCGGCTAGAATAAGAGCCGCACCGGCCCGGAGATCGGTGGCTCTAACCGTAGTTCCATGTAAAGCCGGCACACCGGTAATCATTGCTAGGCGGCCTTCTGTCTTGATCCGCGCACCCATGCGCACCAAATCGTCAACGTGTTTGAGCCTGCTGGCAAAGACCGTTTCATAAACCATGCTAATCCCATCGGCCAGGCATAACAAAGGAATCATCTCGGGTAGCATATCGGTAGGGAATCCGGGATAGGGCATGGAGCGCAGGGCGATCGCCTTACCCCTGCCGGTCGCTTGAATCCGGACCGAGTTGGCCTCTTTCGTAATCGCAAATCCCATTTCAAGCAGCTTGGCCAGAATAGCCTCGAGGTGGTCGATGATTACCGGCTCTACGGTAACGTCTCCGCTGGTAATCGCACCGGCCACTAGATACGTGCCGGCTTCGATGCGGTCAGGAATCACAGAATAGTCGGTACCACCTAGCGAATCTACCCCCACAATGGTGATCCGATCCGTGCCGGCTCCTTTGACGCGTGCCCCCAAAAGATTCAGGAAGTTTTGTAGTTCGATAATCTCCGGTTCTTTGGCGGCATTGTGGATCACCGTTTTGCCCGAGCCGACAGCAGCAGCGCACATGATGTTCTCGGTCGCTCCAACACTCGGATAATCCAGCATGATCTCAGCGCCTTTTAACTGCTCCGCTTCGAAGATAATCATCCCGGAATCTTCACGAATGTTGGCTCCCAGTGCTTCCATCCCTTTGATGTGGTAGTCAATTGGCCGTGGTCCGATATTACAACCCCCCGGCTGAGTAACGATGACCTTTCCTTCTTTGGCCAATACAGGACCGACCACTAAAATGGAGGCCCTCATCTCCCGCAGCAGCTTCTCCGGTGCTTTGGTATTGAGTTGTTTTGGCGGCACCAGCTTGAGCGTATGATCATCCAACCAGCTGCAGCTCATCCCCAACGCTGTGAGCATTGCCAGCATAATCTCAACATCACTAATCTGCGGAATATTACGGAGAATCACAGGCTGGGTTGCCATTAACGAGGCAGCTAAAATCGGCAGGCTGGCGTTCTTCGCACCGGAAATGCGAACCTTTCCCTCGAGCCTCCGGCCACCATCAACCACATACGTTTTAATTATCCTCACCCCACTTAGGGAGTGGAGAAACCGATGAGCTCAATCTCCGGTTGCAACAGTATTCCGGTCTCCCGCTCCACAATAGCCTGGACTTCGGTGATTAGGCGATAAATGTCACTGGCAGTTGCATAACCCAAATTAACGATAAAATTGGCATGGATCGGCGATACCTGAGCACCACCGATGCTCAACCCCTTCAGGCCGGCCTCATCAATTAATTTAGCAGATTTATAACCCTCCGGATTACGAAAAACACTCCCGGCGCTGGGCAACCCCAGTGGCTGCGTATCCTGGCGGCGTTTCAAATACTCCTGCATTCGCTCCTGGATCTCCGCCGATGAGGCTTCGGCCAAGACAAATTCGGCGGCCACGATCACTTTATCGCCCAAATTGCTCTGGCGATAACCAAAAGAAAGCATCTCTTTTTCTAATTTTTCTACACCTTGATCCCCAAGAACCCAGATCCGACTGACTTTTTCACCGATGGTCGAACCCCAGGCGCCGGCATTCATGTGAATGGCTCCACCAAGTGTACCAGGAATCCCGGAGACAAACTCCAAACCGGATAAACCTTCGTTAGCCGCCCTCTTTGCCAGTACCGGCAGGGGGATACCTGCTTCAGCCCAAATTTGGTTGGTCGACTCCCGCGACCACTTGGCAAAACGGGGGCCAAGACGCACAATAGCCCCTCTATATCCCTCATCGGCAACGAGTAAGTTCGTGCCATTACCAATAACGCGATAAGGCACACCCTCTGCGGAAATCAGGGCCAGAGCCCCTTGCAGCTCGGCCACGGTTGTTGGTTCGAGGTAAATATCTGCCGGACCACCCACTCGAAAAGAGGTGTGCAGATTCATCGGCTCGCCGACCTTCACCGTTAGGCCCAACGCATCCTCGAGTTTGTCTGCAACCGCCAATTTATCAAATTGGGAGTGATGGTTAACCACGAAACACTACCCCTTCACCAAAATATTATTCAGAGAAATTCAATGTGTGCCAGACCGACCCTTCACTGCCAGCCGCATGATCTCTTGGGCAATTTCAGTGGCCGCCAGAGGCTTACCGACTGCGCGACTAGCCTCAGCCATTGCTTGGCGTTGCTGTTCATCGTTGATTAAATTGATCAGCTGGCTCCATAGTGATTCCGCATGAAGATCTTTTTCCAATATGACCTTCGCCGCTCCTATTCTCTCCAAAGCCCTAGCATTATGCTCTTGATGATTTTCGGCCGCTGTGGGCAACGGAATCAAGATGCTCGGAATCCCCTTTGCGGTAATCTCGGCGAGCGAAATCGCTCCAGCCCTGGCAATCACCAGATCGCTCACGGCCAGAGCAGCCGACATCTGATGAATATACGAGCGCACTTGCAAATTCCTGTATTGGATCACCTGTGGTTCAACTTCCGTAAACTCCGGTGGAAGCTCGGCCCGGATCAAATCATACTGGTTTTCTCCGGTCTGCCAGAGCACCTGCCAATCGGTTAGCCCCACCAGTCGCGGCCACAGCGCCAACATGGTCTTATTGATCGCTCGCGACCCCTGGCTGGCACCGAAAACCAAGATCGTAAATTTGCCGGGATCCAGCCTAAGTATCCGGTAACCTTCATCCCGGGTCGTCTGCATAATATTCAACCGGATTGGGTTACCCAAGTCTTTGACCTTGTCCGGGCGGCGCACCTGGGCAGCGAGTCTTTCCTTAGCTACAGCGTACCCTACGCAGACCAGATCAGCTCGCTTTGCCAGTATCCGTGTGGTGGCCCCAGGCAAAGCATTTTGCTCTTGAAGAACGGTGGGAATTTTACGCAATTGAGCTGCAAACACCGGTGGACCGCTAACGTAACCGCCGGTACCAATAACAACGTCCGGCCGAAACTCGGTTATAATTTTATTTGCACTTAATACGGCCATACTGGCCTTATATAGGGTTATTAAGGTGTCAAGACTTAATTTACGCTGAAACGCTTGGATATCGAGGCACTTGAGCTCGAAACCATGCCGGGGAACAATTCTTTTTTCCAGCCCGCGCTTGGAGCCGACAAAAACAATCTCTGCCGACGGGTCCATTTCTAGCAAAGCTTGCGCGATAGACAAAGCCGGATAAATGTGCCCTCCGGTGCCGCCACCGGCAAACAAGTAGCGCATGCGATTCCCCCCTACCGGGCTGAATTTGCTGAAATATTCAGTAGTACGCCAATTGAACCTAGAGTGATGGCCAGCGACGAACCTCCGTACGATATTAGCGGCAGAGTAATTCCGGTGATGGGCATCGCACCGGAAATGACACCGATATTGATAATCGCCTGGAAGACTATCATTGAAGTGATACCGGTGGCCAATAAAGCGCCTAACCGGTCTGAAGCCTTCAGGGCAACCCGATAACCGCGCCACGCAAAGAGGATGAATAAAGCCAAAACGGTCAAGGTACCCAAAAGACCAAGTTCTTCACCGAGAATGGCAAAGATAAAGTCGGTGTGATTAGCCGGCAAATAGGCAAATTTCTGTCGGCTCTGCCCGAGCCCCAAGCCAAAAAAGCCCCCGGAACCTAGAGCCAGCAGCGACTGAATCGTCTGATAGCCGCTATCGGCTGGATCGGCCCACGGATTGAGAAAAGCCGTAATCCGGCGCATCCGGTAGGGTTCGATCCAAGCCAACACAAAAGCGGCTGGAACTCCCAAAGCCAGCAAACCGGCCAGATATTCGCCACGCACCCCTGCCACAAATAACATAATCAGCCAAATACCGGAAATGACAATAAACGAACCAAAATCAGGTTGCAACATAATCAACAGATCGATTATCCCGATCCAAAACACAGGTATTAAGAACCCTTTATTGAAGGTAAGGACGTTATCCTTGGGCAAGCGGGAAAAATAGACCGCAAAGAAAAGAATGAGCGCAAACTTCGCCAGTTCTGTCGGCTGATAATTGAAAAAACCGAACTCGATCCACCTTTTCGAACCGCTAACCACGTCACCGATAGCTATGACAACTATGAGCGAACCGACGGCAAAAAGCATGAGCGGCCAGGCCAAGGCGGTCCAACGATGATAATTGATTTTATAAGTACAGTACAAAGCCGATAAGCCGATGATAATCCACATCACTTGGCGTTTAAGATAGTAGGCTGCATCACCGATTTGGATATATGCTCGCACCGAACTGGCACTATAGACCATCACCACACCGATGCACAGCAGGGCAATCGTAATAGCAAACAAGCCATAATCCGGTGCTGAACGCTGGTTCGGGTTACTAACCATCAGCATCACACCCCTTCTTAGTTAAACCCGATAAAATAAGTATAATCCCAAGAAGGCAAAGAGTAGACTAACTAGCCAAAATCTGGCGACAACTTTGGTCTCCGCTAACCCGTTAAGTTCGTAATGGTGGTGCAGCGGTGCCATCCGAAAAACCCGTTTTCCTCTCAGCCGGAATGAAGCCACTTGAATGATATCGCTCAGGGTTTCCACGACGAAAATACCACCGATAATCAAGTAATAAAACTCTGTCCCGGTAAAAACCGCAATTGTGCCGAAAAAGGCCCCGAGAGCTAGTGCGCCGGTGTCGCCCATAAAAACCTGCGCAGGTGGAGCGTTGAACCAGACAAACCCCAAACAGGCCCCGGCTACCGCAGAGCACAAAGTTGCTAAGCCGGGAAAACCGGTGGAAACGGTCAGCGCCGTCAGAGCTAACGCTGAAATTGTACTCACACCGGCAGCCAACGCGTCAAGACCATCGGTCAAGTTAACGGCGTTGGAGAATCCTACGATAAAGAAAACGGTCCAAGGTAAGTACAACCATAGCGGCATCTGCCAGACACCGATGAGCGGCAAAGAAACTGCAGTGCCTTTGATTGTGGCGGCGGCCATACCGATCAAAAGCGCCAGCAAGGCCTGGAAGAGCAGTTTGTAGCGAGCTTTTAAACCTAAAGATCGCTTGTAAACAATGATTAAGAAATCATCCAGCAGCCCAACTGCGCCAAACCCGAGCGTTGCGAACAGCGCCCACATGGAAGCTTGGTCCTCTTTGACCATAGCCAGTCCAACAACTGTGATGGCGAATAAAATCATGATTCCGCCCATAGTCGGAGTGCCGGCTTTTTTCAAGTGGGCCTGGGGACCATCCGATCTGATGCTTTGACCAAACTTAAGACGCCGCAAAAGCCCAATCACCGGCTTGCCGATCACGATGACCAATGAAAAGGCAAAAATCCCAGGCAGCATTAGATCAATGTTCATTGCTTCTTCTCTCCTGTCAAGACCTGGACAACCTGCTCCATCTTCATGCCGCGCGAACCCTTGACAAGTATTACATCATTTGGGCGGGGAATGGACCGTACGACCGCAACCGCGTCTTCCGTCGACGGCAGCTTGACAATCTGCTCTGCGGTCATTCCGCCGGCGAGAGCTCCGGCGGCAAGGTCTTCGGAGCGTGCGCCCACTGCTAAAAGTAAATCTATACCCAGCTCGGCTACGACCATGCCGACTCGTTCATGAGTTGCTTTGCTGCTGGCACCGAGTTCAAACATATCCCCCAAGATGGCAATTGTCCGCCCACCTTCCTTGCGCAAACTCGCGAGCAACTCCAAGCCGGCCCGCATCGAATCAAAGCAAGCATTGTAGGCATCATTGATGACTTGATATCCTTCCGGCACGGACAAGATTTCACACCGCATGCCGGTCAGCTCGGCCTGGCGTAGCCCGGTAGCAATTTCCGGCAGGGTTAAACCTAGGAGATGACCCACCGCCGCAGCCGCCAAACTATTATAGACGTTGTGTCGACCAGGTACGCCCAGATTGATCGGGGCCTCTTCCTCTCCCACGCGCAGAACAAAACTGACCCGCCCATCAGCCTGTTGTGTCAAGTCGGTGGCGGTAACCAGATAGCGATCGGAGTCGGCGTCATTAAGGCCGTAGAACACTACCCGACCTGGACATCTAGCCGCTTGTACGACGGCCAAAGGATCGTCGCCGTTGACTACCCCAGAGCCATGCGGATCGATGGCCTCCAGCAGTTCTCCTTTGGCTTGCGCGATCGCTTCTCTACTTCCGAGCAATTCGATATGACTTTCTCCGACATTGGTAAGTACGCCAATATATGGAGGTGCAATCTGGGCGAGGCGAGCAATTTGACCTGGACCGCGCATACCCATTTCCAACACAGCATAATCAGTCTCCGGAGTAAGTTCAAATAACATCAACGGCAAGCCGATCTCAGTATTATAGTTACCTCTGGTGGCCACCACTGAATACTTCGAGCGCAGGACAGCTGCGATCAAATCTTTGGTGGAAGTCTTCCCCACGCTGCCGGTAACCGCTACTACTTTTGCTCTGGTCTGTCTCAGGTACCAAGCGGCTAGGTCCTGCAATGCGCGCTCAGCGGATGCTACCTGGATGACCGCAGCTTCTGTTATCTGCGGCAACTCGGGCCTCGCCCATAGAAGCGCGCTTGCCCCGTTGGCAACGGCCATCGCCGCAAAGTCATGCCCATCTACCTTCTCGCCTTTCAGCGGGACGAATAGATCACCCGTCCGAACCTGACGGCTATCGATGGCAACTCCGCTGACATACCCGCGACCCTGAATCAGAACACCTTTACAAACCTCGACAATCTTATCAACAGCTAAATTCATGATTATTTCCCTTTTCCCAAGCTCTCTTGCAAAATACGGACAGCTTCTTCACGATCATCAAAGTGAATGATTTTATCCCGAAAAATCTGATAATCCTCATGCCCTTTGCCGGCAATCACCACAACATCGCCCGGCTCGGCCCACCTGATCGCCGCCGCAATCGCCTCACGCCGATCAACAATTACCTCGTAAGAATTCGGAGCAGCACTCAGTTCAAGGCCGGCCACGATATCTTGGCAAATACTCAACGGATCCTCACTGCGCGGATTGTCGGAAGTAACAAAGACTCGATCGGCCAGTTCACCGGCGATCCGGCCCATTTCGGGGCGTTTGGTTCTGTCACGATCACCACCACATCCAAAGACGACTGCTAAACGATTGGCAGTAATAGCCCGGGCCGTGCTCAAAATATTGGCCAGTCCATCGGGAGTATGGGCATAGTCCACGACTACGGCAAAATCTTGCCCCAGATCAACGAGTTCTGCTCTGCCGCGCACCCCGGTAACATCCGTTAACGCCGATACGATTAGATCTAAGTCTAAACCTTCCAACAAAGCCGTAGCGATAGCCGCCAGGCAATTATAGACATTAAACTGCCCCAATAACCGGGTCTGTAGTTTGCGAACCCCGGCCGGCGTCTCTACGGTAAATCTGGTACCTTTAGCATCAAGCTCAAGATCAACAGCGCGAACCTGAGCCGTTGGCCCTAGGCCATATAATAGAACCGGAACTTTGGCCACCCTGCTAATCTCCTCGGCATTAGGATCATCACAGTTAAGCGCAATCCCCTTAGGGCCAAGCTTGACGGAATCCACACCAATCCGCTCGAAAAAGCTTATCTTGGCTTGGAGGTAGTTTTCAAAGGTTTGGTGGAAATCTAGGTGGTCCTGAGTGATATTGGTGAAAGCACCTAGATCAAATTCGGAGCCTAAAATTCTATCCAGAACGATCGCATGTGAAGAAACTTCCATAACTACATGGGACACACCTTCCGCCTGCATTTGGGCAAAAAGCTGCTGCAAATCGGAGGCTTCCGGAGTAGTGTGCTCCGCCTTGAGTTCTCGGTCCCCGATGAGATTTTTAATCGTTCCAACCAATCCCGTCTTGTGCCCGGCAGCCTCAAGAATTCGTTTGAGCAAATAAGTAGTGGTGGTTTTGCCGTTGGTTCCGGTAACCCCGAACAAGCGCAAGTTACGCGTTGGATGCCCCCAATAAGCGGCTGCGGCTAAAGCAAGAGCTTTGCGGGAATCAGGTACAATAATCTGGGGAACGGTTAACCCGGGAATCGACCGCTCGCAGATAACCGCCACCGCTCCGGCCCCGACGGCCTCCTCGGCGTAAGCATGACCATCGAAGCGATAGCCGGTAATGCAGACAAAAATGTTCCCGGGCACCACCTTGCGCGAATCGTATGCAATACCTGTAAAACGAACTTGGGCGTAATCAGGTGCCAAATAAGCTCCGGGTATTTGACCGGTTATGTATTCCAGAGTTGCCAACTATACTCACTCCTACTGATAAAGTAACCGCTGATTGCTCCAACAAATGCATCTTATTTGTCCTTAAAGGTCACAAAAACCTTTGTTCCCGCCGCAACCGCTTCTCCCGGAGCCGGTTTTTGCTCGACCGCGATGCCGGAACCGCTCGGAACAAGCGAGTATCCCGCACTTTCCAATACCGCTGCCGCCTCGGCCATCGTCAATCCAAGCACCCTCGGAACTTTCAGAACGACATCCGCTTCATTCTCGCCAAGCGGAAGAGAATCTTTCGGATCCAACGGCGAGGTTTCGAGAATCACCGTGGTACCGGAAGCCACCGCCGCTGTTGGCTTTGGGATCTGGTCAATAACGATTGATCCTTCACCGGCGATCCGTACGGAGAGTCCGGCCTTTGTCAAAATTTTCGACGCTTCCTCTACGCTAAAGTTACGTACATTTGGAACCCGGATTAGGTTGTTGGGAACTCCGACCGTCTCACGCTCCAACTTGGGCGGAACACCTAGGTACTCTAGAACATCGCGAACGATAGCTTGAAAGACCGGAGCAGCCAGGACACCGCCGTAAGTAATTGGTGTATCCGGTTCATACAAGGCGACTAAACCAACTATTTCCGGTTTGTCGAAAGGTGCAAAGCCGACAAATGAAGCTACTACTTTGGTACGGCTATATCCTCCTCCGACCGCGATCTGCGCCGTCCCGGTCTTGCCGGCAACACGGTAGCCGGGGATATCCGCTTGACGCCCAGAACCATTGAGCACGACAGAGCGCAAAATTCGCCGCATCTGCGCAGCGGTTTCCTCGGAAATGACCCTTCTACCAGGCTCCGGAGTCAAATCTTGGACACCATCCGGACCAATCACTTTGCTCGCCAGATGTGGTTGAACCAAAATACCCCCATTGGCGATGGCCGAAACAGCGGTGACCAATTGCAGCGGAGTGACGCTAATGCCTTGACCAAAACCGATATTGGCCCACCCGACTTGCGCAATGGTACCGGGTTTATGCACCTGACCGGCGGCTTCACCGGGAAAATCCACCCCTGTCTTAGATCCAAAGCCAAAACCGGTAATATATTTGTAAAACCGTTCCTCGCCAATTTCCATTCCTAAAGTGGCGAAAACAGGGTTACACGAGTTTTCAACAGCCTCAACAAAGGTCTGGCTTCCATGGCCGCCGGCTTTCCAACAACGTAACCGGTGTTTGCCGACCACCAGATACCCAGGATCAAAAAAGCGCCGTTCGGGGGTTGTCACTCCCTCTTCCAGGGCGACTGCGGAAGTAATAATTTTAAAGGTAGATCCGGGCTCGTAAAGATCAGCAATGGCGGTATTTCTCCGATTTGCTGCGGGATATTTTTGGTACTCATTCGGATCAAAGGTGGGATAGTTCGCCAAAGCCAGTATTTCCCCGGTTGTCGGCCGCATGATAATGGCTACCCCTTTGGCCGAATTGGTTTCTTTAACCGCCCGCGCCAATTCACGCTCCGTGATATACTGAATCACTTGATCGATGGTCAGAACCAGATCCATTCCGTCAACAGGCGGGATGTATTTTTTGATCCCACCGGGGATTTCGCGCCCGGCTGCATCGCGTTCAGCTTCCACCCTACCGGGCAGACCCCGTAAATAGCGATCATAGTAAAACTCCAGCCCTTCCAGCCCTTGATTATCGATCCCAGCTATACCAAGCACATGAGCCGCCAGCTCATGGTTGGGATAAAAGCGCTGCGGGTTTTCGACAATACCAATACCCGGCAGGTTTGCTTGCAAGATAGCCTGGGATTCTTCCGGACTAATACGTTTTTTGAGCCATTCACTGGCAGACTGCTTCGTCAACCGTTTATATACAAACTCATAGTCCAACCCGAGAATCTGGGCGACCTGCTTAGCCGTGGCTTCCGGATCCTCTATATCCGCCGGCACCGCATAGGCAGCATCTGCACTAACACTGACAGCTAACTCTTGCAGGTTACGATCGTAGATGGCGCCCCGCTTGGCATCGACCGGCAACGGACGCATACGCTGATTGAAGGCATACTCTTTTAGCCTTGGATTCTGGAAAACCTGGACTTGCACCATTCTGAAGCTCAAGAAAAATAAGAAAGCGACGGCCAGGAGTAAAACAATGGCGATCCGTCGCTTGATGACTAACTGGGTTACTCTGGGCATCAACTATCTCCCCTCATATAGCCCCGCCGCCTTGACTACAGAAGTAAGCAAACCGCTAATATATTCGGCAACCTGAGTGACAACCCTTTCAGCACCTGAGGCTGGAACGGCTAATTCCGGTGATGGGGCCACGGCCACATATTTGATTGTCGCCGGTTCGACCATCCCAAGCTGAGCTCTGGCCACAGCCTCGATTCGCTCGAGCGATTTCAAACCCAGTATCTCCAGACTCAGACGGTCGCGTTGGATCATCGCTTTTTCGAGTTGCTTCTGAAGCTCGGCATATTGGTACGTATATGTCATGACCTGGTTTTTGACCGTAACATAGGCGAGTAACAGTAAAGCTAAGACCAACCCGGTGAAAAATATTTTCGTCATTGGACTAAATGTTCGTCTCCGACGACTTCTCGGTTTTTGGGCACCTTTAATTGTGACCCGCAGCGGAGCTGAAAACTGATGGTTCCTTATCGGTTGTGCTACAATCATATTCAGCCCTCCTATTCCACATGACCGGGAGTCTGACGAACTCTTTCCGCGACTCTGAGCTTTGCGCTACGCGCTCGCGGATTGACTGCCACTTCAGCGTGGCTAGGTATAATCGGTTTTTTAGTTACGATCTTTAACCTCACCTGGTGATCGCATTGGCACACCGGAAGCTCCGGCGGGCAAATACACGCGCTGGCTTCGCGTTTAAAATAGTTTTTGACGATTCGATCTTCCAGCGAATGAAAGCTGATAACGGCCACTCGCCCACCAGGTGCCAATATATCGACAGCTTGCTTTAATGCTTCGGACAACCGTTCGAGCTCACGATTGACCGCGATGCGCAGCGCCTGAAAAGTGCGCCGGGCAGGATGGGTGCCATCCTGGTTTTTAACCGGATAAGCACTCATGATTATCTCCACGAGATCGCCGGTTGTTAAGATCGGACGCACTTCGCGCTGCTCACAGATTTTCCGGGCAATTCGCCCTGCCCAACGCTCTTCGCCATAATCTCGCAATATCTGATAGAGCTCTGTCTCCGGCAGGGTATTGACCAAATCGGCAGCTGTTGTCGGTTGACTCTCATCCATGCGCATATCCAGTGGAGCATCATGGCGGAAAGAAAAACCGCGCTCCGGATCATCCACTTGAAAAGAGGAAAAGCCTAAATCAAAGAGCACCCCATCCACCTGCTGAAAGCCAAACCCGGCAACAATTGCCGCAAGTCGCTCGAAATTTGCATGAGCCAACAATAACCTGCCTTCAGTACGGTAGCGCTCCAATTTGGCAGCGGTCTGCTGCAATGTCGAACTGTCCTGATCAATCCCGATGACTTTGCCTGAAGGTGAACTATTCTCCAGTATTAACTGCGTATGGCCGCCACCACCGAGTGTACAGTCAACATACACCCCACCGTCGCGGGGCTTGAGTAATTCAACAGCTTCGTATAGCAGAACGGTTTGATGAACCATCTACTGTCCCTCAAATGCCCAAATCCACAATCTGTTCGGCAATTTCATCGAAAGAATCGGCAGCTTCCGCTGAGTAGCTTTCCCATTCACTAGCGCTCCAAATCTCTACCCGAGTAGAGACCCCGATGATCACGACATCCTTTTCGATCTTCGCATACTCCAACAGATTATTTGGTAAATTGATTCGTCCTTGCTTATCGACCTCACATTCGGTAGCACCGGAAAATAAAGTACGCACAAAAGCACGAACATCTTTTTTGGTCATGGGTAAGGTTTTGATCTTCTCTTCAAGAACCGACCACTCAGTGCGTGGGTAAACAAATAGGCAGCGGTCCAAGCCTCGCGTCACGACAAACTGCTCCCCAAGGTTCTCGCGAAACTTAGCCGGCATGATTAACCTGCCTTTGCTATCGATACTGTGGCGGAACTCACCCATGAACATGTTTGGAATCCTCCACTTTCCACCACTTTCACCCACTTTATACTACCTTATTCTCCCTTCCACCCCACTCTCCTCCTAGTCTGGCAAAAAATTGTACAAAAAAAATCGAGCCAGCGCATGGCTCGATTCGGGTTTTCCTGATTTGCAGTTGTAGTCTTAACTAACTTGAAACACCTAAATAAGCTTGACGGACTTGCGGATTGACCAATAGTTCTTCGCCGGTACCTTCCAGCACAATACGTCCGGTTTCCAGAACATAAGCTTGCTTGGCCAGCTTAAGCGCTGCATAAGCATTCTGTTCGACCAGCAAAATCGTCGTTCCGTCACGCTCGTTGATTTCTTTAAGAACCTCGAAGACCTCTTTGACCAGTAACGGGGCCAAACCTAATGACGGTTCGTCCAGGGCCAAAAGTTTTGGGCGCCCCATCAAGGCACGACCGATCGCTAACATCTGCTGCTCGCCGCCTGAGAGGGTGCCACCTTTTTGGTTTTGGCGTTCCTTTAGTCTTGGGAAGAGGTCATAGACCTTCTCCAGGTCAGCCGCGATATCGGCCTTATCCTTACGAATATAGGCTCCAAGCATCAAATTTTCTCGGACAGTCAAGTTCGGGAAGATTCGCCGGCCTTCCGGGGTAAGCAGCACTCCTCTAGAAACAATCTCGTGGGTCGGCTTATTGGTGATGTCCTCACCCTCAAACTCAACCCGGCCCTCTTTAGCCTTAACCAATCCGACGATTGTTCTCAGCGTGGTGCTCTTGCCGGCCCCGTTAGCACCAACTAAACTGACGAAATCTCCTCTATCGACTTTGAGCGAGATGCCCTTTAGGGCATGGATACCGCCATAATAAACATGAAGGTTGTCAACTTTAAGCATAATCCTCAGCCTCCCCCAAATACGCCTCAATCACTCTCGGGTTCTGCTGAATCTCAGCAGGAGTGCCATGGGCGATGGTTTGGCCATAGTCAAGAACGCGAATCTCTTCGCAAACCTTCATAACCAAGCTCATATCATGTTCGATTAAGAAGATCGTGAGGTTAAACCGATCCCTAATCTCGCGGATAAAACTGGTGAGTTTGGCGGTCTCTTCAGGATTCATACCGGCAGCCGGCTCATCGAGCAAGAGCAAACGCGGTCCGGTAGCTAACGCCCGAGCAATCTCCAGGCGGCGTTGCTGTCCGTACGGCAATGCACCTGCTTTTTCATTGGCCAAATGGGCCAAATCAACCTGTTCTAATAACTCCATGCCCTTTGCCCGCAACAACGAATCCTCTTTCCAATAACTAGGTAACCCCAAGAAAGCCGACCAAACACTAGACTTTAATCTGCAGTGGTAAGCCACTAGCACGTTTTCCAGAACGGTCATCGAGGTAAATAAACGGATGTTTTGGAAAGTACGTGCAATCCCGGCTTTGGTAACCGCGCTAGGATTCATCCCGGTAATATCGCGGCCGGCAAAGATGACACTACCTTTTGTCGGCCGGTACTGTCCGGTAATGATGTTAAAGACAGTTGTTTTCCCAGCACCATTCGGACCAATCAGGCCCATCAACTGATTTTGCCGGATCTGCAGAGAAAAGTCTTTTACCGCAACTAAGCCGCCAAAGGCCATGGTGACGTTTTGGACATCTAAGATTATTTGTTTGTCTGCTGCTGACATTGGGGCACCTCTTTTCTACGCAACTTAGACAAGAGCCATTCCCAAGAAAACTCCCAGGAACCGAAGAGACCTCTGCGGTAAAACAGCATCATTAAGATTAACAGTATTGAAAAGACGACCATCCGCATCCCCGGAATCCCTGGCCACTGAATAAACCCGAGATTCAGCGGAGATTCCACGGTCCGCAAGACTTCTTGCAAAACCGAGAAGAGCACTGCGGTAACTGCTGCACCGGTGATGCTGCCTAATCCGCCTAATACCACGATGATCAGCAGGTTAAAGGTCATGGTAAACATAAACAAAGTCGGCGAAATCGTACTAATCAACATAACCATAAGAGCACCGGAAATACCGCCAAAGAAGCCGCTAGTTACAAAGGCGAGCATCTTAATCCGGGTAACGTTAATACCCATGGCCTCGGCCGCGACTTCATTATCACGCACCGCCCGCATCGCCCGGCCGTAACTCGAGTTCACAATGTTCTTGATGAGGAAAATCGTCGCAGCTGCCATGCCCCAGCTCCACCAGAGATTAGTCAGCTCGGGCAATCCTTTAATCCCCAAGGCCCCATTGGTTAGGAACAACATATTGTTGGCCAAAACGAAGATAATCTCGCCAAAACCAAAGGTAGCAATGGCTAAGTAGTCACCTTTGAGGCGGAGGCAAGGCCAGCCAATGAGGAAGGCGCCGATCGCGGCGACAATACCGGAGATGATCAGGCCAACCAAATATAAGCTGGGCGGTAATGAAAACTCGCTGAAAGGCCAGATCAACGGCTCTAAGAAAAACACCATTTGTTTCTGCATTACCGGCAGCATCAACAGAGCAATCGTATAGCCGCCGAGCGCCATAAAGCCGTTAGGACCTAAAGAAAGCGCACCGACAGTTCCGTTGATCAAGTTATAACTGACTGCAGCAACTATATATATAGCCGCCGTATTAGCAATACGAGTATAGTAGGCATTGAGATTGCCGTCAGCCCACCAGATGATGGCCACTAGCAAAACTATACTGGCAATACTTAGCAGCAAATGTGTTCTCTGTTTCATCTTTACACCTTCTCCTTTAACGGTTCTCCCATCAATCCAGTGGGTTTAACCAGCAAGAAGATGATGAGAATTGCAAATACGAATGCATCACGAAAACCGGATAATGTCGGGAAGAAGGCAACTGTCATAATTTCAACCACACCAATAATCAGACCGCCGATCATCGCTCCGGTGATATTGCCGATTCCACCGACCACCGCTGCGGTAAAGGCCTTCCACCCCGGGTACATTCCCATCAAAGGTTGAATCTGCGGGTACTTCGAAGCCCACATCATTCCACCGGCTGCGGCCAGGCCGGAACCAATAGCAAACGTATACATAATTACCCTGTCAACATTAACCCCCATCAGCCTTGTAGCCTCAATGTCCTTGGCCACAGCCCGCATTGCCATGCCAATCTTCGTGCGATAAATGATGTACAACAGACCGGCCAATAAGCAAATGGTCAGGATGGGAACCCAGATACTCACACCAGAAATCCGGAACCCATAAATATCGAAGTTAGTTGCCATCATGGCCGGGACGGGGAACCCTTTCGGTCTTGCTCCCAAAGTAACAATCGCCAAATTCTCAATAAAAAAAGCGACACCTACAGCCGTAATCAGCAACGAAATGCGTGGCTCGTCGCGAAGCGGACGGTAAGCTACCCTTTCGATTAACATCCCGACACAGGCGGTCAAGATAATTGTGAGAATCGCGGCTAACCACCACGGCAGGGCATAAATGGCTACAGCAAAAAAGGCAATGTAGGCACCGATCATAAAAATGTCACCGTGAGCAAAATTGATCAGCGCCAAAATGCCGTACACCATGGTATAGCCGATGGCAATCAAGGAGTATAGGCTCCCGAGACTTATTCCGTTCAACAACTGCTGGATAAATATTTCAATACTCATAGAGCCACCCTTTTCGTGTTAATGCACTTGTGTAAATAACAGGTTAAACCAGGGGTGCCGCAGACGACACCCCTGTAACCGATACTACAAGGGGCAAACTATAGCTATACGTATCAGCCGATTAATCCGGATGGACAGTGGTCAAGTAGTCGAACTGACCGTTTCTGACCTCGCGGATAACCACGGATTTAATGGCGTCACCATTCTGAATGGTCACTTTACCGGTGAAGACATCGAGATCTTTGGTCGCCTCCATCGCATCGCGGATCTTGACCGGATCGGTGCTGCCGGCCCGCTTAATCGCATCAATAACGATCAACAAAGAGTCGGCTGCTAAGACACCGAAAGCATTCGGCTCCTTATTGAACTTTTTACGGTAAGCCTCAACATACTGTTTGCCGAGCTCGTTGGTAGCGGCCTTCTCATGCCAGAAAGCAGTGTGCATCAAGCCTTCAACAGCATCTTTACCAATGGCGATCAACTCCGGAGCATCGGCTCCGTCACCGGAGAGGATCGGGGCTTTAATGCCAAGCGCTTTAGCCTGAATAGCAATGAGCGCGTTCTCGGTATAATAGTTCGGTACGTACAAGACATCCGGATTGGCATTTTTCACAATGGTTAATTGAGCACTAAAGTCTTGGTCGCCGGTCCGGACGTACTGCTCGGCAACGATTCTACCGCCAAGACGCTTGAATTCGTTAACGAACTCTTTGCCAAGCGCAACACAATAGTCTTGGTTAATGTCGGACAAGACAGCCGCAGTGCGTGCACCCAGTTCGTTATAGGCGAACCGTGCAGCGACCTGGCCCTGATAGTCATCGCGGAAACAAGCCCGGAAGGAGAATTTCTTACCCTGGGTGACCAAGACGTTGGTGGTAGAAGGTCCGATCATCGGCACTTTGTAATTCTCGGCGATCGCCCCGGCGGCAAGCATGTTACCGGAGGTCATCGTTCCGATGATGGCAACTACCTTGTCTCTTTCAATTAACCGGGTGGTAGCGGTAGCAGCCTCAACACGGTCGGATTTGTTATCAACAAGCACCAACTCGATCGGGCGTCCCAAGACCTCCATCGGGATAAGCTCACTAGCAACCTGGAGGCCCTCCCAACCCATCTGACCGTAAGCAGCAACCGCACCGGTCATTTCCATGTTTACGCCGATCTTAATCGGCTCGGCAGCAATAGCTGACATGCTCAGTATTGAAAGGGCTATCACTGTCAACAGAATAATTCTTCTCACTTCTTAAACCTCCTTATCGTACTTGACCACAATTTAACAAACTTGAAACGTTTCGGGGACCCTTTTCTGCTAGCTACTACCCCGAACCTCACCTCCTCCAAGGAATGGCAAAATAACTACCTCATATTGCAAGTATTTCAAATAATTTTAGCTCTCTATGCTAAAATCCCTGCAAAAAAGCACTCTTTTTTTTCGTGAAAATTTAGATTTTAGCTGAATTAAGTGTATTTACTTGCGAAACTCACATTAAAATGGTGGCAAGCAATCAATCATCGGTGTCGTTGTCACTTCTTGTTCATGCGATCCTCGAACGTTCTTGAGGCAATACTGAGAATCCGGTGAGATTAATCACTTGTAGGCACATGATGCTTTGCTATGGAAAAGAGAAAGCGATACCCTCGTCCGGAGAAGATATCGCTCTAAAATGCACGATAAGGCGGTCTAAATTTGTTAATCAGGTTAATCGTTGGCCAATTCGCGTTGGGCTCTCACCAGATCGGCAATGGAGGTGTCACCCAGTACTTCGAGGACTTTGCGCTGAGCTTCGGCCCAAACATTCCTTAGCGGACACTTGGTCTGGTTAGGACAGGATTTGCCCTGCTGAACAAGGCAACGACTGACCATGATCGGACCCTCAATAGCTTCGATAACTGAAGCCAAAGTGATTGTCGCCGGATCAACCGCAAGCCTTACCCCACCACGCGGCCCCCGCAGAGCATCAATCCAACCCTCACGGCTCAGGATGGAAACCAGTTGGGGAACCAAATTTTGTGGAATTCCTTGGCGCTTACCAACTTCTCGACTCGGTACATAATCCGGTCCGGTCTGAGCCAGCTCCAAGAGAATTGAGATTGCATACTCAGCTTTTCTGGTAATATCCATGCCACTCACCTAACCATGGATTAATCGCGGGAGACAGCGTGTACAAACCCAAACAGAATCACCCTGGGTACGCACCGGCAGCAAGGGAACTGCGTATTCCCCATTGCCACACCAATGGCAAGTAATTTCGGAATGCCGCTGGCTCATCGCCATTTGTTCGGCAGCATTCTGGTCAAAAGGTGCAGCTTCGCGCTCTTCAATCGAGAGCGCACCGGTGGGACAAACCGCTAGACAAAAGCCGGCTCCATCACATAATTCTTCGCGCAGGACCTTGGCTTTACCTTCAACAATGGTAATAGCTCCCTCCACACATGGTGCTACACATTTGCCACAACCATTACAAAGCTCTTCATCTATTTTGACAATTTTTCTTTTCACTTCCAGCGCCTCCTCACAATAATGCTAACCTTGCAAGTTATATTTAACTATATCACTAAGCCCCCATTTTGTCCAACATAGATTATTCCTTTGATTATCTTACTAGTAAACGAAGCGGCAATATTCGAAAGAGCGTATAAAAATGAACCCACCGGATGAACCGGTGGGTGTAACTATGTGACTTGCTTAATTACCGATTAGTTGGATTTAGGTTATTCAATTGGGCTTGAAAACCAGCCTTTACACCAGCGGTAGCTTGATCAATTAAGCTCTGCTCCGCAGCAGCAATCATCCGCCGAACCATGTGCCCACCAACAGCACCACATTCACGGGACGAGATATTGCCCCAGTAGCCCGTCTTGTATTCGCTGTTGATGCCGAGTTCATTAGCTACTTCGTATTTAAATTGTTCCAAAGCATTATAAGCTTGTGCAACCAACGGTTTGTTCGACGTTTTGGATCCGCGTGCCATCTATCTTAATCCTCCTTTCGCCATTATCATGTGAAATTAAGCAAAAAAAAATTGATGGAATTATCGGCAATGCAGGCAAGTAAGCCCTGGTACCTATACATACGTAATTTTGGCCGAAAATTGTGGGAAGCAGAACGATTGAAACAGATAGGAGATCAATAAGGGCGATGGGAGCCAGTTTTTACACCAGCCCCCATCATGATCTTAGAGTAACTAAGTCTGTAAGCCGAGTTTTGTCGAGGGTAATCATCTATCTGGGGTGGCAGTTACCTGACACCTCTAGCGACCAACCCGGGAGAAAAGCGGGCCACTTTATCTCTCCCCTATTTGGTCTTGCTCCGGGTGGGGTTTGCCTAGCCGACCGGTCACCCGGTTCGCTGGTGCGCTCTTACCGCACCGTTTCACCCTTACCGTCACTTGACGGCGGTCTGTTCTCTGTTGCACTTTCCTTGGGGTCGCCCCCACTGGGTATTACCCAGCACCCTGCCCTGTGGAGCTCGGACTTTCCTCGCGGCAACAGCCGCGCGATTACCCGACTTAGTTACTTTCGCACTATTTATTATACCACTTGCCGATCGGCAGAACAAGCCACGCCAATAGCCTGATTTCGCCTGTTCTGCCAGAGAGCACTAACTGCGGGTGGCATTGAGCAAGTCTTTGTACGTATCGATATCCATACCGATATCAGCCCGTTTGCCATGGATATCTGAGCCGTTTTTGCGAGCACATTCTACACAACGTTTAGTCTCCGGTAAGGCTTCCAAGCGTTCCGGTGTAATAACTTTACCACACAATTCGCAGACTTGTTTCTGCATTGAGCAACCCCCTCGTAGCGGCTAACAAAACGAAAACATCGCCTGGCGGGGTGTCTCCTCAATCACGCGTACTGCTTGGTTGGAGATTTGCTCCGTCAGAAAACTAGCCAGGGCCGGCACGATCAATCGTTCGGTGATATCGTGTCCCGGATCGACCAGTAAAAGCCCTAGTCCTTTTGCTTCAGCCGCTTGATGATACTTGATATCTGCAGTTACAAAAACATCGGCTCCCTCCCGGGCGGCGATACCGATGAAGTCAGCACCGCTGCCACCGAAAACGGCAACTTTGTTAACCTTTTCCGGATAATACCCGGCAAATCTAACAAACTCGCAATTAAGCTCCCTTTTAACCTTCGACAAGAAGGCTTCCGTACTTAATGGTTCGGTTAAATAGCCAATTCGCCCATAACCATGTATTTTCCCTTTATTGGCCAAAGGGATAAGATCATAAGCGACCTCTTCATAGGGATGTGCCTTAAGCATCGCGGCCAGAACATTCGCTAACAGTCGCTGGGGCAAAATCGACTCGATTTTAACTTCCGCAACGCGTTCCAATTTGCTAATTTCGCCGATAAAAGGTTTGGCCTCCCCCTCAGGCTTAAAAGTGCCCGTACCGGGATAGCTAAACGTACAATGGCTATAGTTGCCGATATGACCCGCTCCTGCGGTGCAAATAGCCTCCCTAACCTGCTCTTCATGCGAAACAGGGACCATGACCGCGAGTTTTAGCAATTGTTCAGCACCCGTTTCCACCAACACTTTATGCTCAACCAACCCCAGGCGTTCCGCCAAGTGAAAACTAACACCCTGTGCAGCGATATCAAGATTGGTATGCGCGGCAATGATGTTAATTCCATACCGTGCAGCCTTCAAAATAGCACGCCCAACACTATCTTGCGCGGTCAACTTATTGAGCTTTTGAAAGATTAACGGATGATGAGCAACAATTAGTTCTGCGCCCGCGTCCGCTGCCTCGTCAATTGCAGCCTCGTCAGCATCTAAAGCAACAAAAATCGTCGTAACCTCGCTTTCGGCATCACCAATCTGCAACCCGACATTATCCCATTCCGCAGCTGTATTAAAAGGGGCCCACCGGTCAATTATTTGCAAAACATCTTTTACCTGCATAACTGGTCGATAACCCTCCCGATGACGTTAAGTTTGTCCGCCAGCTGCTCCCGGCGCATTCTTGTGCCGGGAACATCCGGCATATTGTTCAAGACCCGATTGATCCCATCCCTGCGTGAGCGGAGATAATTGACAGCAGTATCACGATCGACCGATAAAATAGGAAGTAACTCTAACTGAGTTTGAAAATCCAGATCAGCGGCATCAGCCAATTTACGGCGATATGCCTCCTCAAGCTGCATAACCAACCCAGCTTGATTCTGCACGGGTCTGAGCAATGCTCCCATAACATCCTGCGGAGCTGCCACTAAAATTTCATACCAGCGATATTCGTAAACCAATTCTTCGCTGAGTATCGAATAGCCATGTAACAGCAGATACTCTCTGAGCTTGTATGGGTAGTCCATTGGCCCTAAGACTAACCGGCTCAGACTCCGCGCCACACGATCGCCTTTGCGCAGGATCTCGATAATTGTCGCACTGCCCAAGCCGGCAATTACCGCTACTTCTACCTCCCCGGGCAGAACGCAGTCCAACCCGTACCCGTGGCGAATCTCGATAACCGCCTCCATACCGGCAGCAGCAACTTTGTTGACCGCGTATCGTAAAGGCCGGTCATTGTATTCAACGCCAATAATCCTGCGGCAGGGATTTAACTTGGCCAAAGCAATCGGAACAGCAGCATGGTCTGTACCGACATCCACAACCCCAGCCTCAAGCGGAATGAGCGAGATGATTTTTCTTAAGCGTTCGGAAAGGTGCACCCATTTTCACTCCCATAAACTGTATTTTCCACGAAAATGGTACACTTCCTTTAAAAGAAAAACCGCCATTAAAGGCGGTAGTAGTTCAAAATTTGGTGGGCCCACCTGGATTCGAACCAGGGACCGACCGGTTATGAGCCGGTGGCTCTAACCGCTGAGCTATAGGCCCACATCCAATCTCAAGCGCATAATTATTATACGGCATAACCGGTGAAAGGTCAACCTGACTAATCCAAGAAGTCTTTGAGCTTACGGCTCCTTGAAGGATGCCGCAATTTACGCAGAGCTTTGGCCTCAATCTGGCGGATCCGTTCCCGCGTAACACCAAAGACTTTGCCGACCTCTTCTAAGGTACGTGCTCGTCCATCATCGAGACCAAAACGCAAGCGCAGCACCTTCTTTTCACGCGGGGTGAGTGTGTCTAAGACTTCTTCCAATTGCTCTTTAAGTAATGAATACGAAGCCGCCTCAGCCGGGGCCGGAGAGTCTTCGTCTTCGATAAAATCGCCCAGATGGCTATCTTCCTCTTCGCCGATCGGAGTCTCCAAAGAAACCGGCTCCTGGCTGATCTTTAAGATTTCTCTAACCCGCTCCTCAGTTAGGCCCATCTCTTTGGCAATTTCCTCGGGTGTCGGATCCCTGCCAAGCTCTTGCAATAGTTTGCGGCTAACACGAATCAGTTTATTTATTGTCTCGACCATATGCACCGGTATCCGGATGGTTCTGGCCTGATCAGCGATGGCTCTGGTAATCGCCTGTCTAATCCACCACGTAGCGTAAGTGCTAAATTTAAAGCCCTTACTATAATCAAACTTCTCAACCGCCTTAATCAAACCAAGATTACCCTCTTGGATCAGATCAAGAAACAGCATGCCACGACCGACATAGCGTTTGGCAATGCTTACGACCAAACGAAGGTTGGCTTCGGCCAAGCGACGGCGAGCCGCCTCATCACCCTCTAAAATACGTTTGGCAAGCTCGATCTCTTCGGCAGCGGTGAGCAACGGTACTCGGCCAATTTCTTTAAGGTACATCCGCACCGGGTCATCCAAACTGACCCCTTCGGGAATGCTCAGATCCCAATCGGTCTCGTCTTTGATCTCAGCTTCTTCGGCATGACTATCTTCCACGGGAAGATCGACATCGTCGAGATCAGGAATAATATCGATGCCCATCTCGGCGATCTGTCCGTAAACATCGTCAATCTGCTCGGGAGCCAAATCAATGTGCTGAAGTCGATCCATAATATCTTTGTAGCTCAGGCTACCTTTACGTTTTCCTTCAGCTAATAGCTCCTTTACTTCTGGAATCTCGAATTCTAACTTGGCCATCTACCGTCCCCCCTTTCGCCAAATGTTTGCCGGGCCTCTTGATATAAATTAATATAATTCAGCGTTAATTGCTTAATTTCAGCAACTTGTCCAGTATTACGTATGTTAATCAACTTGTGGGTCAAATCCTTCAGTTCCTCCTGAAAATAGTGTTTCCTCACTTTTGCCATACAGTCATGCGGATTCTCTACGAACCCGGCCAACTCCTTGGAAAATATTAAATCGGTCAGTAATTTTTTTGCCTCAGCTTCGGCCAGTCGATCCACAACCGCAGCCGGATCGAGCTGATCCGTACTCGCCGATTCCAGCATAGCCTCAATTATCTGCTTAATTACCGGATCGGTAAAGAATTTTAATTCCGCTGTAGTGAACTGCCGGCCAAGCAACTCAGGCTTCGCCAATAAGAGTTTGAGCATGGCCACTTCACTTAGCGGGCGCGTTTGTGACTCCACAATAGAGCAATCCTGTCCGGTAGCAGTTATATTATTACGGGTCTGCGGAAAAATATTCCTTTTTCCTTGGCTTACATTTCGCAGTTTTGCTTCATAATAATCAAGTTCTCTCCGCAAAGCGCCCACGCTGATACCGATCATACCGGCGGTCACGTTCAGATAAGCCTCGCGCGCGACTGCCCCATTGAGTTCCGCTAGAATTGGTAGAACAGCTCGAGCAGCCTTAACGCGCTCATCATGCCTCTCCAAATTAAAGCCGGTGATCGTCTTGCTCAGTTTATAATCGGTCAGCGGCAAAGCTTCGGCCATTGCCTTTCGAAAGGCCTCGGCCCCCTCGGTACGGATAAACGAATCAGGGTCTTGACCGGCGGGCAAAACGATCACTTTAACCTCCAGGCCGTGTCCGGCCAGCGTTTCCAAGCCGCGCCAGGTCGCGGTCGTACCGGCCGCATCACCATCATACGCAATCAACACCTGCGAGCAAAAGCGGCTTAACAGACGAGCCTGCTCCACAGTGAGCGCCGTACCCATCGAAGCCACCGCGGTCTGAAAGCCGGCCGAGTGTAAGGAGATGACATCCATATAGCCTTCGGTGATAATCGCCGGCTCTCCCTTGCGGAGATAAGCTTTGGCCAAGTCCAGTCCGTATAAATGTGCCCCTTTGGTGAAGATTTCCGTCTCCGGGGAATTCAAGTATTTCGGCCCGGGAGCGGCATCGGTTAATTTACGCCCGGCAAAAGCGACAATTCTGCCCTGATGATCCTTGATCGGAAAGATTAAGCGCTCGCGAAACCGGTCATAATAGCCGTTCCCGTTCTTTCTAGGTAGAACAAGCCCCGCTTTTACCAGCTCGGAATCGGAGTACCCTCTGCTCTGAAAAACTGTTATTAAATCATCCCAATCGGCCTTGGCAAATCCGAGCCCGAAAGAAGTCGCGGCCGCAGCGCTGATCCCTCTTCGCCGGATATATTCCCTGGCTATGCTCGCCTCAGGAGCAGATTTCAAAAGGTGTGAATAATACTTCCCCACCAACTCCAATAGTTCAGAAAGGCGGCGCTGCGCTTGCCGCCTGGCCTGTTGCTCACGATCTGAACCTTCATACTCAACCGGTATACCGGCTTTCTCCGCTAGATACTGGACCGCCTCTGTAAAATTAAGATTTTCAATCTCCATAATAAAAGTAAATACGTTGCCACCCGCGCTACAACCAAAACAATGGTACAGACCGGTTTCCGGACTAACATTAAACGAAGGAGTCTTCTCGTTGTGGAAAGGACATAAGCCCAAATAATTGCGTCCTCTCCGCTTCAGTTGCACATATTCCCCAACAATTTTGACGATGTCCGAGCTATCGCGTACCCTTTGGATAAAGCTCTCTGAAAATCGCACCGGTATACCTCCAGAAACCGTATAACCTAATTCGACAGTAGCTAATGAACTCCTTTAGTAACGCTGCCAGTTATGTGGTACCGAATGCTCCAAAAATTTGCTGATCGCATACCGGTCGGTCATCCCGGAGATATAATCGCAAACCGCCCTTGCCAAGGCCTCTTCATCCGGCCAATCCGGGGAGTACTTCGATTCTGCAGCAAATACTTGCGGGTTTTCCAGATAATACTGGTACAGAGCCTGCAGCATCTTCTTCGCCTTTTGTTCTTCGAATTTAGCCGCTGACCCGATATAAATTTTGTCGAACATAAATTGGCGCAGAGCGGCCATCGCCTCTGCGATCACCGAGCTTTGCGCAATCAGCGGTTTGCCAAAACTATTAATTACAATATCTTTGACCAACGTGTCAATGCGTTTCCCTGATGATGTTCCTAGTATCTCTACAGCGTCAGCCGGTAACTGCTCCGGAGTCAGCAGCCCTGCCCTGATGGCATCGTCAATATCATGATTAATGTAGGCAATCCGGTCGGCCAGCTGGACAATTTGTCCCTCTAAAGTAGCCGGCCTACCGGAACTGGAATGATTCCGTATACCATCCCTGACTTCAAAAGTAAGGTTGAGTCCGGGCATCTCCGGCGTACGTTGTTCTAATACCTCGACTACCCGTAAGCTTTGTTCATAATGCGAAAAACGAAAAGGAGTTACCTCGTCAAGGGCTTCTTCACCGGCATGTCCAAAAGGAGTGTGGCCTAAATCATGCCCCAAAGCGATGGCTTCGGTCAGGTCCTCGTTAAGCCGAAGTGCTCTGGCAATCGTCCGGGAGATTTGCGCAACCTCTAAAGTGTGGGTTAAACGGGTACGATAATGATCACCTTCAGGCGCGATGAAGACTTGTGTTTTATGCTTTAAGCGGCGAAAGGCTTTGGAATGAATAATCCTATCGCGATCACGCTGAAAAGCTGTGCGGAACTCACACTCCGCTTCCGGATACTGTCTACCCCTGTGCATTCCGCTCAAAGCAGCATAAGGAGAAAGGAACTTTGTTTCCCACTCTTCTTGTTGTCGACGGGACCAACAATTAAGGCCCATCTGTTTCCCCCCCTTATAGAAAAAGAACCCCGTATAGGGGTTCACAGCGTCTCTCGGCGACACTATAGTTTGCCGAATAACATCAAAACCCCTAAGATGATGAATGCAACAGCGGCCCCGTTTTGTAAATAGGCGGGTGGTACGACTTTGGCCAGGGCCGCACCGGCGACAACGCCGACAAAAGATGATACAACCAAGGCGCTGGCCGAACCGGCAAAAACCGCAAGCGGTGATTTTTCTTGGGCCACTAAGAGCATCGTCGCCAACTGAGTTTTGTCCCCTAACTCAGCTAAAAACACAAGTCCAAATGTACTCAAAAATGTTTGCCAGAACAAGATAGTCCCTCCGGAATAGTAAAGTCGTCCCGAGCAGGCAGCCCACTCGGGACGGACAAAACCTACTGCTCTTTAATTGCGGCCTGGGCCGCGGCCAACCTAGCCACAGGCACCCGATATGGCGAGCAAGAAACATAGTCTAAACCAACTGCATGGAAAAAGGCAATGCTGTCGGGATCTCCGCCATGTTCGCCACATACGCCAAGTTTTAGCTTTGGATTGGCTTTGCGCCCACGTTCAACGCCTAAGCGTACCAACTGGCCAACACCTTCTTGGTCGATGGTGCTGAACGGATCCGCTTGCAGGATACCCTTTTCCAGGTAGGTCGGTAAGAACGAGCCGACATCATCGCGGGAATACCCTAAAGTCATTTGGGTAAGATCGTTGGTGCCAAAGGAGAAGAACTCAGCGGTTTGCGCGATCTGGTCTGCAATCAAGGTGGCCCGCGGGATCTCAATCATTGTTCCGATGGTGAAATTCAACTCCACATTGTACTTGGCCTTAACCTCAGCCGCTACCCGCAAGATCATCTCGCGTAACAGATCAAATTCGGCCTTAGTACCGATTAACGGGATCATGATCTCGGGTTTGACCTCGATGCCCTCGGCCTTGAGTTCTGCAGCAGCCGATAAAATGGCTCTTGCCTGCATCTCATAAATCTCTTCATAGGTTATGCCCAAACGGCAACCCCTATGCCCGAGCATCGGATTCAACTCATGCAGTGATTCGACTTTACGGCGAATTGCGCCCTCGGTCTTGCCTAGGGATTTGGCCAAATCAGCAATGATCTGGGGCTCATTCGGCAAGAACTCGTGGAGCGGCGGATCCAGCAGCCTGATCGTAACCGGGAGGCCTTGCATCACCCGGAAGATATCTTTGAAGTCACCGCGCTGCATCGGCTCAAGCTTCTGAAGAGCCTTGGCTCGACTTTCGGTATCTTCAGCCAGAATCATTTCGCGTACAGCCTTGATCCGATCCTCGGCAAAAAACATATGCTCGGTCCGGCAGAGGCCGATGCCCTCAGCACCAAATTTGACAGCTGTCGCCGCATCGCCCGGGGTATCGGCGTTGGCCCAAACTCCCAATTTGCGATATTTGTCTGCCCATTCCATCAATTGAGCAAAATCGCCGCTCAGTTCGGGTTGAATCAAGGGAACCTGGCCCAAGATAACCTCGCCGGTGCTACCATTCAACGTCAGCCAGGTACCCTCACGAACAACCTGATCGCCGACGTAGAAGCAGCGCTCGGCCAAATCTACTTTTATCGCGGCGCACCCTGCAACACAACATTTGCCCATACCACGCGCAACTACCGCTGCATGTGAGGTCATACCGCCGCGCGCCGTCAAGATTCCTTCGGCCGCATGCATACCGCCAATATCTTCAGGTGAAGTCTCGATTCGCACCAAAATAACTTTTTCGCCGTTAGCCGCCCACTTCTCGGCATCTTCCGCGGTAAAGACCACTTTACCCACGGCAGCGCCGGGTGAAGCCGGTAAACCTTTGGCCAGCGGTTTGACCTTGGCCTTGGGATCGATCATCGGGTGTAAGAGCTGGTCAAGCTGGGCAGGCGAGACCCTCAGTAAAGCTTCTTTTTCCGTAATTAAGCCCTCTTTAACCATCTCCACCGCAATCCGCACCGCCGCTTGCGCGGTTCGCTTACCATTGCGCGTTTGCAACAAGAAAAGTTGTCCGTCTTGAATGGTGAACTCCAGATCTTGCATATCGCGATAGTGATTTTCTAGCTTCTGGTAAATTTCAACCAGCTGATTATAGACATCCGGCATCGCCTCAGCCAAAGTACTGATCGGCTGCGGCGTGCGAATTCCTGCTACGACGTCTTCGCCTTGAGCATTGATCAAATACTCGCCAAAGAAGCGCTTCTCGCCGGTACCTGGATCGCGGGTAAAGGCCACACCGGTTCCGGAAGTTTCGCCCAGATTACCGAAGACCATTGCCTGCACGTTGACGGCTGTGCCCCAATCGCCCGGGATGTTGTTGAGGGCCCGGTATTTGACCGCCCGCGGATTATTCCATGATTGAAAGACGGCATTGATGGAACCACGGAGCTGTTCCCACACATCTTCGGGAAACGGTTTACCCAGTCGCGACAGCACAATTTCCTTGTATTTGGCCACCAGTTCTTTAAGATCATCTGCTGTCAAGTCAGTGTCCTGGGTGACGCCACGGGCTTCTTTCATGGCAGCAAGGGTTTCTTCAAAGAGATCATGATCGATCCCTAACACAACATCCGAATACATCTGAATGAATCGACGATAACTGTCATAAGCGAACCGCTCATTTTGTGAACGGGCGATTAATCCTTGGATAGTCGCATCATTTAGCCCCAAATTTAATACGGTATCCATCATACCGGGCATTGAGACTCTGGCGCCGGAGCGAACCGAAAGCAGTAACGGATTTTCGGTACTGCCGAACTGTTGCCCCATGGCCTCCTCAAGCTTGGCCATATTGGCTTTAATCTCTTCCTCTAATCCCTCAGGCCACTCTTGATTATTGCGATAGTAGGAGATGCAAACCTCGGTAGTAATTGTAAATCCTGGGGGTACCGGGATCCCCAAATTGGCCATCTCAGCAAGGTTCGCGCCCTTGCCTCCTAAGAGGTCTTTCATTTGCGCGTTACCTTCTGTCTGGCCGCGACCAAAAAAATAAACCATCTTACCAGCCATCTGCCGAAAACCTCCCAAAAATAAAAATGTGAAGTTGCTGGATAGATAACCCAGAAAAATCTATTCTTTATAATGAGAACTATACCCTTTTTTGCTGAAAAAGAAACGCCCGGCAGAGGGCGTAAATGTAGCAAATGAAATCTGGACTCCAAGTTAACTCTTAGGCTTATCGGCCGTATCGCCGCGCTCGATCTCAATGGTACAATTGGTAGCTAACGCGGCTAAAGCGCCGAGAATGGCCAGATATGGAGCGAGCACCACTCCCACCACCCCGGCGGTAATCGGCAGGTCGAGAATAATGTTCTCTTTTGTCCGCACCCGGATCTTGGTGACATTACCTTGGCGGACAATCTCCTTGACCTTTTCCACCAATTCAAAGCCTTTAGCCTGGACCCTTTCGCGCCCGGATACCCCGCTTTTTTCCAGGTTGATCAGGGCCGCAATTAAGTCCCCGCCGGCGGCGTCCAGCGCAAGCTTGGCCTCTTCATAGGTAACCCCTGCACGTTCCCGCAAGATATCGATTTTTTCGAGTTCCGTAAATTCCCTTGACATTCCCCTCAACTCCTTAATGAATATAAAAATTCGGTGGACCGCGGTTCAATTTCGAGATGGTAGAGGTAAAAATCATCCAACAACTTTTCTATCTCCGGCAAATAAGTTTCCAATTTTAAGATTCCCAGTTTGGGCCAGCCTAAACTGGGTAATTTCGCCAAAGCCTGGCAGACTGCGGGCCGCACCGACAGAGCCGTCTCATCCTGACCGGAACAGCTCTTGCATAACGGACCACCCTGCTTAATGCTGAAAAACTCCAGATCTGCGATCCGCCCGCAATATAGGCAGCGGGTAAAATCAATCTGATAACCGATGCGCTGGACAAGGATAATCCGAAAAAGTGCCAAAGCATTAACCAAACTGAGCTCAGATTTCGGAGCCGAATGCAGGTAATCAAAGAGCTCCTTGAGCAAAGCAAATACTCCAGGGGCAGGCTCCGCGACCGGAAGCAGCCGATCAACGAGTTCGGCACAGTATGAGCAGATCGCAAAATAGTCTAAGTCTTCGCGTAAGCGGCGGTAAGCGGTAATAATTGCGCCCTGACTCATTTTGTCCAACGACCGCCCTGGAAATAGTAGGTACTCACCGTAGACAAAAGGCTGGGTGACGGCCAACAGCCGACTTTTAATGCGCCGGGCCCCTTTGGCGACCGCTTCCACCTTGCCCAGTTCAGGAGTTATTAAGTGGACGATGGTATCGGCTTCGCCCAGTGGGTAACGGCGGAGAACAATGCCAGGAGTTTTATATGAAGTACGCACCGCTTTACTCCCCACCTATCGGCGTAACAAAGAGAATAACAAGGTCAAGAGAAGACTGATAATGACCGAAGTGGCCAGCGGAAAATAGAAGGTAAAATTGCCCTTTTTAATTAGAATGTCACCCGGCAATTTGCCCAACCCCGGTATCACCCCGATCACCCTCACAAACAGTCCGATACCTATGATCAGTAAGCCGAGCAAAATGAGCATCCTGCTTAAACCGGCGCTATCCATTTCGGCCCTCCTTGCCAAAACGATCAAATTCGCTATAAATACACCCGCAGTACGGCTGACGATACAGCTGTAGCTGCTTGGCCCGCCCGACGGCTGACTTGTAGCCGGGACGCAAGTCTCGATAAATAAAGGGAACCGCGTACTCGCTACTTATTTGCTCGCCTATTTCCCGGATCACCTCATGCTTTTGGAAGGGGCTTACCAACAGGGTGGTAGAAAAACCGGCATACCCTTCGTTCCGGGCTTTTTCCGCAGCCGCGGACAAGCGCATTGCATAACATATCCTGCACCGATCATCTTCTTTTCCCGCTACTTGACGCAAGAACTCGCGGAAAGGATAATCCGTGCTAACATCGACCGGTAGTTCGATAGTCTGCGCGTAGTCAAGCAAAGTCTGCAGCCGCCGTTGATACTCCTGGTATGGATGAATATTGGGGTTGAAAAAGTAGCCATGGACAGCATACCCTTCCTCGCGCAAGGCTTGTACCGGATAGATCGCACAGGGACCACAACAAATATGTAGCAGCAACTTTTCGCGCGTCATCAACTCACACCCGTTTAAAATAAGGTCTGTTGCTCTTCCGGACGCTCGGCCGGCGGTTCAAGCCCCAAGTATTCATAAGCTTTTGCGGTAGCGATGCGGCCGCGCGGAGTTCGGGCCAGATACCCTAATTGCATCAGATATGGTTCATAGACATCTTCGATAGTGGATGATTCCTCTTGAATCGACACCGCCAACGTCTCCAAGCCGACCGGTCCACCCCCATATTTGTGGATTATCGTTGACAGCAGCCGACGATCATTACGATCCAAACCATTGCGGTCTACTTCCATCATATTCAAGGCTTCATCGGCTATTTCAAGAGTAATAACCCCGTCTCCTTTCACCTGCGCATAATCACGAACCCGTCGTAAGAGCCGATTGGCGATGCGCGGGACGCCCCGCGATCTTTTGGCTAATTCGGCAGCCCCTGCCGGTTCCACCGGGATCGCCAATATCCTGGCCGACCGCTCGATAATCTTCTGCAGATCTGACTGCTCATATAATTCCAAACGACAAATAATGCCAAATCGATCCCGCAACGGTGAGGAAATATTCCCCGCTCGCGTTGTCGCACCAACCAGGGTAAACGGATTGAGGTCCAAACGCACTGAGCGGGCAGCCGGTCCTTTCCCGATAATGATGTCCAGAGCAAAATCCTCCATCGCCGGGTACAGTATCTCCTCTATCGAACGATTGAGCCGGTGAATCTCATCAATAAACAGAACGTCGTTGGGCTGCAAATTAGTGAGGATCGCGGCCAAATCTCCCGGACGTTCGATGGCCGGACCGGAGGTGACGTGAAATTGCACCCCCATTTCATTGGCGATAATCCCGGCCAGAGTAGTCTTGCCCAGACCCGGCGGGCCGTATAACAAGACATGGTCTAAGGCTTCTTTTCTGGCCAAAGCCGCCTGAATGTAGACTGTCAGGCTCTCCTTAGCGCGATCTTGGCCGATATAGTCGCAGAGCCTTTTCGGACGCACATCTCTGTCCAGTTCGACATCTTCCGGTCGCGCATGCGGAGACACAAATCTTTCGGTCAAAGCTATACCTCCAGGTTCGTACAGTGTTTTAGTGCTACCTTAATCAGATCTTCAAGGCGAGCATCTGCTCCAAGCTCGCGTAGTGCCGCCTGGCTGGCTCGGGCCGCATCTAATTGGGTATATCCTAATGAAACCAGGGCCTCCACCACCTCGGAGAGTAGCGAACCGCTCGCCGTTGCAAAACCGGTTTGATCCGCTTTACTCACCGCCTTAGGCAAGCTCAGTTTATCTTTTAACTCAACAATCAGTCTTTGGGCAGTCTTCTTACCAATCCCATTGACACTGGTCAGTAAATCAACGTTGCCGGTGACCAAAGCCTGAGCCAGTTCGTCTAACGAAAGTTGAGAGAGAACCCCTAAAGCAATCTTTGGCCCAACCCCGGAAACACCAATGAGCGTCGAAAACACCTCCCGCTCCTCCCAGGTTTCAAAGCCATAAAGGAGGTGAGCATCCTCGCGGACGATTAGCAGGGTGTAGAGAGAAATCTGTGCCCCTACCGGAGGCAACCCGGTGAAAAGGCGATCCGAGACCAAGACACGATAGCCAACCCCCCCGACATCAATAACTACTTCACCCGAGCCTTTGCGCAGAATCTTACCGGTTAAAGCCGCAATCATCTGCCTTTGCCCTCCTTGCTGATCAGAGCCAAGCCCTGATTGGCGTACTGATGGCAGAGAGCCACCGCCAAAGCATCACAAGCATCATCTGGAGTCGGAATTGATTTTAACTTTAGCAATGCTTTGACCATATAACCGACCTGTTCTTTGGCAGCACGGCCTTGCCCGGTTACCGCTAGTTTGACCTGCAAAGGCGTATACTCATAAACAGCCAGTCCATTACGGGCGGCGGCCAGTAAAGCCACACCCCTCGCCTCACCGACTGAAAGCGCAGTTTTCACATTTTTGTTAAAAAAAAGCGATTCAATAGCTAGGCAATCCGGCCGGTATGTGGCGATCAACTGCTCTAAACTATCATAGAGCTGGTTCAGCCGAAGATGTGGCTCCAGATTCGCCGGTGTGCGCAAGACACCATAATCTAAAACCGTTGTTTGCTGGGAAAACTCGAGGAAGGAGTAGCCCATTATTGCCGTCCCTGGATCAATACCTAACACTATCATGCAAAACCGCCTCCAAATAGCCATGAGACTACTTCGACAGGCGGCAAAACATATCCTTTGGGGTTCTAGTCGGCAAAAGCGAGGCTACTTAAGCCCATTAACAGCTCCATCAGGTTTTTATCGCTATAAATCGGGATTCCCTTGTTTAGGTCAACGATTTCTTGTGGCGGCAACTTGGCCACCGGGATATCGGTAACTTCAACACATTCATAAGCCAAACCAGGGACCCCGCGAAATAGGGCCACCCGGCCATCGGAAATACTTAGAAAGCGCTTGGCCGCGTGCAGCGGGGCCAGCTCGTCCCTCACTTCGCGCACGACAATTTCTTGCGGCGAAAAACGTTCGATAATCCCGTCTTGTAAACGGGCCGCAAGTTGTTCACGGTCGAGACCGACGAGTGCGGCCGGAAGCTGGGTGCGCTCTTCGACTTCCAGCTTTGATTTGGCGTAAAAGATTTTACGGACAACGACAGTTTCAGCGGTGACGACATCTCTGGACAACGAACGCGGCAGTACCGGTCCGGACGGGTCAGAGCCGATGTCCCTGGGGGTACTGCCGATCGAGAAACCTAAGTAAGCAATGGAAAAACTGGCGACAATCAGAAAGAGATAAACAATCCAGAGCTTGCCTTGTAAATTCATCGGGTGGCCACCCCCTACGGGATAACCTACCCCAATTCTTGGCAATTATACAGTCTTATCCGACCTGATCAAAAATTTCTTCCGGAATATCCGCGTTATAATAAACATTTTGTACGTCATCATACTCTTCGAGCGCCGTAACAAGCTTGGCCAAGCGCAAGGAGGTCTCAGGATCAAGATCCACTTTGTTTTTCGGGATCATCGCGATTTCTGCATCCGTTATCTTCAGACCGGCCTCGCTCAGCTTGCGTTCGACCTCATTGAACTTACTCGGGTCAGTGATGATTTCAACACTATCCGGATAGAAATTGACATCCTCTGCCCCGGCTTCCAGAGCCAGCATTAAGACGGTATCCTCATCCAGCCCGGCTGGGAGCGCCCCATCCTTTTTCTCGAGTAAGAACAATCCTTTTTTCTCAAACATCCAGGCCACACAGCCGGTCTCCCCAAGGTTGCCGCCGTGCTTGGAAAAGATGTGCCTGACATCGCCGGCAGTACGATTGCGGTTGTCGGTGACGATATCCAGATAAACCGCAACCCCGCCCGGACCATATCCTTCATATACCAATTCTTCAACCGCTTCGGCCTCGATTTCACCAGATCCACGTTTGATTGCCCGCACAATATTCTCGTTGGGCATATTGATCGATCGCGCCTTATCTATTAATAAGCGAAGTCGGAAATTCGAATTCGGATCGCTACCCGCTTCGCGTACGGCGACCATAATATCGCGGGCCAATTTGGTGAACATCTTGCCCTTGAATGCATCTACTTTGGCTTTTTTGTGTTTGATATTAGCCCATTTTGAATGTCCTGCCAAGGATAATCCCTCCCACACAGGATTGTACCATAGGCAA
>JAAYHC010000069.1 GCA_012735535.1 Bacillota bacterium
AGCCCATCGGTCGGTCGGGGCACGGTGACATTAACCCCGCCTAAGCGCTTCTCCATCCTCCGGGCGTAGCTCCGCCTCAACTGCGCCAAAGAGATCCCCGCCTCGGACAGGATCGTCCGCACATACCGCGGGGTTGTATCAACTATTTGGGCGATTTCATCAACCTTGAGGAACGGATCAGACTGGGCGACTTGAATGATCTGATCTTTCTTGGTGAGTTCTCTCTCTACTATTCTCACTCTCTCTGCCTCGCTCAGGGAAAAACTAACATATGTTAGTTAACCCGGTAATAAAAAACGCGCTTGTAAAAAAGCCGTCATTCTAACAATTTCTTGTTGTGACGGCCAAAATCCTCCTATAATCGTAATCATTTTACGCCTTTGCTACATTTTGCCACAATAGACCAGTTTCGGATTGGGGCGCAAACCAGGCAGCCGACCGCGTTTGGCGATCGGTTTGCCCTCGACCTCTTTGAGGTCCAAGGTCATATCGATCGGACTGGCTCCGGAAATATAGCTGCCAACCCCAAAAGCATCAACTCCGGCCTCCGCCAACTCGCGAATCCGCTCCGGCCACAACCCCCCGGAAGCGAAGATCTTGACCCAGCCAAAACCGGCCGCGTCGAGCCGGTAGCGAACCTCTCTGACCAACTCCGGCGTAACCCCGCCGCGTTCGCTCGGGGTATCAAGTCTAATCCCCTCGAGGCGCTCACCCAAGGCCGCAGCCACCCGCAGGGCCTCCTCGGCCTCATCTTTAAAGGTATCGACCAGGATCGTACGCGGCGAATCCGGCGGCATGATCCGGTCGTAGGCCAGCGCCACTTCCACGCTGTCGCCAACGATCAGAAAGAGCGCATGCGGCACGGTCCCCGCCGGTTCCCGGCCGGCGAGTTTCGCCCCCAAAATACAGCTGGCGCCGACAGCCCCGGCTTTGAGGGCGGTGCGCTCCATCGCCGGTGCGACCGCCGGATGCAGGTGGCGCGCCCCGAAGCAGAGCACCGGTTTACCCCCGGCAGCCTCCACACACTCCCGGGTCGCCGTCGCCCAGGCTGAACTCGAAGCGAGGATGCCTAGCAGTGGGGTCTCATAAATCCCGAACGCGGAATAGGGTCCTTTAATCTGCATCACTGGCTCTTTGGCCGCAAACTCCGTCCCCTCCGGCAAGGCCCACACCTCGACCCCGCTGTCGGCGAGCAACAGCTTGGCCTCATCCAGGCCGGCAAAAACACCGGGCCGGCGGGCAAAGATCTCGGCGCCGACCACTGTATCGGCCTTGCCCAGCTGCTCCAAGATCTCTTGGGTTTTGAGAAAGTAAATATCGGTAGTTAGCCCGGCGCGAATCTCCTCATGTGTCGCCGAGTAAAACCGTTCGGGGTCGACCTTGAACCCTTTCACCTCGGAAAACTTGACCGCCTTCTTCATCAGCTCTGCTCCTCTCTACGGCTGGCAAACAAATCTGGGTAAATCAGCCGGTATAGCTCTCTGACCGCGAGCACCCTGCGGACGAAAAACCGCGTCTCAGCATACGGGATCATGTTCACCGTCTCCGGCCGGCCGTTCCACGCCTCATCGGCCAGCCACTGCCGCACCCGGCCCAGCCCGGCATTGTAGGCGGCCAGGGTCAAGTGCTCGTCATTCTCGAACAATTTCAATAAATAATTCAAATACCAGCAGCCGAACTCGATGTTTACTGCCGGGTCATAAAGGGATTCGGGATCAAACTCGCCGAGCCCTTTCATCTCCGCAATCCAGCGGCCTGTTTCCGGCAGGATCTGCATCAAACCGCGGGCATCAACGGATGAGCGGGCCCGCGGCCGGAAGTTGCTCTCCACCCTGATCACCGCCAGGGCTAAATAAGGGTCCAGCCCATGCTCGGCCACTGCTCCGTTGATCTCCGCGACATAGCGGACCGGGAAGAACTGCTCCCAAAGGTCGCGGCTTGTCAGGAGCAGGACCGCCCCAAGGAAAATAATTAAAATGACAGCCGCCGACAGGCGCCCGAGTCTCTTCATGCAAGCTGCTCCAAACCGTGGATAATAATCTCGGCAGTCGCCAGATTGGTCGCCAGCGGGACATTATGGACATCACAGACCCTCAGCAAGGCCGTAATATCCGGTTCATGCGGCTGCGCCGTCAAGGGGTCGCGCAAAAAGAAGACCGCATCCACCTCACCGGAGGCCACCTTGGCGCCGATTTGCTGGTCACCCCCGAGCGGACCGGAGTTCATCCGCTCAACAGGCAGCCCGGTCGCTTCCTGGACAAGCTTGCCGGTGGTACCGGTGGCGATCAAGTGATACCGGGCCAATAGCTCACGGTGGGTGCGCACAAACGTCACCATCTCATCCTTTTTGGCGTCATGAGCGATTAGTGCCACTGTCTTGGGCATGCACAATCTCCTCCCACACCTCTTTGACCCGCACCCGCAGTTCAGCCAATGAACAGTCGGTCTCGATCACGAAATCTGCCTGCTTGATCTTTTCTTCCTGCGGCAACTGGCTGGCGATCCGTTGCTCGGCCTCAGCCCGGCTCAGTCCATCGCGGGCTTGGATCCGCGCGATCTGAACCTCGCGTGGACAAGTCGTCACGACCACCACATCTACCTGCTCGGCGAGCCCGGTTTCAATCAACAGCGGCGCATCAATCACCACCAACCCGGCTCCTTGGGTCAAATATGCCTGGCACAGTTCGTTGATCCGCTCGATGATGCGGGGGTGGGTGATCTGATTAAGCCGGGCCAAGCTCGCGGCATCAGTAAAGACCAGTTCGGCAAGGGCTTTTCTGTTTAATTCGCCCTCGGGCTGCAAAACCTTCCGGCCAAATGCCGCCACGATCTCCGCTAAAGCGGGCTCCCCGGGCTGCACGACCTCGCGAGCCACCCGATCAGCATCGATGATCTTAGCGCCGAGTTCGGCCAAGATCCTCGCCACCACACTCTTGCCGGTGGCGATGGACCCGGTCAATCCCACCACAATCCCCAAACGGAGCCCTCCTAAACAATCATTAATAAGCCTAACAAGACGAGCAGCATGCCGGGCAAATAGGCCAGGCAGCGCGGATACACCGCCCCCTGCCAGCTGCTGCCGAGCCAGGTGCCGAGCTTGATAAAGAGTAGGTTCACCCCGGCGACCAGCGCCGGAAACCACCAAACCTCCCGACCGGAGATACCCAGTCCCAGGCCGACGCCGGCCCCGTCTAACCCCAAGGCGATACCCAAGACCAAGGCTTCGTACGGACAGATCGTCCCTGATCCGTCGAGGTCGGCCTGTTCGGGATCCCGCAAGATCTGGATAATCAAGCCTAACCGCTTCAGCCTGAGCTGCCACATCGTCTTCGGCAGTCGCCGGCTCACCGTTTCAGCGATCTGAACGAGGCCTAAGACCACCAGGAGCAAACCGCCGAGCAGCCTGCCAACCATTGGCGCAAGCCAGACGCCGATCTGGTGCCCGGCCAAGAGTGCCGCGGCTAAAAGAATCAGGCTGCTGGCCGCGACGATCAGCAGCGCGAACCGGCTCAGCTTAGTGCCCTTGAGTCCGTAGGAAAAACCGGCTGCTAAGCCATCCAAGCTCACCGCCACCGTCAAAGCCAGGAGCCCTGACCAGCTCTGCATGCTACCACTCCTTTGCCGTTCACCTACTTGTATGCAAAGGAGCTGGTACTTGTGCCTTAGTCACAGTCGCTCTTGACCTGGCAACCGGGGCACAGATGCGACGAGCGGCCCCCGACCACGATCCGTTCAATCGTCCGGCCGCAGCGCGGACAAACCTCGCCGGTGCGCCGATAGACCGCCAACAGATTTTGAAAGGTCCCCTTTTTGCCCAAACCGTCCAGGTAATCGCTGACCGTGGTGCCGCGGTGTTCAACCCCGTCGGCGATGGTCTCGCGGACGGCTCGGTAGAGACGCTCAGCCTCGGCCTTGCTCAAACTAGCCGCCGGCCGCTCCGGGTGGATGCCCGCCCGGAAGAGGCTCTCATCGGCATAAATGTTGCCCAGCCCGGCGATGAAGGTTTGGTCTAACAAGAGCGGCTTGATCTTGGTCCGGCGCTGAAGCCCGGCGTAAAAGTAGTCGAAGGTAAAGTCGGCCCCTAAAGGCTCCGGCCCGATCCCTTTGAGCGAAGAAACCCGCTCCCAATCACCGCTGGTCACCAGATGCAAAGTGCCAAACTTGCGGGTATCGGCGAAGACCAACTTGGTTTGGGAGGCGAAGTAAAAGACCGCGGTAGTGTGTTTGGGCAGCTCCGCCTCCTGGGGTTCGAACAATAACTTTCCGGTCATCCGGAGGTGAAAAATCAAGTCATAGCCTGTGTCAAGCCGGATAATGAGATGCTTGCCCCGCCTAAGCAGTTCGCTGATCACCGCTTGGGAGGTCGCCGCGCTCAGTTGGTCCGGACCGGCCAGTTTCAAGGCCTTGGCGAGCAATAATTCACTGGCAACTATTCTTTGTCCAAGTATCAGTGGTTCGAGACTGCGTTTGATCGTTTCAACTTCTGGTAACTCCGGCATCACTGCACCTCTTGTTAACTAACCTTGGCTTCGACCACCAGCGGCACCGAGAGCTCGATCGCTGTGGCCATGGTTTGCTGCAACTGCGGCACCACCTCGTCGACCTCGCCTTCCGGTACTTCGAAGACCAGCTCGTCATGGATTTGCAATAGCATCCTGCTCTGATATCCTTCCTCGCGGAGCAGTTTGTCGACCTTGAGCATCGCCACTTTGATGATATCGGCCGCACTGCCCTGAATCGGCGTATTCATCGCCGTCCGCTCGGCAAAGGCCCGCGCCGCCCGGTTTTTGGCGTTGATATCCGGCAAATAGCGCCGCCGGTGCAGGATCGTTTCGACATACCCGTCCCTTTGGGCCTTGGCCACTTGAGCATCTAGGTACTCCTTGACCTTGGGGTAGCGGGCAAAATAATTGGCGATATATTCCCCGGCCTCGCTCACCGAAATCCCGGTATCCCGCGACAGGCCGAAGGGGCTAATTCCGTAGATGATCCCGAAGTTGATCGCTTTGGCTTTGCGCCTGAGCTCCGGCGTCACCTCGTCGACCCCGAAGACCTCGCGGGCGCTGCGGGTGTGGATATCCTCGCCGCTCTGGAAGGCCTCGAGCATCTTCTCATCACCGGAGAGATGCGCCAAGACCCGCAGTTCGATCTGGGAGTAGTCCAGGTTCACCAACCGGTACCCCGGAGCAGCGATGAAGACGGAGCGGATCTTGCGCCCCTCTTCGGTCCGGATCGGGATGTTCTGCAGGTTGGGGTTGGTGCTGCTCAAGCGCCCGGTCGCGGTGACCGCCTGATTATATGTCGTATGAATGCGCCCATCCGGCCCGATTAACTCGGCAAAAGCATCAACATATGTGCCTTTGAGTTTGACGTACTGCCGGTAATCGAGGATCTTACGGACAAACGGGTAAGAGATGGCCAGCTCTTCCAAGACCTCCGCGCTCGTCGAATAGCCGCTCTTCGTCTTTTTCTTCGGCGGCAGGTGCATGCGTTCAAAGAGCACCTCACCTAATTGCTTGGGCGAATTCAGGTTAAACCGTTCGCCGCACTCGGCGAAGATCTCCTCCTCGAGCCGCCGGATCTTCTCTCCTAACTCTTGCGAGAGCTCGGCCAGCCGACCGCGGTCCACGAGAATCCCGACTTCCTCCATCTCGCCGAGTACTCCGGCCAGGGGCATTTCCACCTCGGTAAAGAGCGGCCACAGATTATCCTCTTGCAGAAAAGCAGTGAGCTGCGGCACCAGCCGTTCGCTCTCTATGACCGCTTGGGCCAACCACCCGGCGATCTCCTCCTCGCTCGCCCCTTTGCCCGGCTGCGGCGGAAGCGGATGGCCTGAGTAGTTGCCGATGATCTCCGTAAGCGTGTGGTGACCGCGGGTCGGGTTATGTAAATATGAAGCCAGTTGCAGATCAAAATCAGCACCGTCCACCCGGCGCGTCAGACCGGGTAAGACTTTCTTGAGCTCGGCCAGTAAGCCCTTGAGGTCGTGACCGACGAGTCGGCGCTCGGCGATGAGTTCGGCCAAACCGCTACTCTCGGCCAAAAACTCGCCCACAAAGAGATAAATCAACTTACTATCGGCCGCTACCGCCAGTTGTCTCAGCTCACCCGGCTCCCCGCAGCCGAAGACGAGCAAGCGGTCGGCCTGCATCAACCGGGCCAAAGCCTCCGCCCGGCACTCGGCATCGCGCACGAAAACCAGCTCACCGACCTCGGCCGCCTCGGCTGATTCCTGCCTGGCTGCCACCGGATCACCCTGACTGCGTTCGGCCAGCTCCGGATAGCGTTTGGCGATCTTGGCCAGGAGGCTGTGAAACTCAAGCTCCATAAAGAGGTCGCGCAGGGCAACCAGATCCGGACCGGCATAGCGCAGACTCTCCCAATCGACCTTCAGCGGCAGATCCCGTTCGATCGTGGCCAGCTCCCGGCTGAGCCTGGCGGCCTCCGCCCCCTCGGCGAGCAGATTGCGCTGCCGGGTCGGGAGTTCGTCCAAATGGGCGTAAACCCCTTCGATACTACCGTAGGTGCTGATCAGTTGGAGGGCGGTCTTTTCCCCAATCCCCCGCACGCCGGGGATATTGTCCGAGCTGTCCCCCATCAGACCTTTAAGGTCGATCATCTGCGCCGGCGTCAACCCGTACCGCTGGTAAACCGCAGCCGCATCATAGGCCTCGACCTCGGTAATCCCCCGTCTGGTCAGGATGATCTGCGTCCGATCGCTGGCCAACTGCAGGGAATCGCGATCACCGGTGTAGACCCGTGGCCGCAACCCCTGCTCCTCGCCGAGCCTGGTCAGGGTCCCGATCACATCATCGGCCTCATACCCCTCGACCCCGAAGACCGGGATGCGGAAGGCCTCTAGGAACTGGGTCACCCGTGCCACCTGCGGCTGCAGCTCCTCGGGCATCTCTTTGCGATTGGCCTTGTACTCAGCGAACCGCTCATGCCGGAAGGTCTTGCCCGGCAAATCGACCGCCGCCCCGATATACGCGGGGTTATCCTCTTCGAAGATGCGCCAGAGCATCATGGCAAATCCGTAGATCGCATTGGTCACCTCGCCGCTTGCCGTGGTCAGCCGCGGCAGCGCGTAAAAGGCCCGATGCAGCAGGGAGTGGACATCAATAATCGCAAAATCGCGGTTCACTGTGTACTTCACCTCAACCTTATTAGTATTGCACACCCGCAAGATAAAACCTGCTTAGTCTGGGAGGGATTGGGATTCTACCCCGCATTTACATAGAGGTTAGGCCCGCTAGGGCGAGAATTCAGAAGCATAAAGCGAGTTTTGTCGATTCATTATCGAAAGGGGAAATCACCATGAAATTACGTAGTCGTCTGGCGCTGCTCGTAGTAGTGGTCAGCCTGCTGATCACCACCTTCAGCGTCGAAGCCCTGGCGACGACCCGTCTGACCGACGTAGATAAACACTGGGCGCGCGAGGCCATCCTCGCTCTGGTGGACGAGGGAGTCATTTCCGGCTACGAAGACCATACTTTCCGGCCGGATCGTCCGGTGACCCGGGCCGAGTTCGCCAAGATAGTCGCGCTCGCCTTCGGCATCAAACCCGGTCAAGGAGCGACCTTCACCGATCTACCTGCCAAGCACTGGGCGACCGAGTATATCAGCGCCCTGGTCGATCAGGGGATCATCCAAGGTTACCCTGACGGCACCTTCCGCCCCAACAACAAGATCACCCGCGCCGAAGCCTTGACCATGCTGGCCCGGGCCCTGGATCTGTTAAACTCGGACCAGACCACTCCGGAATGGGCGCCGAGTTTCAGTGATGTCGAACCCGACCACTGGGCATATATTCCGATCGAGCTGACCGAGCGTCTGCGTATCCACCCGCCGCAGTGGACCGAAAAGCTCCGGCCCGAGATGAATACAACCAGAGCGGAAATCGCTCATCTGGTTCATCGGGCGATCAGTTTTGAGACGACCAAGGGTTCAATCGCCAGTATTGACACCCAGACCAATACCATTACGATCAGGCCCACCGTCGGCAGCAGGCAGCTCTTTATGCTTCCCAACAATGCGGTGATCATGCGCAACGGCTCGGTAGGCGACCTCTCCGCCTTCCGCCAAGGCGACCAGGTCCACATCCTCTCCGAACCGGCCGGCGATGCGGTCTACGTCAAGGCGATGGGGGTTCTGACCCAGGCCGAAGCCTCGAACAAGATCAGCACCTTAACCAAGGGCTTACTGGGTCCGGAACAAGTAGCCGCGATCATGCGCGGTGACTGGAATGCGCTCGGCTCCTCGATCAAGCCGCAGCTATACGACCAATTGATCAATTTCGGCGCTACACCCGAGGAGGCCGAATCATTGCTGACTCAGAACTGGGCGAATATGTCCGCCCTCGGACAAGAACGCCTGGCCGCAGCCCTCTCCAATATCCTCGAGATCTCGCCGGAGATGACCGCCGCCCTCCTCAGCGGCAACTGGGCCGAGGCCGGCCAACTGGCTCAGGCCGAGTTGACCAGCAAGATCCTCGAAGCGCTGATGTTCTAAGTCGAAAGTACGGGGAAATACCGTTAGAAGAAGGGGACCGGGGCCGCAAACCCCGGTTCCAGTATTTCTTTTAACGCCGCCAGCGGGACCAATGGCCGCCGGTTCATGGCGATCACCGGCTCGACCGTTTTGCCGTTAATCACCAGCAGACCGGTCTCGGCCGACCACTGATAGGCAAAGTTCAACTTGGCGCCGGCCGCCAGCTCCAGGTCCACCCAGACGAGATCGCCGATTAAATAGCCGCCGTTCGGGATGCGTCTGCCGTTTAGCGTCACTACCATCCGCGGATAAACGCGTTCGGCCGCGGCCAAAAGAATAGTATTCGGTTCGGATGCGGGAACAAGCACGCTACCGTCGGCGGCGATCTTCGCCACCGAGGTTTGGCCGTTATCGGCCCGGATAAAGGGGGCGGTGAATTTGAGCCGCCCATGGTCAAGATCCAAAGAGACGGCAAGACCGAAGAGCCTGGCCGCGACCTCCGGGGTGATTGACCGGCCGTATTCCAAGAGATAAGCCAAGGCCGCCAGGCCGGTCCGCTCCACGCCCAAGAGGCGCGCCAGCTTAAGCCCGTCGATTCTCAGCTGCCCTAACTCGACCGTGAGGTCAAAATCAAAGGTAATCCCGTTTAATTCGGCCACATACCTGGCCGGGAAGGTGCGCGCCTTGCCATCGGTCAGCTTGACCAACTCGGCCAGTTCCCCGCTGGCGATCTCGCCACCATAGCCGGCCAGCCTGATTAAATCGCGCAACTCCTCGAGGCTTTTCCGTCCGCGCCGGTAGATATCGGGATGCGACCTGATCACCACCGGTGAGAGCTTGCCGGGCAAACGCGTAACTTCCACCGGCTCATAGACGAGCTCGACCGGGGTCCCGATCTTGACCAGTTCGAACAATTGCTCAACATCGTAATTGTGCATCCGAAAACAGCCGCCGGAGATGGCTTGACCAATCGAAGCCGGATTGTTGGTCCCATGAATGCCGATGCTAGGGGCAGAAAGGCCGAGCCAGCGGGAACCGACCGGATTATCCGGCCCCGGAACCACCGGAACCCCGCCCTCGGGATACCAGGTGGGATCGACCACCTTGTTGATGATATGAAACCGGCCCAGAACCGACGGGGTCGTCGACTTACCGATCGCGACCGGGTACTCCTTGACCACCCGATCGTGGTCCAGCAAATCCAAGCGCCTGGCCGGAATGTTGATACGGATCGAATATGAGCTCTGCGCCTGGGCGACCAGGCCCGAGCCGACCAAAAACACCAGGATGAGATAGCGACACAGAGCCAAGCGTGTCTCTCTGGAGATCAACCCAGCCACCTACTACTCGTCTATACTAAGAGGTACATACGAGTATATTCAGCGCCTGCAGCACTTATGCACGTCTGCCGTTGATCAACACCTGGCTCGGCCGGTCAGCCTCGACAAAAGGCTCCCCCGGCCAGAGGGCAATATCGGCATCTTTGCCGGGAGCGATGCTGCCCACCCGCTCGGCGATCCCCAAGAAACGAGCCGGAGACAGAGTCACCGCCCGCAAGGCCGCGGCAAAATCCAAGCCCTCGGCGATGGCTAAACGGACACAGATCGGCAGATACTGGATGGGTATCACCGGGTGGTCGGTCATCAGCGAGAACTCCACCCCGTGCTCGGCCAAGACCGTTGCCGTCCGGAAAGTCCGCTCCCTGAGCTCGACCTTGGCCCGGGAGGTGAGGCTCGGCCCTACCACGACCGGCACCGCTTCGGCAGCTAAGAGATCGGCCACTAAGTGAGCCTCCGTTCCATGCTGCAGGATCAGTTTCAAATTGAACTCCTTGGCGATCCGCAGCGCGGTCATGATATCATCGATCCGGTGAGCATGGGCAAAGAGCGCCAAATCTCCGTCTAAAAGCTGCACCAAGACCTCCAGGCCCAGATCACGCTCCGCCTCACCGGCGGCGAGTTTGCGTCGGTAGTTCTCGGCCTTGACGAGGGCCTGTCTGATCGTACCCGCGGTGCCCATCCGGGTCGCCGGTGACTTTTTCTGCTCGCCGTAGACACGTTTGGGGTTCTCGCCAAAAGCCGCTTTCACCGCAACCGGGGCCTTGATCACCATCTCCTCGACGGTGCGCCCCGCTGTTTTCAGGGCCGCCCCTTGCCCGCCGATCACGTTGGCGCTACCCGGATGAATCCCGACCGTCGTTACTCCACCGGCGCGGGCATCGGCAAAACCCTGGTCACCAGGGAAGATCCCGTCAATGGCCCTGAGATGCGGGGTAACCGGGTCGTAGCTTTCATTGTAGTCCTCGCCTTCCCAGCCGACTCCCTCTTCGGCGATGCCGAGATGCGTGTGGGCATCGATCAACCCGGGGGTAGCCACCAGTCCGGCGGCCTCGATCCGCTCATAGTCCGCAGGCGCCTCGTTACCGGCCAAAACCGCGGTGATCTTACCCTCATCGATCAGGATCGTACCGACCGCTAGCGGCTCGCTCTCCACCGGATAGATCTTGGCCCCGAGAATCGCGATTCTCATACTTTAATCTCCTTCTGGATAAAGTCAAAGGCCAGATCAACATCTTCTTTGGTGCCATGTAACGCGATGACCACCGCGCCTTGTCCGTCACCCTGACCGCCGGAGGCGACATGAACGGCGTGGACCCCGAAGAGGGTCGCCAAGGCCTCCAATTCGGTGATGATCAGCGCGTTGGAGACCGGGATCATCCCGCAACTGAGTCCGGTGACATGATCCCACAGCCCGATCGCGCAGTTTCGGGCAGCCTCATGGACGGAAGGGACCATCTTCTCCAAACCGACCGGCATAATCAGGTTCACACCGCGAGCGGTTAACAAGCCCCAGGCCTGACCGATCGTTCCCCCCGTGGGGTTGGCGACCAAAACGCCGGCATTGCCCTCGGCATCAATCGCATTGGCGCCTTTGATGAAGACATCGCGGGGGCCGAGTTGATTTAAGATCTCTTTCCAGTCCGCGTCGATCTCAACACCATTTTTGAGAATCACCGGTTTAATCCGGGTCTCCTCAGGGGTAACGGCCAACTCCGCACCATAAACAATGCCCGCCGTGTACTTGGTCTTGTCCGGTATTTGCCTGCCCGTGAGCTCCTCAACCACATAGGCATTGGTGGTGCCGCCGCCAATCATGATATAGCCTTCTTTTTGGGCCTCCAAGACAATTGGCAGCGCCGCCACCGCCTTGGCAATCAACCTTTTCGACTCCACAGGGGTCAAAACAACCAATGCCGATCCAGTCATTACGCCAGCCTCCTTGCACCTGATTTTTCAGTCATTCAGATACCACAATAACTGTTGGGCCTGAAAAAAGTCCCAGTCCTCGCCGGGGTGGTTTCCGTAATATTCGAGCGGGTACTCCAACTGTACGCCGTTGACCAGCACCCGATCCCAGCCGGGCTCCCGGCGCAGCTGCTCGCGCATCCGGCGCGCCCACCGCTGATTCAAACGGTAAAAGGACGCAAAATCCTCTCGGGCATCCCAAAACGATTCCGAGCTCTCGGTAGCTTTCAAATACAGATAATTGGCTCCCGCTTCGGCCAAGGATTCCTTTAGAATATTAACAGTTGCCGTGCCAATCCCCTGCCGGCGTTTTTCTTCCGGAATCCAGAGCTGTTCCAGATAAACCGCACCGGTCAATTCGTGGCAGTGCAAACAGCAATGATAATCGGCCTCAAGCGGGCTCGTCGCACTCGCCTCCACCAAATCGACCGAATAAATGTAGGGTAAATCGGAAGCCAGCTCAAAAATCTGAATCTCTTCCTCGAGATGGGCCGCGATCTCGGCGGCCATTTCTGCGAGCACCCGGTCAACCCTCTCCAGCTCAAAGGGGTTCTGTTCCCCGGTTAGGATACACTGATATTTTTTCGTATAACCGTACTCCTGCCAGGCGGCAAAATCACCTTGGTCCGCTTGGACCAGGACCGTATCACTCGCCAAAGCCTCCGACATCCGGTCGAGATCCTTTAAGGTTTCCGTGAGCAACTCGGCCGGTGAATCGAGGTTTTGCACGACGATCAGGCTCTTGTCGGCACCCACCGCCAGATCCAGCGCGACCCCATCGTTATTCGCAGCCGCGACCCGGTAGTAGGTATCGGCTCCGGCAACCTCCTTGGTCGTTGGTACCTCGACCGCCCGGGTGACAAAATATGCATGTTGGGTTAAAATCTCACAGATCTCGTTCACAGCTTTCCCTCCGAACAATACCCCGATTATATCATGAGCGGCAGGTTTAACAAAGAGGGGAAAGTATACAATAGCTAGAGGTGATCAAGGAGATGGAAAAACTAGAGTGGCCGGCGGCAACCCTGCTCTACCCCTTACCGGTGGTGATGGTCAGCTGCCAGCGCCCGGGGGAGAAACCGAACATCATCACCATTGCCTGGACCGGGACGGTCTGCACCAAACCACCGATGCTCTCGATCAGCATCCACCGTGATCGGTTTTCGCATGAGATCATCCGCGAATCACGCGAATTCGTGGTCAACCTGCCCTCTGTGGAGCTGGCCAAGGCCACCGACTACTGCGGGGTCCGCTCCGGACGCAACGAAGACAAATTCGCGGTTCTCGGACTAACCCCGGCCCCGGCCCGGAAGATCCGCACCCCGGTGATCGCCGAATGTCCGGTGAACATCGAGTGCACCGTAGACCGGATCATCTCCTTGGGCAGCCACGATATGTTTATCGGCCGGATCGAAACCATTCAGGTAGCCGGTGAGCTCATCGACAAATCCGGACGCTTGGACTTATTATCCAGCGGCTTAATCACCTATGTCCATGGGCATTATCACGCTATCGGCAAATACCTCGGGCACTTCGGCTTTTCGGTCCGGAAAAAGAAAACGGCCCGCCGCGGCACGCGCCCCGGGGGCCGACGCAGAACCAAGAAAGATTAGGGCTCAAGAGACTTGTCGCCTTGCGCAAGCTGTTGCTCCGGCATCCACCGGAGAGCCCAGACCGCCACGGCCAACCAGAAAATGAGCCCGGTCAAGCCGATCGCCCCACCCAAGACCGGATTGACCTGCGAAAAGATCACATACCAGATCCCGCGTCCCTGGGTATTGATCACCGCATGGGCCCAAGTTGCCAGGAAAACACTATTATATTTCAGCCGGTAGGCCCCGAGCAAAGCCCCGCAAAACGTGGTGAAAAGGATCATTAACAAGACGCCGAGCACCGGATAGCCCGGATAATTAAAACCGCGGACGATCAGCGGAGCATGCCATAAGCCCCAGATCACGCCGCTGATCACCACCGCCCGCACTTTGCCGAGCGGCATCAGCTTCGGGAGTAAATAACCACGCCAGCCCAGCTCTTCGCCAAAAGTGGCGATCGAACTGAACAAGGGGTTAACGGTGAGCGTGGCCAGGAATAAGGTCGTGAGAAAAACCAACGGATTAAACTGCTCAGCCGCGCCGGGGGCCAGCTGCGCCAGGAGCTGGCGATAGGACTTCAGCTCCCAGTCAGGCTGGGCTAAGCCGAGGATCCACGTGAGCAAAAAGGCCCCGGCGAAAACACCGACCACAATGACCAAGATCTCCAGATAGCCCCGCCACGGTCCGAGTTTGAGCCCGGTCACCCCCAGGCCCTCTTTGGTAATCAGTTTGGTCACGACCACCGTAACCACCGCCGGAACGAACATGACTGCGGTCAACAGAATTTGTTCCGGTACGGGCAGCAGCCCGGCAAAATAAGAGCCGCGGGCGAAGATGAAATAAAACTCCGCCGCCCAGGTAATGAGAAAAGTCAACCCGACAAACCAACCAATCCCGCGCCAATCAACTTTTTTCTCCATCACGACCCTCCTAGCCGTTATATTTTCCTGCCTGCGCAAAAATGCACAAGGATATTCGCTGTGCCAAGGGTATATATAGTGGTGAGGTGAGCACTAATGTCCAAATTTATATTACTAATCTTGTTAGTTTCCTTAGTCTTGGTCTCCCCTGTTCTTTTCGCGGCATCCGAAACCGATCAAAGTTGTTTCTCTTGTCATAGCCTGGAATATGCCCAGTGGCGTCTCTCTCCCCACAATATAGCGCAGAAGGCGGTGAGTTGCACTACCTGCCACCATGAGCACAACGGGGATGGCCCAGCCGGTCTGCGCCTGGCCCGGAGCGAGCTCTGCGCTTCCTGTCATGCCGATGACCCGCAATACCGGCTACTGGTCGGCACCGGCCAATCCGCCCACAACACCGAGGGTAGCTGCGTGACCTGCCATATGGCCGTAACCCCGGGACGGATTACCGTTGGCGGTCACACCGTACTGATGCAAGACACAAGCGGGAGAAAGAATGTCGCCGCCTGCACCCCCTGTCACGAGGAGGTCTGGGATTTCAACCTCAACAACCGCCAGCAAGAGATAGCCGAACGGCTCACTTGGCTACAGCAGCACCTGCCGCCCGAAGACAGCTGGGCCCTCGAGGTTTACCGCTTCATCAAGGAAGATGGCAGCCTCGGTGTGCACAATCCGGAATATGCGGTCAAGCTGCTAATCGAGGCCACCGCCAGCGTTGGTGCGCCGGAATGGATTTCCCGCCCTGCGGCCGAGCTGCCTCAAGAGGATGATATTTGTTTGACATGCAAGTGGTAAAGGGCCACATCGGGCGGTTCCGAGAAACTCCCGGCTCCGGCTGCTCCTTTTGCTGCAGCACCCAGTTCTAGTCGAAACCGCCAGGGTTGCCGATTCATCGCCGAAGGAGCGACCCTGGCCAGCTCCACCCCTGCTCTGGCCCACTCCGGCCAAACATCCGCACTCCAGTCTGCACAGAGATGAGCGGCGGATTTGCGGTGGCAAAAACTCGCTCCCCTGGACTAAGGTCGATGCTTTGCGCCACCTTAGCCGGATGGAAAAGACCTGCTGCCCAACGAGTATCCAGTCCCAGGGCGGTAGCTTCTAAGATGATTCCTTCTCCGGTATAGCCAACTTTAGCTGCAATGTGGCTGACCGCGGTATCGCCGATAAAAGCCACATACGCCGGAGCTCCTGTAATCTTGCCATAGGAGCCGACAATACCGGAGAAAACAGCAGCGGTACCGCTTCACACCATGTCTTCACCGGCAGCAAGCTTACACCCTCCCTTAGACACACTACTCACCGGTTATTATTTCCATACATCCGAAAGTCTCTCCTTTTCACACATTTGCGGAGGAAACCGCAGTCATCTGTGGAAAACTACCATGGTCATGAGAAAGGAGTTGAACCCAGATGCGCGACCCTCGCGTCGACAAACTAGCTCAACTAATCGTTAATTATTCGCTCCAGCTGCAAAAAGGCGAGTATGTCCTGATCAGCGGCAGCGTGGTGACCAGTCCGCTGATGGTGGCCATGTACCGCGAAGCCCTCAAGGCCGGAGCCCACCCGGAGGTCATCCCTCTGCTTGAAGAACTCCCGGAGATCCTCTATAAAGAGGGCAGTGATGAGCAGATCGAGTTCGTTTCACCGCTCAACTACTTGCGCTCGGAAAAATATGATGCCTTCATCTACTTGTGGGGCGAAAACAATACCAAATCCCTCGCCGGCGTTGATCCGGGGCGGATCGCCCTCCGGCGTCGGGCCACCCGGGTCCTCGCCGAGATCGAACATCGCCGGGAGGAGCAAGGCGAATTCCGCTGGTGCGGCACCCTCTTCCCCACACCGGCCAACGCCCAGGAAGCCGGTATGTCCCTCGCCGAGTACGAAGATTTTGTCTATGGTGCCGGTATGTTAGGTGCGGACGATCCCGTGGCTGAATGGCGCCAACTCTCCGAGCGGCAGCAGCGGATCGTCGAATACCTCAGCACCAAGAAAGAGCTCCACATCGTCGCCAAGGATACCGATTTGACCGTGGGCATTAGCGGCCGGACCTGGATTAATTGTGACGGTAAGGTCAACTTCCCCGACGGCGAGGTCTTCACCGCTCCGGAAGAGACCAAAGTCAACGGCAAGATCCGCTTCAGTTATCCGGGGATCTACTCCGGCCAAGAAATCGAAGATATCCAGCTCGAATTCGTCAACGGGGAGGTCGTCTCCGCCAAAGCCGCCAAGGGCCTCGACCTCTTGATGGCCTTACTCGGCACTGATGATGGAGCGCGCCGTTTGGGTGAGATCGCCATCGGAACCAACTATCGGATCAATCGGTTCACCAAAAACATGCTCTTTGATGAAAAGATGGGCGGCACGATTCACGCCGCCCTCGGCAGCTGCATCCCCGGTACCGGCGGCAAGAACATCTCCGGCATCCATTGGGATATGCTCTGCGACATGAAAGACGGGGGCGAGATTGCCGCGGATGGCGAGGTCTTTTACCGTAACGGTAAATTCTTAGATTTCGTTTTCTAATTATTGAAATTCGTACCGAAATATGGTAATATTCGTAGTAGGAGGAATATAATGTACTGAAAAACCGGATAAGGTGGGATGCTCAATGTGGGAAACCGGAGCCATGCTTGGTGTACTGGTCCTGAGCTTGTACCTTGCTTCGCTGAGCGTTGACGGCGCAGATTTGTCGGATTTTCAGCGCGAGTATGGGAGTAGGCGAGCAGAGCATCCGGCTATTGACGGTAAAGCCAATGTACTGTATTCCTACTGGGGACCGTATTAAGCAGAAGGTCAAGCAAGATACAAGCCCCCAAAATCAGAAAAAAGCGCAGTTTTAAACACACAAAAATGCCTAAAGTAAACAACGCTTTAGGTATTTTTTTATCTATGGTTGGTTCGCATAATATGAAAACGGATCGATTAACAAGTCCAATTAATATTAAAAGCAGAGTGCGATTATACACTCTGCTTTGCGTGTTATTTTCGGTTATTGCAGTTAGAAAACAGACTCCGGTACATAGTACTCGGCCGCATTCTCCTGGGTGATCAGCTCGGCTGCAAGAATGATCTTGGAGGGGATTTTCGCCTGGTAAAACCCGTTCAGTTTCTCGCCGCGCATGGCCATCACGGCACAGCTGATTCCGGTGGCGATCATCGACGGAGGATACGTGACATCTGCGCGCACCA
>JAAYHC010000006.1 GCA_012735535.1 Bacillota bacterium
TCATGTTATTTTATGAACTTTCCTATATAACGTATATGGGCGCTGTCGGTTATGACCTACAGCGCCCTTGCTATTAAGCATACGATAACTTAAATGTAACTATATGTCAATAGGGAAAATAAAAAATAATTTGCCTGTAAGACTTTCCGCTGTATTCTTCATCCTGGCTTAGTTAGCATACTGTCGGACAGGTTCTCCAGCCGAATTCTCATCCCGGTACGGAGCCGTGCTATTTTTGATTGTTAGCCAGCCGGCAGCATCAATCTTGATCGGTGCATAGATTTTCACGTCGTACCGACCATCCGGAGATGACTCCAAGGTCATGACGCCATACCAGTAGCCAAACTCAGGAAACCCTTTGACAGCTGCCAAGTACTCCCGGAGAATTCGCACAGCCGGTTTGTCCTGCCTGTCGTACATTTCGATTTCTGCGAGCAGTTTCCTTACGCCGCCGTGGCCACCGGTCCAGCCGTCCCCACCCTCTGTCCAGGCACGGGAGAGCTGGTAGGGTGATATTCTAGGAGCTTGCATTTTGTCAACATCGATGGGGGCTTTCCACTCTCGCCAGAACAGTACATATTCAAAGTTGCCGGAGTAGTTTTCTTCGCCGATGACAACCGATGGTGACTCGCTGGGAATAAACTCGAATTTGACATCTTTTAGCTCCATCGTATACGAGATCTCATCCTTGACGATTTTAACCATCCAGATCTCTTGCGGAGGGTTGCTCAGCTTACCGCTGTTGACCTTTTTCCGGTAATCATAAGCAAATCTCACAATATCTGAGTAGGACTTGTGGGTCTGCCCATTCATCGGAGTAATAAACCCAAGTACATTGTATTCGCCTTCAACCGGAGCCGGGATTACGACATAGTAGTCGATCTCCAGCATATCTTCAGACGGGGTAATCGGTAGCGGAAAAAGGGACATTATTTCCAGCTCTTCTTGGCTAGCATCAAAGACCATCAGGGCCGGCTCATCTTTGATGGGATTAAGGTGCCGCTTTACAGATATTCGCCAGTCCACAAGCTCAGTATTGGTATCGGTACCACTCCTTGTTCCGTGAGCTACCGCGGCGGAGTGAATGAATTCCGAGCTCCACCGATAGTAGGCTTTGAGGCTATCTTTAACGACTTCCATGCGCTGATTGAGATCAAATTCCAGTCTCAGCGGATCAACCGACTCTCGTAGGTATATCTCTTGCTGGAAGAGTTGGGGAGTATCCGGCGAACTATAAAAGCGGGATTCTACCGTGTTTACCAACTCCAGAGTAACATGAAAGATGCTGGGATCCACCGGCCTGGGGTCTCGTACCGCTATCTGCATTCCGGTTCTTTTGAAACCTTCTTTATCACTGGGGGACCTGAATTTAAAGTAAGCGTTGAGATCAACGTCGGCTGTGGTTGAGGGCGCGGTATAGGTTGCCTGGGCTGTTCCGTCAGCTCCGACGGTTACTTCTGCCGGCGTAATTAGTCCTTCGCTCGCCGAAAGCTCTACTTTGCGATCTTTGTCGGCAGTAGTGGAGTCTTGGGCTTCGGACGGCGGCAAGACCGGAGCTTTATCCCAACTGAACCTGGTTGGACCGGTTTGCAAATGGAGACAGCCGTTGTCCCCATGGGCCCCGGAAGTCAGTAGCTGCAGCTGGTAAGCATCACCGACGGCAAGGATTTCGGCGGGCTCAGTCGTCTGGGGAGCCATCAGATCAAACAAGAGGATAGAACGGTTTCCTTCTGCGCCATGGCCAAAAACGGGGCAGGCATTCAAAAGTATGAGGAGCCCGACAATTAAGCAGGCTCCCCAGAAAGCACCGGTGCGTTTAGTCGTCCCAATCATCATCTGATCCATCCCCAGCAATTAAGGTTATAATGGTCTTCCAGTTCCCGGGGAACAACAGGTTGGGCTGCACTGACAGGCCTTTTTCCGGGAACGGCACCTGGCCGGAGATAACGAGTAAGTAGTGATCCGGCTCCCAAGACTGAGCCTTCTTGCCGGTTCTCTGTTCATACCACTTGATGACTTCGGCCGGTGTATCTGTAGTGAGGAAGACGTACATAGCGGTTCCGCTGAGCGACATTCCGGCAGATATCTCCGGCTGGAACTCGGCATTCGGATAGAAGGGGATCCCAATGCTTTCGTTGGTGGGCGGGGCCAGGACCATTTTCCGTGCCATTTCGGCATACTCCGCATCTATTGCTGCGCTCTCCAGATCCCAGGCATCTTCAACGGACATGAATGTACGATGATGCATGGAGATAAGAGTTTTGGTGCCTGTGAATTCTGTGTAGAGCTCGTCAAATGATTGATCTGTGCAGTCTACTGTAAACAGATGGAAGTTTCCGTTATAATCTTTGTATGTCCAACTGATTTCAACGCTGGAGAGCCAACCATCTGCAGACCAGGCTTTTCTGTGTTTGGACAGCATTTCGCGGATCATTTCCCCGGAACGAATTAGGTTTCCGTCGAAATCATATGAATCTTCAAACTGCCAGTCATAGAAGTAATAATACATATAGACCGGACTAACCTCGCCATAGTCCAGTCTTTCAAGATCGTAGCCTGCGTCGTATTCTTCGATCGCAGCGAGTTCTCTAAGGTAGTAACGGACTACATCTTCCAAGGGGGCGTCGACTGTGTAGAAAGCATGATCCTCCGTTAGCAGCGGTAATTCTGTACCTTGTACGTACAAACCCATACCGCCGCCTAATGCGGAGCGTTCTTCCCACAAAGCCGCTTCCTCGGGGTCGGGTCGAGATCCCGGAACGAGAGGGATCGCCGTCAGGGATGTTGGTGCAGCGTTCGCGCATACCGCCAGGGTCAGCGTTATCAGGAGCACCAGAGCTGCACGACAGAATCCTCTTTTGCACTTGGCCATCTGAGCCACCTCTTTTCTTTTCGCGTGCGGTCCGTAAGAGATCTTACCCCGATTTTGACTCGTTAGCACCATCATTCCGCAAACACCTCTTTTCAGTTAGGTACGTAGACTATCCCGACGGGGGTGACGGGAAATGACTACGCGCAAGATCAACCTGGACTGGAACCGCGAGGAGGGTTTAGATTGGGATGATGAGGGAACGTTTTTGGAGTCGTGGTATGCGGTTCACGACCAATGCGTTTGTGTAATAGAAAGGATAGCCAGAGAGGCTTATGCCCATTCTGTTATCCATGGAAATCAAGTATTCCCGGGCGTGGAAGATTCTTTGGCGAGCAGTTGGGAAGAGGCGGAGGCAAAAATCAAGGCGATAATCGATGAGTTGGATTGTCCGGCCTAATACCTTTTTCCGCTTATTGTATCAATCCGGATTGCTAAGACATTTACGCTTTCTACATCTTTCGTGGTCAACCGGGGATAGTCAGCCCCGGCAGCATATTTCTCCATCAAGGCTGATGAGACAACCGGCTGGCCGAAACGGGAAACCTTGGAGGAGCTCGGGCTTGGCTATGTAGCCAATGAGCTCGAGTACCATGGTAAACTCGGTAAGTAAAAGAAACCAATTCACCCACGGGGGTGAGGTTGGCGGCGCCCCAAAAAAACGGGGCGCCGCTCTTTTTTAGTCTTGTCCCCAATTTCGGAGCAGTTGCGTATCCTGTAGTAGTAATACTTTAGGAGGGACGCGCTTTGAGTACTTTTCAAGCACAGCAAGTTCCGTGCCCAGGCGGCACTCTCTATACAATTAGGGCCGGCGATACGCTGTTTGCCCTAGCACAACGCTTTAATACTACTGTTCAGGCAATTATTAACGCCAATCCGGGCATTGACCCGAATAGCTTGCAAGTGGGGCGGATAATTTGTATTCCGGTTGCTCCGGGTCCGGGCCCGTGCCCAGGCGGGTTTTTCTATACCATCCAAGCAGGCGATACATACTTCAGCCTGGCCCGTCGCTTTAACGTGACCGTCGATCAACTGATTCAGGCGAACCCAGGTGTTAATCCGGATGCTTTGCGCATTGGGCAACAAATTTGTATTCCGACCCGACCACCAGGCCCGGGACCGTGCCAAGGGATGCTGTATACGATCCGGGCCGGTGACACCTATTTTTCCTTGGCGCAACGCTTCAATGTTACCGTCGCCGCCTTGATTGCCGCTAACCCTGGGGTAGATCCGAACAGGCTGATGATCGGTCAACAGATTTGTATTCCGACAGCCGGGCCGGGGCCAACTCCGTGTCCAGGCGGCACTCTCTACACCATCCGTGCCGGCGACACGTACTTCTCCTTGGCCCAGCGCTTTAACGTTACTGTTGCTGCATTGATCGCCGCCAACCCGGGTGTTGACCCGAACAGACTCATGGTTGGGCAGCAAATCTGTATTCCGACCGGCGGCGGACCGGGACCAACTCCCTGTCCGGGCATGATGTACACGATTCAGGCCGGAGATACCTTCTTCAGTCTGGCTCAACGTTTTGGTGTGACTGTCGCGGCCTTGCAAGCGGCCAACCCTGGCGTGAACCCGAACAACTTACAAATCGGACAACAGATTTGCATTCCGAACTGGGCATAGAACCGGGCATAGAATATGTAGCAAATATCTCACCTAAAAACTGCTGGTCTCGTGGCCAGCAGTTTTTGTTTAAACTACCGAATATAACTTAAAAAACCGAAAAGGAACCCTGTTTGCCAGGATTCCTCACTCGGATTAGCTAATTGTCACTAATTACCGATGATCTCTGATGACGGTTTGCGCCTTTTGATATGCCTCGGTCAACTGTTGAATCGGGGGATCGTACGGCTTATCCCAACCGCGTTTGGTCGTTAGTTCAACCAAGGCGGAGTGGCCGGCGACGACTTGATTCAAGGCCGAAGCATACATGGCGCGCAGTTCGGGCGTGGTGCTGGCCAAGGTGGCTGCGAGATAAGCACTAGCTCCGGCGCTGGCCATAGCCAGCATATTGTTGGCCAAAACTTCATCATTGATATCGGTGTTTGCTTTAACAGTCGTGCTGAGTAAACCCATCTTAATCCGCCTCCATGATATTTGCCAATTGGTTTTCACTGATGAATTGTTGAAAGCCCTTAATTCGACCCTCAGCGGCTAATATGCCGGCTTCGGCTTGTTTTTTCAGCTCGTCGTCGGTGATCAACTCCTGCATGGCTTTGGATACCGCCAAGGCATCCCGTTCCATCTTCAGCAAGCCGGCGAGACTGATCACCTCGTGCTCAGCAAGTCTTCTTGGCATGTTCATACCTCCTAATTAATTGGGAAATCGTTACTAATTTGCTTATTTAGCCCCCAAATTAGCAAGGAAAATTCAACCAGGCTACCGGCGAATCGGGACATTCGACAGTTCGTGACAGACTATCCTAGGGTTCACCATATTTTTCCCGAATATAATCAGTAGTAGTGAAAGAGGGGGTTGTGGCAATGAGATACTCCGCCGCCAATACTCCGAAATATTCCTCTTTCATGATCGCGCTCATTTCGGCGTTCCTCGCTGTTGTCTTTGCCTACGTCGTTTACCTGACTGATGGAACTAATCGCACTTTTCCCCACCTGATGTATATACCAATTATCTTTTCAGCGCTGCTCGGCAATTGGTATGTTTCTATGGGTATTGCGCTTTGGAGCGGCTTTTTGGTCTCTCATTGGGTGATGCCGCTCAGCGTATCACAACAGACACCGCAAGAACCATTCCAGTCACTGTTTCGCATGGCTATCTTCTTGATCATTTCCTATTGGACCAAAACCGTGTATGAGCACCAAAGAGAAAGAATTCAACTCATCGATTCCGAGCGGATTGCCCTGCATAAAATCCAGCAAGATAGCTTAAGTGCTTTGATTGACTTGGCGGAGACGCGGGACGGAACAGTAACCGGTCAACACCTGCGCAGGCTCAAGGAATACAGCCGAATTCTGGCGGAAGAGCTGCCGGTTGAGCCTGGTTTCAAAGAAATGCTGGCCAACACGATCGGCTTTCATGATATCGGTAAGGTTGCCGTCAGGGACTCCATTTTAACCAAACCAGGTCCCTTGGATCCGGAGGAGTGGGAGGAGATGAAGCAGCATACCGTCGCCGGAGCCAATATCTTTCAGAAACTGGAGGACACAGTGGAAGACAGTACCAGCAGTCGGGTCAAGCAATTTTTGCATATGGCCAAAGATATCACCCTTTATCATCATGAACGGGTGGATGGCACGGGATATCCGGAGCAATTGAAGGGAGAAGAGATCCCGTTAAGCGCCCGTGTTGCTGCGATCTGTGATGTCTACGATGCCTTGCGGTCAGAGCGACCGTACAAGAGGCCGATGTCGCACGAAGAGGCTGTCCAAATCATTGTCGAAGGTCGGGGCACTCATTTCGACCCCGAGCTGGTAGACCTGTTTCTTAAGAAACAGTTGGAGTTCAAAGAAGTGTTTGACCGAAGCTGTGACAATACACGGGCGGATGACAGCTACGAGAGCGCTTCGGCCGGATAGCTTTTACAAAGAGCGCAGGTATTCGACGAGATCCTGCGTTTCTTGTTCAGTCAGTCCTAACCGGAAGAACTGATTGTAGTGATTGACGACATCGCGTAGGGTGGCGAAGCGGCCATCATGATAAAAACCGCCTTTCTGGTGGGTCCATAGCCCTTTGAGTGGCGCAGTCCGGTAGCGGAACTCCGGCGAACGATCGGCTTGGAAACTGTCGATGCCAATTTCTTCCGGTCGGTGCATATTAAAGCCGGGCTCCGTGAAGATTGGCGGAACGTGGCAGGTAGCACAGCGAGCTTTGCCCATAAACAGCTTTTGGCCCCGGGCGGCAGCTTGTGGATCAAACGAACCCTTTGGCGGAGGCGGGGCTGCGAGAGACAGTTGGTAGAGGTGTAAGGCCGGCAGTTTAGCTGTGACCACATCCGGTTCGTTGCGGACATTCCACAATCCTGCTTTAGCTGCGATGGGGAACTGGGTCGGATTGTTCAACCGCTCATCAAAGAAGGTGCCCTTGCCATGCATTTCCAATACCGCGACAAAGGCATTCCAATATGGAACGGAGCCAAAGCCGGTCCAGGTGTGTAAGTTGATTCCGGCCAGACCAAAAGCGGGCGGGATGAGGGTTGCCGCGGTCTTGCCGTCGGGGCGAAAACCTTTGCCGTCCAGGATCAGTTGGGCATCAAATTTGCCCGGCCCCCACGCCAAGAGAACCTGTCTGACGGTTTCTTCATCGACCCCTAGTAGTTCGGTAAATGGGCGTAAGTTTGGTGCGCTGGCAATGATTGCTCCAACATTCAAGTCCCGATTAGCCCAGCCGTCTAGGCGGCGGCCGATGCCCATGCTGACTGAGTTATCCACCGTGGAATGGCAGAGGGCACATTGAATGCCGGCTGATTGTAATTCCTCACGGTCGTTAAAGAAACCGGTTAGCCCGACAACCGCGTTAAGCTTGAGCAGCTCAACCGTGGTGGCCGGGTCATCTAAGTTAACGCGACCTTTTTTGAGCGCTTCGATTAAGGTCGGGGGAAGGGAATCGGCATCGACCTTCAAACCCAAGGCCAAGGCGGTCCGCGGGCTAATTCCCGGGCCTACACCGCCGAGTTTCTCGCCTATTATCGCCTCATGTAAGCGGAGTTGACCGCCCCAGAAGTCTTCGCTCTCAAAGGTATCATAACGGAAAATCTCTTTGCCTTGTCGGATCAGCTGTTTGACGCTGTGACTCCTCTGCGGGAATTTGCGAGTACCAACCGATAAGGGATTAAAGTTGACCCAACCGATGATTCCGATGGCGATAAATATGGATAAGACGTAAAAGATCATTCTCTTGGTTAAACGGGGTCTTGATGAAGCCATTGGTCATAAGCCCCCTTTGCATAGAATTATCCGGATTATTCTTATTGTCGCGGTTGGCTAAAGATGACCTTTATGGGAGGAAACCGTTTATCAGGGAAGAAAATACAAGTTTAGTCTTAGAACCTAAAATGACTAGGGAGGAAGCGAGCAGAATGAAATTTAGGTCTCTTACCATTGGCATTCCCAAAGAGATCATGCTCGGGGAACGCCGGGTGGCGGCAATTCCGGAGACGGTCAAAAAGATGACCGACGAAGGAGCAGTAGTGTTGGTTGAAGCAGGGGCTGGCGCGGGCGCCTTTTTTAACGATGAGCAGTACGTGGCTGCCGGCGCGACGATTGTTGCCGATGTAGAGGAGCTGTATCAGAGATCAGACGTAATTCTTAAGGTCAAAGAGCCAAAGTTTAACGAGGCGAAGAATAAGCATGAAGTCGAGATGATGAAACCGGGCCAATACTTGATCACCTTTCTCCATCCGGCTTCGCCCGCAAACCATGAGATGGTCAAGAAATTGGCCGCCCAAGGGGTCATCGCCCTCACTCTTGACGGGATTCCACGCATTTCTCGCGCCCAGTCGATGGATGCCTTAACCTCGATGAGCACGGTTGCGGGGTATAAGGGGCTGTTAATGGCCGTTGATGCTTTGCCGAAGTTCGTTTGCATGATGGCTACCGCCGTGGGGATGATTCCGCCGGCCAAAGTATTGGTCGTTGGTACCGGGGTCGCCGGTTTGCAGGCTGTTGCTACGGCGAAAAGACTGGGTGCGGTCGTCAATGCCCTCGATATCCGGCCGGATGCTTGTGAACAGGCCAAGAGCTTGGGCGCCAAGGTAATCGATTTTGTCGTTCCGCCGGAGATTGCCATTGGCGAGGGCGGATATGCCAAGAAGCTGCCCGATGAGTGGCTCAACAAAGAAAGAGAAGCTTTGCGTCCGTACGTGGCCGATGCTGACATCGTTATTCTCACCGCTTTGATTCCGGGCAAGGTTGCTCCGATCTTGGTTACGCAAGAGATGGTCGACCAGATGCGGCCAGGCTCGGTTATTGTGGATATCGCCATCGACCAAGGCGGCAACTGCGAGTTAACTAAAGCGGGTGAGGTTATCAATTATCGTGGTATAACCATTAACGGTATTCAGAATATCCCGGGTATGGTGCCGACCAGTTCTACCGATATGTTTGCCAAAAACATCTACAATCTCGTTTCCTATCTAGTTCAGGATGGGGTAATCACGCTTGACCGTAGCGATGAGATTGTGGCGAAATCCCTGGTAACCATCGATGGGCAGATTGTTCATGCCGGAACGTTGGAAGCATTAGGATTGGCATAAAGGAGTGTCGGGTTAATGACTCCGATTATTTTAATAATTGTATTTGTCGTGGCCTTGGTAGTAGGCTATCGTGCAATTAGCAGTGTGCCGAGTTTACTGCACACTCCGCTGATGTCGGGAATGAACGCGCTATCCGGTGTTGTGGTCTTGGGAGCATTGGTTGCTTTTGCCATGGCGCTGACGACCGGGGAGCAGATTTTCGCAATCGCGGCGATTATCTTGGCCATGGTCAACTTGGTCGGCGGTTTTGTGGTCACCGACCGGATGCTCAGGATGTTTAAATCTAAAGAAGGGGACCGAGCAGAATGAGTTCCATCGTCTACAATATTTTATCTCTGGTCTTTATCGTTGGTGTTGTCCGGGGAATTCAGCTCATGAGCAGTCCAAAAACTGCCCGCCAAGGCAACCTGCTCGGAGCGGTCGCCATGGCCGGCGCGATGATTGTTACTTTGATCCAGGCTGAAATACTGAGCAGTTTGACCGTCTATGCTACTCTGATCATTGGCGGGGCGGTCGGATATTGGCTTGCAATCAAGGTCAAGATGACCGAAATGCCGCAAATGGTCGCCCTGTTCAATGCGCTCGGCGGCGGGGCCTCGGCCTTGGTTTCCGTTTTGGTGTTGATGGGCGGTGCTAGCGAGATCACCTTGTTTAACGGGTTCAATAGTAATCTCGGTCTGGCTGTTGGCGCGGTAACTTTCAGCGGGAGCATTGTAGCCGCCGGAAAGCTCGCAGCGCTGCTGCCCCAACGCCAAGTGCATCTTAATCATCATAACCTGATCAGCATTTTGCTTTTTGGCCTAACCTGCCTCTTAATCTTGGTTAATACCGTTGCGGTTAGCGCCCTGTTGACCGGGCTACTGGGCTTGCTCACCTTGTTACTCGGCGTGATCATTGCCATCCGCGTTGGCGGCGCAGATATGCCGATCACTATTTCCCTCTTAAATTCGCTGTCCGGCGTAGCCGGGGCGATCGCCGGTTTTGCAACCAACAATGTGCTGCTGGTGGCGATCGGCGCGATTATCGGCGCTTCTGGACTAATTCTAACTCAGATCATGTGTCGGGCGATGAACCGGCAGTTAACTAAGATTATTTTTGCTACAGCTCCGGTGGGCACCGTGGCCGAGGTCGAGGAAGCTGCTCCGATCACTGCAGCGGAGGTCGAGACCGAGCCACCATTGGAACGCAGCGTGCGCGTGCTCGGTGAGGCGCAAAAGGTTGTGATCGTTCCTGGTTACGGAATGGCTCTTGCCCAAGCACAGCATAAAGTAAAAGAACTAGTTGATTTGCTTGAGAGAATGGGCAAAGAGGTTAAGATCGCCATTCATCCGGTGGCCGGACGCATGCCGGGGCATATGAATGTGCTGCTAGCCGAGGCTGACCTGGATTATGAGAAGTTTGTCGAGATCGACGCGATTAATCCGGAGTTTCCTGAGGTAGATGCGGTGGTCGTAGTCGGGGCCAATGACGTGATTAACCCGGCGGCCAATACCGCCGAGGGTACTCCGATTTACGGCATGCCGGTGCTCGACGTAGCGGCGGCCAAGCAGATCATCATTTGTAACTATGATACCAAGCCAGGCTATGCCGGGGTGGACAATCCGCTGTACAAGATGGAGCGATCCATTTTGCTTCTCGGCGATGCAGCGGAAAGCCTGGCTAAACTTAACGCGGCGCTAAGTGCGTAAAAGGCATATCATCTTGTCTGCCAAGGGGGTCTGGTTATATCCGGCCCCCTATCTGTTTGCCGGAAACCGGCTTTTCCGCTGGAGCGCTCACCGCGGGGAGTTCATTTGCGCCAACAAAGACGATAAAACTGGGAATTTAACCATTTCTTTGAATTATCTTCCATGCAATTTGTTTCCACTACAAGCAAAAACTAA
>JAAYHC010000070.1 GCA_012735535.1 Bacillota bacterium
CCCCACCTCTAATCACGCTAGACTGTACTGCCTCTTTCGAGTGGGAGTCCCACCCGGAGCAACCTGACAGAGAGCGATTAATGTGCCGGATTTTCTGTCAATTAAGGCGATTTTAGTTAGCCAATCGCAATATTAGTTAACTAAAATCGCCTACGATAGCACCATTCTGATTTATCAGCAGTCTGTTTTTTGTAAAATCTTAATCACAATGCCTGCACTTCTAATTGTTTTTTTGCGAGAGGAGGGGCTTACCCTTAACAATGTTGTCGGAACTAGCAAAACTTCGTAATCATTTACGTCAAGCGTTTGTAGCCAATAACAGTTCACATTGGTTCGACCGCTTAAAAAATCCAAAGACACTCCAAAATAATCGGATATCGCTAGAGCTGTTTGCAGATCCGCCTGCCGCAACCCGTTCTCATAGTGGGACAAGGTCGCCCGACAGAGATTCAACTTCCGCGCCAACTGTTCTTGTGTTAATCCATGCATTAATCGCAAATCACGCACACGCTCAGGAAAGCCCATCTTGTTCTCACCTGTTTTCTCCGAATATTAATACAAGAATCTGAAAAATGCAATAAACGGATACAAAGCGTAGCGATTTCGTACCAAGTTACTCAGTTTATGTCAATTATTTCTATTGCCGTTAAATACCTATATTTGTAAGTGGAGAAACTATTTTCCATGATAATACCATTCTGCGTAAGCAAAGTGACCGTTTCAATAGCCGTCAACACTGGAATACCCATTATTTGTTAACATTTTAGCTATTTTTAGCAATATTTGTAACTAGCGCATCATAACGAAAAACGGAAAGAATGTCGCGAAACGAGTTGTGAGGAGTATTTGGACGTAGTAACATCCACGCGATCAGTATATAATGGAGCCGAGATGAATAACCGGTTACTGATTGTTTGCTTGCTTTTGACCCCGTTTTTGCTCGGCGGCTGCTTCTTCAGCCCACCGAGGCAGACAACCTTGCCGCCGGAAATCGCGGCCGAGGCCCTCCAATACGCGTTCAGCGTCGAAGGCGCTCCCTATGCCTGGGCCGGGAACGGCCCGCACGAGTTTGACTGTTCCGGTTTGATCGTCTGGTCGTATCGGCAGGCTTATCCTGATCTGATGTTCAGAATTGGCCGTAAAAGAGTAGTAGATGTCTCCATGGACGACATCTACCGCTACAACTCGGTGCCGCTTAAGCCCAGTGAACTCCGGCCGGGTGATCTTGTCTTTATCACCGACTCCGACCACAGAATCACCCATGGCGGCCTGTTCATACACTGGATCGACGAGTCTACTTTCAGATTTATTAACGCCTCCTCCACCCACAACGCGGTCGTGGTGGACACATGGCCGCTTGACGGCAGGGTCAGAGACCAGTGGTTTGCCGGCGCCGGCCGATTACAAACGGTTTTCTAAGCCCAAGCGGATACTCCCCCACCCTAACCAGGCTTCTTTACATCTGCAACCAGCCCGGCCAAACACCGGTCACCATCACCACGACAACCGCAACCAAAACCACCGCCTCTAAGGCCGCATTCTTCGTGATGGGAGCGATCCATTCGCTATCCTCAAAGAAAGCGCTGCGCAGCATCCGGTAATAGTACACTACCGAGAGGACGCCGTTTAAAACCATAATCACCGCCAAGATATAATGGGCCTCTTGGACGCTGGCCATAAACAGGAGCAGTTTTCCCATAAACCCGCCGGTCGGCGGTATCCCCACCAGCGAAAAGACAAAGACGCCAAGGGCCAGACCAAAGAGCGGCTGCACCCGGCCTAAACCACGAAAACTGTCGATCTCGATACCGCGGTTCTGGCTTTCGGTCCAAGTAATGATGGCGAAGATACCCAGATTAGCTGCTGCATACACGCCCACATAGACTCGGAGCGCCGCGTAAGCCTCCGGAGTACCGAGAAAATAGGCAACCAAAAGATACCCGATATGCGCAATTGACGAGTAAGCCATCAGCCGCTTGAGGTTGGTCTGACGCAAGGCGACCAGGTTGCCGACGGTCATGCTGCCGATGGCGACTAGGAGTAAATAGTAGTGCACCTCCTGGGCCAAGACGCCGGAAAAGTGCGATATGAACCGCCCGGCCAGCACCAAAACCGCGACCTTCGAGCCCACCGAAAAGAAGGCGGTAATCGGGGTTGGCGCCCCTTGCAGCGCATCCGGTGCCCAGACGTGGAACGGCACCGCCGCCAGCTTAAACAGGAGACCACACAAGAAAAGGAGGCTCCCGATCACTACCATCCCTTCCCCCGTGCTGAGGCTGCCGGCAATGGTAGCCAGCTCCAGCGAGCCGGTATAACCGTAGAGAAAACTGATACCAAACAGCAAGGTCGCCGAGGCCACCGAACCTAAAATAAAGTACTTCAAGCCGGCCTCGGTCGATAACGGATCCTGCCTCAGAAAAGCCGCCAACAGGTAAGAAGTCAGCGAGACGAGCTCTAAGCCGACGTACGCCGTCAAGAGCTGCTCTGAACTGACCATCAGCGACATTCCCAAGTATGCGCCGAGCAGCAAGGCGACGAACTCGGCCGGGGCCAGAGAGCGCTGCCCGACGTAGCTATACGACAGAAACAGCAACAGCAGACCGGTCACGCCGAAAAAGAGCTTAAAGAAACTGCCCCAAGGATCGACCAGCAAATGGCCGGCAAAAGCATGTTCCGTCACCCCACCGAGAGCAGCCGCCGCCATTAAATAAATGGTTAGCGTCAGCAAACCCAAGCCAAAAGCTGTCTGCCGCCTGCTCTCCCGGGCCACAACGAGGTCGGCACAGATGATGGCGAGTATTCCCGCTGCCAAGGTTATTTCCGGCAATAGCAACTTGTACTGCAACTTAGTTCCCTCCCAGCAGGGTCAAGATGCCGTTAACGGTTGGGCTGCTCAGGTTGAGTAATAAGGCCGGATAAACCCCTAGGATGATCGCGGCCAGAATCAATGGCGCTGCAACCACCAGTTCCGAGCCTGCGAGATCAGCCACCTGCCCCCAGGCGGCAGGTGGCTGACCCAACAGCACCCGCTGCATCATCCACAAGAGATAACCGGCGGTAAGGATCATCCCTAGACCGGCCACGAAGACCAACGGCCGCAGGGTCGCAAAGGTACCCAGCAAGACAAAGAACTCCGCGATAAACCCGCTCATACCCGGCAGACCAAGGGAGGCAAAGGCCGCAATCGCCAAGATCACGCCGACAGCCGGGATCTTCACCAACACCCCGCCGAGTTCGGAAATTTGCCGCGTGTGGGTACGCGTATAAATCAGGCCGACGGTGAAAAAGAGCAAGGCCGAGATCACGCCGTGGGAGAACATCTGAAAGACAGCGCCGTTAACCGCGGCCGGAGTCAAGGCGGCCACACCCAACAGGACAAAGCCCATATGGCTGATCGACGAGTAGGCGACCATCTTCTTCAAATCATCCTGGGCCATCGCAGCCAAGGCGCCATAGACGATATTGACTACTCCCAGGACGCCCAAGAGCGGGGCAAATTGCGCCATCGCCTCCGGCAAGGTCGGGAGCATAATCCGGAAAAAGCCGTAGGCCCCCATCTTGAGCAAAACTCCCGCCAGCAACATGCTCACTGCGGTTGGCGCTTCGACGTGGGCATCCGGCAGCCAGGTATGGAAGGGAAAGACCGGCACTTTGACCGCTAATCCGATGAAGAAGGCGAGAAAAACCCAGAGCTGCAAACTGCGTCCATAGGTTCCCTGCGCTAACTCCAGGATACTGAAGGTCGTGCCCCCGGCACCAAAAAAGAGAGCCAAGATGCCGACCAGCATGATCACACTACCGAAGAGGGTGTAGACAAAGAACTTCAAGGCCGCATATTCTTTACGCGGGCCGCCCCAGATGCCGATCAAAAAGTACATCGGCACCAAGACGACCTCCCAGAAAATATAGAAAAGGATGTAGTCGAGGGCCAAGAAGACCCCGATCAGACCCGCCTCGAGCAGCATCAGCAGTGAAAAATAGGCTTTGGCCCGATACTCCACCGACCAGGAAGCGATAACCGCCAGGGTCGTCAAGAGAGCCGACAGCAAGACCATCGGATACGAGAGACCATCGATTCCGAGATGGTAGCTGACCCCGTATTGCGGCAGCCACTTGGCTACCTCTGCGAGTTGGATCCGCCCGCTGCTCAGATCGGCCTCTAGCCCCATCACCCCGACGATCACCAGGGTAATCAGCGAACAGACGAGCGCCAGAGTCCTCTGCCAATGCACCCGCTCATGGGGCAGTAGCGCAATTACCAAACTGCCCGCTGCCGGCATCAATATTGCCAGTGTTAAGATTGGTATCTCCATCTTGTTCTCTCCTCCACCGCTAACCGAAGATCTTGAAGGTCAATATGCTGATCAAAACAGCCCACACCAAGGACAACAAATAGTTGGCGATCTGACCGCTTTGCCACCGGCGGACCTTTTCGCCGGCCAGGTCGAGACCGGTACCCATACCAACCACGAAACCGTCGATCAACACTCGATCAAGCTTGGCAATTCCCATGGCTAAGCTCCGCGTAGCACTACCAACCCAGTTAACAAACTTATCAATCACGTTCAGGTCGAAGCGGGAAACCTGTTCCGACAGGCTGATCGTGCCTTGCACGAAAACCCGCATGTACAAAGCGTCAAAACCATAGGCCTGCTGCAAGATCCGGTGCAGGCGGCTAAAGCGCTGCGCCATTCGCTGTGGGTCAAACCACCGGAAGTGGTAGAAAGCCAAGGCCGAACCGATACCGAGCATGGCCGCGAGCGAGGCAACCAGCGTGACCATCCGGTGCACCGCATCGGTATGATGCACCTCGCTGCCGAGAAAACGCGGCAACAGGTTGCCGGCAAACTCGGCCCCCAGCCAACCGGCGCTCAGCGCCAAAAGGCTCAGAATCACCAGCGGCACGGTCATGACCGGACCGGACTCGTGCGCCTCGGCTGCCGCCTCACTCCGCGGCCGGTGCCAGAAGGTCAAGACCACCGCCCGAGTGATGTAGAAGGCCGTAATCACCGCCGCCAGGATCCCCAGCCAAAAGAGCACCCGGTGACCCGAGAGATAAACCTCGGCTAAAATGCTATCTTTGCTGTAAAAACCGGCAAACGGGTAGACCCCGGCCAAAGCCAGCGCACCGATCAAAAAAGCTGCCGAGGTATACGGGAGGCGTTTGGCCAGCCCTCCCATCCGGCGCATATCCTGCGTATGCACAGCGTGAATTACGCTGCCGGCGGCCAAAAACAGCAACGCCTTGAAGAAAGCATGGGTCATTAAATGAAAAACCCCGGGGTAATAGGCCCCTACCCCCAACCCTAGCATCATATAGCCTAGCTGGCTGATTGTGGAATAAGCTAAAACTTTCTTAATATCATGAACCACTAACCCGACAGCAGCCGCCAAGAGCGCGGTCAGTCCGCCAACCCACGCGATCAGCTGCATCACCTCCGGCACCGCGAGATACAACGGAAGCGAACGGGCGATGAGATAGACCCCGGCAGCCACCATCGTGGCCGCATGGATCAGAGCGCTAACCGGCGTCGGTCCGGCCATCGCATCCGGCAGCCACACCTGAAACGGCAGCTGTGCCGATTTACCGGCGGCCCCCAAAAAGAGGCCGATCGTGATCCAAACTAACGTACTTTGGGCAATCCCCCCGCTTTCCGCCAGGGCAAAGACCTCGGAGAAAGAGAAGGTGCCGGTGCCGGCGAAAAGCGCAGCCAGCGCAATAATTAGGCCGATATCCCCGACTCTGGTAGTCAAGAAAGCCTTGTTAGCCGCTTGGGGCACCCCGGAATTTTGGAAATAGTGGCCAATCAACAAGTATGAACACAGGCCGACGATCTCCCAGGCCATCAACAACAACAGATAATTATCCGCCATCACCAGGGTCAACATCGCGGCCGTAAAGAGCGAGAGGTTTGCATAATAGCGAGAGTAATGGCCATCCCCCGCCATATACCCGAGCGAGTAAACTTGCACCAAGGTGCTGACCAAACTCACAACGACCAACATCATCGCTGATAAGGGGTCAACCTGCAAACCGAAGGAGATCGCGAACCCCGGCCACTCCAACCAGGTCCAAGATGTCTCCGGCTGCGCTCCCCCGGCGACCTGTACGAGGGTGATCACGCTGCACACCAGCGAAACTACCACCGCCGGAATGGCCAACTGGCTCCCCGTGTTCTGCATTTCTTTCCCGCTGAGGCCGATAATCAACCAAGCCAAGGCCGGAAATACCGGAATTAACCAGGCCAAGGTGAACATTTGGAAATCTCCCCTTACCACTTCAGCAGATTAATCTTGTCAATATCGATGAGCTTAGAGTTACGAGCAACTGCTACGAAGATCGCCAGGCCTACCGCCGCCTCTGCTGCGCCGACCACCATGGCAAAAATGGCAGCGATCTCCCCATGCGGTTGGCTCGCCCCATAGTATCTGGAAAAGGCAACCAAGTTGATGTTGACCGCATTCAGCATCAGCTCAATACTGATTAGCATCCGCACCGCATTAGTTGAGAGCAGGGCCCCTAACAGTCCGATGCCGAAGAGCAGTCCGGCCAAGGTAACGAGCCACGACAACGGGATCACTGGGGATCACTCTCCTTTCTGGCGATGACCACCGCACCGATGAGAACCAACAGGAGTAATAGCGAGATCACTTCAAAGGGTAGAAGATAATCATAAAACAGCAACTGACCGAGGAACCGTAAGCTGGTAGCCGACTCGGCGGCCATCGGCGCGTTCGCCGGACCGGAGGCCGGCACCGTCAAGTTGAGGGTGAACTGAAAAACCATTACTAAGCCCACCACAAAAGCCGCCCAGGTTAAGACGGTTTTCCACCGGGCTTGCCGCCTAATCGGGCTGCCCCCGGCGATATCTTTTTGCCCGGAGAGCATGACCGCAAAGACCAGGACGGTAGCTACCGCGCCGATGTAGATCAGCACCTGAGCCACGGCAATGAAGTAACTGCCGATAATGGCATAGATCCCACCGACCGCGGTAAAGACAACCACCGCACATAAAGCGGCATGCATGATCCGACGGGCAAAGACCGCTCCCAGAGCGGCCAGCACAATCACCGCAGCCACGACCAAAAACAGCAGTTGTTCAAGGCTCATCGCTGACTCACCTCATTTACCTGCCCGCGCCGGCCGAACCGAGTGCGGATCTTGCCGGCAGATTGCTGCGCTTTATCGTTTTTCAAGTAACAGAAACCACCCTCGGCAAAGTAGGCGCTGAAGACGCTCTGTGGAAGCGGTTTCTGATTGTTTTCCGTATACGCTTTGCCGATCTCGGCCAGCTCGTCCAAGTTATACACCAATTGCTCCCTCGTGTAACCCGCCAACTCATAATTGCCGGCCATGGTCAAGGCCTCAAAGGGACAGGACTCGGCACAGAGACCGCACGCGATGCACCTGGCCATATCTACGCGATACCCCGTAAGTTGTTTGCGCCGATTCTCTCCGACCACCGTCTCGAGCTTGATCGCCTCAACCGCGCAAGTCCGCTCACAAATCCCACAGGCGGTACACTTGAGCCGGCCGGTTTCCGGGTCGCTCAACAAAGCAGGCATCCCGCGAAAGGTCGGGGTGAGATGCCACCGCTCATCCGGATACTGCATCGTATATTTTGGTTCAAGCATCTTTTTAAAGGTCAGCCCTAACCCTTTGGCCAGGTTCAAGAGAGCACTCCCTATTTCCCGAAACACTTTACCACCAACCTTTTTTCACGCTTCGCTCGACTGACTAAATGAAGACCACATACAGACTTGTTAGGGCCAGATTGACCAATGACGCCGGTAAAAGGTACTTCCACCCCAACTTACTCAGTTGATCGGGTCGCACCCGGGGGAAGGTCCAGCGGAACCAGATAATCACAAAGGCCACCAGATAGATCTTGAGTAAAAACCAGACGAGCGGGGGTAAGATCGGCCCCTGCCAACCACCCAGAAAGAGTGTGACTATCATCGCGCTCATCACTGCTAGATTGCCGTACTCCGCCAGAAAGAAGAAGGCCCAACGCATTCCCGAGTACTCGGTATTGTACCCGGCCACCAACTCCGATTCGGCCTCTAAGAGATCGAAGGGAACGCGATTTAGTTCGGCCAAGGCCGCGATAAAGAAGACCAAGAAACCGATCGGCTGGAGGATAACGTACGGCCAGCTTGCTTGGCTCTGCACAATCTCCTGCGTACTCATGGAACCGGCGAGTAAGACTACTGCCGCCACGCTGATAATCAGGGGCAGTTCGTAGCCGATCAGCTGGGCGATCGCGCGGATCGCTCCCAACAATGAGTACTTGTTGTTGGAAGCCCAACCGGCCATCACGACCGCGAGGGTCGTAAAACCGGAGACCGCGAAGAAATACAGTACGCCCATCTCCATATCCTTGACGATCAGGTTCGGTCCAAATGGAATCACGATATGCAAGAGGAAGGTGGGAACGATCATCACCAAGGGCGCTAAGATAAAAATCTTGCGGTCGGCCAAAGCCGGAATGATATCCTCTTTCGCCAACAGTTTAACGGCATCGGCAATCGTCTGCAGCCAACCATGGGGCTTGCCGGTGACCATCGGACCATAGCGGTACTGGATGAACCCGGCCACTTTCCGCTCGAGCCAGACCAGAAAGATCGCGTTAAACGACATAAACCCTAATACCGCCGCGAATTTGATCGCCGCCCACACCAGCTGCTCCACCACTAGCGATCCACCTCCCCGAGGATAATGTCGATGCTGCCTAAAATGGCGATGAAATCAGCTAATTTCGTTCCCTTAACCAACTCCGGGAGGGTGCTGAGATTGACAAAGGAGGGTGAACGCCACTTTAACCGGTACGGGCTGGTCCCGCCATCGCTGACCAAGTAGACCCCAACCTCCCCGCGCGGCGATTCAACCGCGGTATAGACCTCACCGGCCGGGACCTTGAGCACCTTGGGCGTCTTGGCTCTGATCTCGCCCGCCGGCATCTGTGCCAAGGCCTGTCTGATGATCTTCATACTCTCGCGCATCTCGGCCAAGCGCACCACGGTCCGGTCATAGCAATCACCATTGGTGCCGGTCGGCACCTCAAACTTAAAGCGATCATAGACCGAATAGGGCTCGCTGACGCGCAGATCCAAGCGCGGACCCGAAGCCCGCAAAAACGGACCGGTGGCCGCATAGGCCAAGCCCACCTCCGCCGTTAGAACCCCGACCATCTTGCTGCGGGCGACGAAAATCGGGTTCTTAACTAACAAAGTCTCATAATTGACGAGGAATTCTTCGAGCACAGCGAAGAACTGCTCGATGAGCGTCGGAAACTCTTCCGGGATATCCTGCTTAACCCCGCCGATGCGCAGATAGTTATACATTTGGCGGGCTCCGGTCACGAGCTCGAAGATGTTCAATAAGTCTTCCCTTACTCTAAAGACCCAGGTAAATGGGGTGGTAGCCCCTAAATCCATCCCAAAGGTACCTACAGCGATGAGATGGCTGCCGATCCGATTCAGTTCGGCCATGATAACCCGCAAATACTCGGCGCGCTCAGGGATCTCTAGCCCCATGAGGCTCTCCACCGCCCGGCAATACACCCACTCATTAAAGATGGCACTGATGTAATCCAAACGATCAGTGAGCGGAATAATCTGCGGATAGCTCCAGCCCTCGCAAATCTTCTCGAAACAACGGTGCAAATAGCCTAGCTCCGGTTCGGCGGAGATGACGGTCTCCCCCTCGAGCTCGACTATAACCTGTAAAACTCCGTGGGTGCTCGGGTGCTGCGGGCCAATATTCACCAGTATCCGGCCATCGGCGAGTTCTCGCCCGTTAAGGCCATAAACCGCTGCCGGCACGGCTACTCTCCCCCCTTCGCTGCGCCATCGCGAGCAGCCGTAAAGTTTTTGCGTAAAGGGTGACCGGAAAAGTCCTCTTTGAGGAGGATTCTTTTCAGATTGGGATGACCGAGAAAAGTGATCCCGAAGAGATCATAGCACTCGCGCTCGTGCCAATTGGCCGCCGGCCAGAGCGAACACAGACTTGGAATGGCGGGTTCGCTTGAGTCAACCGGCGCTTTCACCACAACGCGCTCCAAGTCGGTGGAGCGGGCCAAGTGCACTACGACCTCGAGCGAGTCGCCGCGATCAACCGCGGTCAGCGAGATCAGCAGATCGAACCCTTCATTACGCAGCTGCTCGAGGCAAGCATAATACTCCGATTTATCGACCACCGGATTCTGCCGCACCTGTTCGAGTACGCTCATTTCCGGGCCCCCTTCTCCGCTTGCGCCATGATTTTGGCCTGGATTTGCAGGATGCCCTGGAAAACCGCCTCCGGACGGGGCGGACAGCCCGGAACATAGACATCAACCGGAATAATCTGATCAACCCCATCGATCATGTTGTATGAGCCCCGGAATGGTCCTCCGCTGCAAGCGCAGCTCCCCATCGCCAGGACGTACCTGGGTTCGGCCATTTGCTCATAGAGCGTCTTGACGACCTCGGCCATCTTGAGATTGACATTGCCGGCCACAATCATTAGATCGGCTTGGCGCGGGGTTGCCCGGAAAAAGGAACCGAGTCGGTCCAGGTCAAAGCGGGGTCCGCCTGCCGCCATCAGTCCCTCAATCGCACAACAGGCGATACCAAAAGAAAGATACCAGACCGAGGATTTACGCCCCCACTGCACCAACCGTTTAAGGTGCACCCCGAGTCCTGCGGGCACTAGATTTGCCAGCGGGATCTCAGGATCGGTCACCGACTCCGCCGGTAGATAGATTTTTTGTTGGGAGGGCTCGCTTACTGCCATTGGATCACCTTCTTCTTCCAGGCGTAGACCAGACCTACGACGATAATACCGAGGAAGACGAACATCTCAGCCAATCCGAAGAAACCAAGCTCTTTGAGTTGTACCGCCCACGGAAAGAGAAAAACCGCTTCTACATCAAGGACGACAAACAGTAATGCTAAGAGATAATAATTGGGGTGAAACTGCACTTGCGCTTGGCCGATCGGCTGCACGCCACATTCGTAGTTGGCAAGTTTGCGCGCACTTGATCCGGACGGCCGGAACAGTCTGGCGGCCTGCATGGTGAAGGGGTAGAACAAGAGCCCTGCGCAGATAAAAAAAAGAACCTCGAAATAGGTCTCCATTCCTGACAACTCCCTCATTTTGGTTCATGCGAAAATCGCTTGCAGGTTACCCCAATTATATTGGTCCCGTTTCGCCAATGTCAACAAGCTGACGAAAATCAACCATATGCAGTTATTTTTAGCACTATTAATTGCACCGCATATACTGGTGGTGGACAAGTAGATAGGATCAAGAGGAGCGTGAGTGAAATGCCCCAATACCGGCGGTTTGAGCTGAGACCGCTGACCGCGGACGATTATGAACAACTCGGCACCCTGGTTTTGCGCCAATCCGACCAGGCTGAACTGATCGCTGCCTATGGGTTGAGCCCGACCGAGGCCCTGCAAAAAAGCGTAGCAGCCTCTAAACAAGCCTGGGCCATCGTCTTCGCCGGGAAGCTCGAAGGGGTTGTCGGGGTTAATGAATACCGCAGAAATTGGTACGAAAAGCCCGCCGGAATCCCCTGGCTGCTGGCCACGAACAAATTCCCCGAGTTTCGCATTAGCCTGGCCAAAGAAGTGAAAAGACGCCTCAAAAGCTTGACCGAACGCTACGCTTATCTATTTAATTATGTTGATTCGCGCAATACCACCTCCATCGCCTGGCTGAAGTGGCTCGGTTTTACCGTTGATGAAAACAAGCCGTATTTCTTTCATGACCCGGCCGTACCATTCTATCTTTTCTACCTAAAACAAGCTCCGGCAGCCGACAGGTTTTAAAGCGCGGGCGAAACCCTCTCCTGGTTGCCCTCGAGGGGTTCCTCAGCCACCTCCGGACTCGCATCCGTCAACAGCTCGGCCAGTGGTACAATCTCATACCCTTTGGCTAACAAACCTTCGATTATCAGCGGTAAAGCCTCGACCGTCGCCGCCCGCGAAGCCTCTTGACCGGCCACGAGGCCGCCGCCATCGTGCAGGAGGATTACATCACCCGCCTGGACACGGCTGAGAATTCGGTTGGCGATCATTTCGCCGGTACGCCCGGGCATCCAATCTTCGCCGGATAGGCTCCATAAGACAATCCGCATCCCTAAAAGCCGGGCAAACTGACGCAGCTCGGAATTGTACAACCCGCGTGGCGGCCGTAGATAACGCGGATATCCGCTGCCCGCGTTGATCATCGCGATAATCGTCTGCAAAAGTTCGCGGGTGAGCGCCACCGTCGACAAGGTCGGCAGATTGAGGTGATGGTAGGCGTGAACCCCGATCTCATGCCCGTCAGCCAAAATCGCTTCCTGAATCTCCGGGTATCGGTCGACCTGTGAACCAAGTACGAAGAAAGTGGCCGGAACCCGGTATTTCCGCAGGATCGCCAAGACCTGCGGCGTGTATTCCGGATGTGGACCGTCATCAAAGGTTAGCGCCACCTGGCGCCGCTCGGAACTGCCGCGCCTGTAAATATCGGCCTGGCGGCCAAAGCCGTGATAGACATAATAATTGCCCAACAGGAGCAGCAAGCCCAACGACCCAAAGACCGTCCCGTAGTTGACCACCAGCTTCTTCGTATATCCGGTTAGCGAACTGCCGATGAGCGACATCACCGCATAAGCTAAAGCAATACATGCACCGACTATGCACACTACTCCGAGCCACCGGAGCAGGGCTTGCAAACGATAGTTCATCATCTCTCCCCCTCGCTGTCCCATAGGCAATTGACACAAACCATGCTGTATAATATAGTATTTTAAATAATATCGTGCCGCACCTACAATAGTAGAGTAGATGAGTAGGAGGGATTAGTGTGCGGAAGATTCTTGTATTCGACACCACGCTCAGGGATGGTGAACAGACCCCCGGCGTAAATCTCAATGCCGCCGAGAAGGTAGAAATCGCCAGAAGCCTGGAGCGGCTAGGGGTTGACCTCATCGAAGCCGGTTTTCCGGTCGCCTCTCCCGGTGACTTTGCGGCAGTCGCTGAGGTTGCCCGCGCAGTCAAAGATTGTTCCGTGGTTGCCTTGGCCAGAGCTCTTCCCAAGGACATCGCCGAAGCTGCTGCGGCCCTGCGCGACGCCGTAAGCCCGGTTATCCACACCTTTATTGCCACCAGCGACATCCACATCCAGTACAAATTGCGCAGCACTAAAGAGAAGGTTCTGGAACAAGCGGTCGAAGCCGTTAAACTGGCGAGAAACTACACTGACCGGGTGGAGTTTTCCGCTGAGGACGCCACCCGCAGCGACCCTGAATTCTTGCGCCAGATCTTCGCGGCCGTAATTGCCGCCGGAGCCACCACGATCAACATCCCCGATACGGTCGGCTATACAACTCCGGGAGAATTTGCCCAGTTAATTACCTATCTGCGCGAAAACACCCCCGGCATGGATCAGGTGACGATCAGTGTACATTGCCACAATGATCTGGGCTTGGCCGTCGCCAACTCGCTGGCGGCGATCGAAGCAGGGGCAACCCAGGTAGAGTGTACCATCAACGGGCTCGGTGAGCGGGCCGGCAACGCCGCTCTCGAAGAGATCGTGATGGCCCTCGTGACCCGCGGACAGTATTATCAAGCTGAAACCGGGATCAACACCAGACAGATCGCTTTCACCAGCCGCTTGGTTTCCTCCTTGACCGGGATCAACGTACAGCCCAACAAAGCCATCGTTGGCAAGAACGCCTTTGCCCACGAGTCCGGCATCCATCAAGACGGGATGCTCAAAAACCGCTTAACTTACGAGATTATGACCCCTGAATCGGTGGGCCTAACCCAGAGCCGGCTGGTCTTGGGCAAACATTCCGGTCGCCATGCCTTCAAGGCCCATCTGGAAGAAATGGGCTACACTTTGACCGCTGAAGAGCTCGAGCGGGCTTATGGACGTTTCATCGAATTGGCGGATAAGAAAAAAGAAGTCACCGACCGCGATATCCAAGCGCTCATCGAAGATGAAACCCAAAAGGTCGAGGAAACCTACTCCCTCGAATACCTGCATGTCTCGAGCGGCAACAGCACTGTGCCTACCGCTACGGTGATCATCAAACACGGCGACCAACTGATCCAGGAGGCCTCCTGCGGTGACGGTCCGGTAGACGCGGTCTACCACGCCATTGAGCGGGCTACCGGCATCCAGGTGTACCTGGATTCCTGGTCGATTGAGGCCACCACCGGCGGCAAAGATGCCCTGGGCGAAGTGACAGCCCGCATTATCAAGGACGGCCGGCAGTTCACCGGCCGCGGTAGCAGCACCGATATCATCGTGGCCAGCGCTAAAGCTTTCTTGCGGGCGCTCAATCGCTCATTACAAGTCCAAGGCGAAACCGAGCCGATGAAGGAGTGAAGAAAGTGGGATTAACCTTATCACAAAAGATTCTCGCGGCCCATGCCGGTAAAGATTATGTCGAGCCGGGTGAACTCATCAACTGCAAGGTCGATCTGGCCTTGGCCAATGATATCACCGCACCGGTTGCGATTCAGGAGTTTAATAAAATTGGCGTGGACCGGGTCTTCGACCCGGATCGCGTCGTTTTGGTTCCCGATCATTTTGTGCCCAACAAAGACATTAAATCGGCCGAACAAGCCAAAATGCTGCGTGACTTCAGCCGCCGTTACGGTTTGACCAACCGTTTTGACGTCGGCACCATGGGCATTGAACATTGCCTCCTCCCGGAGCAAGGCCTCGTCGGCCCCGGCGATGTGGTCATCGGAGCCGATTCCCATACTTGCACCTACGGGGCTTTAGGCGCTTTCTCCACCGGGGTCGGCAGCACCGACCTGGCCGCGGCGATGGCTACCGGCGAGGTCTGGTTTAAAGTCCCGGCCGCCAGCAAATTCACCTATTACGGCAAGCGCCGGCCTTGGGTCTCCGGCAAAGATTTGATCTTGTACACCATTGGTAAGATCGGCGTCGACGGCGCACTCTATCAGTCCATGGAGTTTGGCGGGGAAGCAATCAGCTCCTTGTCGATGGATTCCCGCTTCACCATGGCCAATATGGCTATCGAGGCCGGAGCGAAAAACGGCATTTTCCCGGTCGATGAAATAACCCTCCAATATATTAAGGGGCGTCTGAAACGCGATTATCGGATCTTCACCGCCGATCCGGATGCCGAATACGTTGCCGAATACGAGTTCAACTTGGACGAAATCGAACCCCAGGTGGCCTTCCCGCACCTGCCGTCAAATACCAAAGGAATCTCCGAGGCAGCAGGCCTGACCATTGATCAAGTGGTCATCGGCTCGTGCACCAACGGGCGTTTGGAAGACCTGCGCGTGGCCGCCCAGATCTTGCAGGGGCGCCAAGTCCACCCGGAGATTAGACTCATCGTCTTCCCCGGCACCCAACAGATTTATCTCGATGCTTTGCGGGAAGGGATTATTGAAACCCTCATCTCTGCCGGTGCGGCAGTCTCCACCCCGACCTGCGGTCCCTGTCTCGGCGGACACATGGGCATTTTAGCCAAGGGTGAACGGGCTCTGTCGACGACGAACCGTAACTTCGTCGGCCGGATGGGGCATCCCGAATCAGAGGTATATTTGTGTAGCCCGGCCATCGCGGCCGCCTCGGCTGTGCTCGGCCGGATCGGAAGCCCGGCTGAACTCGGGCTAAAGGAGGTTGACTAAACGATGACGATCACCGGACGTGTCTGGAAATTTGGCGATAACATCGACACCGATGCGATCATTCCCGCTCGTTATTTAAATTCGGCAGATCCGGCCAATTTGGCCGCCCACTGTATGGAAGATGCCGATCCGACTTTTCCAAGCAAAGTGCGGCCCGGAGATATTATCGTGGCCGGCAGAAACTTTGGCTGCGGCAGTTCGCGCGAGCATGCCCCGCTGGCCCTCAAAGCTGCGGGTGTTGCTTGCGTGATCGCGCCTAGCTTTGCGCGCATCTTCTACCGCAACGCCATTAATATCGGTCTGCCGATCCTCGAGGCGCCGGAAGCGGCTGCCGCCATCTCCGAAGGAGAAACAATCACGGTGGACCTGGCCACGGGGCAGATCACGAGTCCGAATGCCCCGGAGCCTTTCCGGGCCAAACCGTTCCCACCATTTATGCAGGAGCTCATGGACGCCGGCGGGCTGATCGCCTATACCCGAAAGAAGGTGAATCGCCATGCCTAAAATTGTCCTCCTGCCCGGTGACGGCATCGGCCCCGATATCGTTGCGGAGGCCGTCAAAGTGCTCGGGGCTGTCGGCGAAAAGTACTCGATCAGCTTTACCTTCGAGACCGCGCTGATCGGCGGGGCGGCCATCGACCAAACCGGGTGCCCCCTCCCGCCGGAAACGCTCGCACTCTGCCGCGAAGCCGATGCCATCCTCTTAGGTGCCGTCGGCGGTCCGGCTTGGGATGAGTTGCCCGGTAATCAACGACCGGAGGCCGGCCTGTTGGGGATCCGCAAAGAGCTCGGACTTTACGCCAACCTGCGCCCGGCCAAGGTCTTCCCGGCTCTCGCCGCCTCCTCACCGCTCAAACCTGAGCTCATCGGGGACATCGACCTCTTGGTCGTTAGAGAACTGACCGGAGATGTCTATTTCGGCCAACCGCGCGGGCGAGAATGCTGCAACGGGGAGTGTCGCGCCATCGACACCATGGCTTATACCGAAAGTGAGGTTGAACGGATAAGCCGCCTAGCCTTTGATCTGGCGCGTAAACGCCGCTCCCTCGTTACGTCGGTCGATAAGGCCAATGTCCTGGAGAGCTCGCGACTCTGGCGCGAAGTCGTTCGCCGGGTCCATGCCGACTACCCCGATGTCGAGCTGCGGGAGATGTATGTGGACAATTGTGCGATGCAGTTGGTCAATAACCCCGGACAATTTGACGTGATCCTTACTTCCAACCTCTTCGGCGATATCCTCAGCGATGAAGCAGCGATGCTCACCGGTTCGCTCGGTATGCTGCCCTCCGCCAGCCTGGGCGGTTCGGTCGGCCTGTATGAACCGGTGCATGGCTCCGCCCCGGATATCGCGGGCAAAGGGATTGCCAACCCGTTGGCAACCATCTTGTCGGTTGCCCTGATGCTCCGGTACTCCTTTGATCTGGCGGAAGCCGCCGAAGCGGTTGAAACGGCCGTGACCCAAGTGCTTGATGCCGGCTACCGGACCAAAGATATCTGCCGCGCCGGCGGTGAGCTGGTTTCGACCGCCGAGATGGGCGATTTAGTCGCCAATACCATTCGCCGAGGAACGATCTGATTATGACGAAGCAAATTTTTTTGTATGATACAACTCTGCGTGACGGTTCCCAGGGAGAAGGAATCTCCTTCTCCTCCGAGGATAAAATCAGGATCGCCAAGCGTTTAGATGCCTTTGGCGTCCATTATATTGAAGGCGGCTGGCCGGGATCGAATCCGAAAGATATCGCCTTTTTCAAGGAAGCGGCCAAGCTGACCTGGAAAAATGCGACCATCACCGCCTTTGGCAGCACCAGAAGGCCGGGCCTCACCGCCGCCGAGGACAAAAACCTGGCCGCCATCCTCGATTCCGGCGTACGGGTCGCAACGATCTTCGGCAAGAGCTGGGACTTTCATGTGACCGATGCCCTCCGTACCACCTTGGAGGAGAATCTCTCCATGATCAGGGAGAGCATCGAGTTTCTGCGTGCCCATGGCCTGACGGTCTTTTATGATGCCGAACACTTTTTCGATGGGTATAAAGCCAACCCGGAGTATGCCCTCGAGACGGTCAGCACAGCGGCCCAGGCCGGTGCAGCTTATATCATCTTGTGTGATACCAACGGCGGCACCCTTCCCTCCGAAGTCAGCCAGATCGTCAGGGTGGTCAAAGGGGTTGTCGGCGTTCCGTTAGGCATTCACGCCCACAACGACTCCGGTCTGGCTGTTGCTAATACGCTGATGGCGGTTGAGGCCGGCGCGGTCCAAGTACAAGGGACGGTCAACGGCATCGGCGAGCGGGCGGGGAATGCCGATCTCTGCGCCGTGATCCCAAATCTGCAGCTCAAAATGGGCAAGTCTTGTGTCACCCCCGAGCAGCTGGCGACCCTGACCAAACTCTCGCGCTTCGTCTCGGAGCTGGCCAATATGCAGCCGGTCCCGAGCCAACCCTTTGTCGGCCGCAGCGTCTTTGCTCACAAAGGGGGCGTCCACGTCAGCGCTCTCCGGCGACATCCGGAAACCTACGAGCATATCCCTCCGGAGCTGGTTGGTAATACGCGCCGGGTACTCGTCTCCGAGCTGTCGGGGTCAGCCAACATCATGTACAAGCTCGAGGAGTATGACTTGCAACCGGCCGAGCCCTTTGCCCCCCAACGCCTGGTCAACATCATCAAGGAGATGGAAAACCAGGGCTACTACTTTGAAGGAGCCGAAGCCTCTTTTGAAATCTTGCTCAAAAAGGCGCTCGGACTGCATCAGCAACTCTTTGAGCTGATCGGTTTCAGGTTAATCATCGAAAAACACAATTCCGAGGATGCCCCGGTCGCCGAGGCCAGTATTAAATTAAAGGTGGGCGATCAGATCATTCACACCGTGGCTGACGGCAACGGTCCGGTTAATGCCCTGGATGCCGCCCTCCGCAAAGCACTCGGCGAGGTCTACCCGCAGATCAACCACATGAAACTCAGCGACTACAAGGTCCGGGTGCTCGATGAACGGTCGGGAACCGGCGCCAAAGTCCGGGTCCTCATCGAAACCACCGATAACGGCAGGTCGTGGGGGACCGTTGGGGTTTCCACCGATATTATCGAAGCCAGTTGGCGGGCCCTGAGCGATAGTATTGACTATGGGTTGCGTTTACGTGCCGACGCGAACAATTCGGTAATTAATTCCGAGTAAAGTACTTGACTTTACTAGTGTTGCTTGCTAAACTTCAATTATGAAAGAGTTAAAGGCCGTATGGCCTTTTTACTCGGCCAGGAATTGAGAATGATTCTCATTCATCTGTAGAAAGGATCTTGCAAAATGGCAAACTGTCATGGCTCTTCCAACCGTAAGCAGCACCGGCACCGTCACCAGGGAGCGGCGAAAGCCCCTGCCCAGGTGCAGTTTTCCGACCGGCATCGCCGGTTAGTTTTGGTCGGCAACCCAAATGTCGGCAAATCGGTGATCTTCAACGCCCTCACCGGAGCTTATGTTACCGTCTCCAATTACCCCGGGACTACCGTTGAGGTCACCCATGGCCACTTGTCCGTTGATAATGTGGTCTTTGATGTTATCGACACCCCCGGGATGTATGATCTGATCCCGATTACCGAGGAGGAGCGGGTTACCCGTACCCTTTTACTCAACGAACGACCTGATGTCGTCGTTCACGTCGTCGATGCGAAAAATCTCGATCGGATGTTGCCTTTGACTCTACAACTGATTGAGGCGGATCTCCCGCTGATCCTCGCCGTGAATATGCTTGATGAGGCCAAAGCCACCGGTCTGAGCATTAATTTGGGGCTCCTCGAGTCCAGACTCGGCATTCCGGTCGTCGGCACCATCTCGACGCAAAATGTCGGCCTTGACGAACTGAAACAGGCGATTGTGCAGTATCACCGTAGTTGTCACTGCGCCGGTGGCGCATCAGTTCAACACTCGATTTATGATCCGGAGATCACGGCGGCGCTCAACCAGATCTCCTCCTTACTCGAACGCGACTACCAGGTCAGCAAACGGACGATCGCCATGTTGCTGCTGGCCGGAGATGAGGAGATCACCCGCCAAATCGGCGAAACCGAAGCCAACGCGGCTGAGATCAACCGGCTGGTTGCCCAAACCGCTGCCAATTACGGCCAACCCCTCAATTTCATCTTGGCCATGCAGCGCCAAGCCGCGGTGCAAGCCATTGTCGATGAAGCCGTCAGCGAAACCGGCAACGGACATGCGCGGTGGGTGCACCTGCTCAACCAGGCGACGATCAACCCGTGGACCGGCATTCCCCTCTTGTTACTCGTCCTCTATTTCGGACTATATAAGTTTGTCGGGGAGTTCGGAGCCGGCACGATTGTAGATCTCATCGAAGCGAATATGTTCGAAGAGCGGATCAACCCGTGGGTCAATAACTTCGTCGAAAACCTGATCCCGTGGCCTCTCTGGCAAAACCTGCTCGTCCACGACTACGGCATTATCACCCTCGGCATTCGGTACGCAGTCGCGATCATCCTACCGATCGTCGGTACCTTCTTCCTAGCCTTTTCGATCATCGAAGACTCGGGGTATTTGCCGCGGATCGCCCTCTTGTTGGATCGGGTCTTTAAACGGATGGGCTTAAACGGCCGGGCGGTCATCCCCATGACTTTAGGCTTTGGCTGCGGGACGATGGCAACCATGGTCACTCGGACCCTGGAGACCCGACGGGAGCGGCTCTTGGCCACGATCCTGCTGGCTTTGGCCATCCCCTGTTCCGCCCAGCTCGGCGTAATTCTCGGTCTGCTCTCCGGAGCGCCGCGGGCCTTAGCTCTCTGGGCGGTATTGATGGTCGGAGTGCTACTCTTGGTCGGTTTTCTGGCCACCAAGGTCATCCCCGGGGAGCAGCCCGGTTTCTGCTTGGAAGTACCGCCGCTGCGTCTGCCGAAACTCAGCAACATTGTCTCGAAGACGCTTACCCGGATGCAGTGGTACTTCTTGGAGGTCTTGCCCCTCTTTGTCCTGGCCAGCGTTATCATCTGGGCCGCTGATCTGATCGGCCTCTTTGACTGGCTGATCAATGCGATCACCCCGTTGGTGCAGGCGCTGGGGCTGCCCGCAGAGGTTGCGGTCGCTTTCTTGTTCGGCTTTTTCCGGCGTGATTACGGAGCAGCCGGACTGTATGATCTCCAACAGGCCGGGACCCTGACCACGAACCAGCTCCTGGTCGCAGCGATCACTTTGACCCTTTTCGTTCCGTGTATTGCACAGTTTGCGATGATGTGGAAGGAGCGGGGTTGGAAGGTCGCGGTCGGCATTATCGCCTTTGTAATTCCGTTTGCCTTCACCGTCGGTTACCTGCTTAACCTAATTCTCACCACGTTTGGGGTGGTTCTATGATGACTTGCGGATTCTGTGGACGTCAGTTTAGCGAAGAGGCCGGCACCAGCTCCTGTGCCGCTTGCCCTTTAAGCAAACTGAAGGGCAATAACGGTTGCGGGATGCTCAAATGTCCGTACTGCGGCTATGAAAACCCGCGCGAATCAGGGCTTGTCAAAAAGTTATTGCGGAGGGAATAATAATGGCGGTCAATGCATTAACCAATACCTATACACCCAGCGGGCATTTCAGCTTGGCCGAACTGCCGGTGCACACCAAAGCCCGGATCTGTTCATTGGCGGATCCGACCGGCAAAGACCTGCAAAAACTGCTGGTCTTCGGGCTCTTGCCCGGCCGGAGCGTTGAGATCCTACAACGTTATCCGGCGATCGTCGTCCAAGTTGGCCGGACCACCATCGCCTTGGATGAGCAGGTCGCCGCGAAGGTCATCGTCAAGGTCTAGATCCAGAGATTGACAAATCGGCTGCGGCTGTGCGATAATATTTGGGATAAGCCTTTAAGGCAGTCCGAGAGGCTGGCAAGGCACCGATCCCATCTAATATGGAACCTGCTCCTTGCCGCTCGGCAAGGAGTTTTTACTATCCTTTAAGCGCAGTCCGGAGAGGCTGCAAAGGAGGTCAATCGTCAATGTCCAACTCTCTTCTCGGCATGGCCGAGCTGACTCGTGACCAGATCAATCACTTACTGGAGCGGACCAGGTTCTGGCAAGAGCACTGGCAAGCTCCGCCCCAAGTCCTAGCCAACCGCACCATCGCCAACTTGTTCTTTGAACCGAGTACCCGAACCCGCTTCTCTTTCGAGATGGCAGCCAAGCGCATGGGAGCTCACGTGCTGAACTTTATGGAGTCGGCCTCGAGCACCACCAAGGGCGAAAGCCTCTACGATACCGTGAAAACCCTCGAAGCCATGGGCTTTGACGCCGTGGTGATCCGGCATAAGGAAAATGGGATCGTCCACAGTTTGGCCTCTTTGGTCGATGTTCCCCTCATTAATGCGGGCACCGGCACCACCGAACACCCGACCCAGTGTCTCTTAGACCTCTATACCATCTCCCAGCACTTTGGTACGGTCAAAGGCATAACCGTAGCCATTATCGGAGACATCTTGCACTCACGGGTGGCGATGTCCCACTTGGCCGCCCTGCCCAAGATGGGGGCCAGGGTGATTATCAGCGGTCCACGCCACCTGCTGCCCACCGAAGTGCTCGGCCCCATCGAGTTCTGGCCGATCGACCAAGCCGTCGCCGAAGCCGATGTCGTCATGATGCTCCGCTTACAACTGGAACGCTTTTCCGACCTAGCCCTGAGCGTCGACCAATACCACCGTGATTACGGTTTGACCGAAAAACGGGCCAAGATGATGCGCCCCGGCGCGGTCATTATGCACCCCGGGCCGGTCAACCGCGGGGTCGAAATTGCCGGCTCCTTAATCGAATGTGAGCGTTCCTTAATCAATCGGCAGGTCGCTAACGGCGTTCTGACTAGAATGGCCATTTTAGAATGGGTTATCCAAGGAGAGAGTTAGATCAGATGGGCATCCTCTTCTCCCAAGTTAAACTCGCCCGGCCGGAACAAAACCGCTGCTGGGATGTACTGATCATCGGCCGGGAGATCGTTGCCATTGCCCCACAGCTCCAAGCGGAGGGACAACTGGTGATCCCGGGCAACGGGCGGCTGTTAGTTCCCGGTTTCGTCGATCTCCACTGCCACCTACGCGAACCCGGATTCGAGAACAAAGAGACCATCGCCTCCGGGACTCGCGCTGCGGCCAAAGGTGGTTTTACCACCGTTTGCGCGATGCCTAATACCGCCCCGCCGCCGGATACGCCTGAACGACTCCACGCCATCGCCGAACGGATCGCCAAATCGGCGGTCATTCCGGTTAAGCTCGTGGCCGCAGCTACGATAGGGCGCGCCGGCCGCGAAGCTACCGATGCCGGCGCACTCAAAGCTGCCGGAGCCGTAGCCCTTTCCGATGATGGTTCGGGCATCCAAGACCGTACGGTGCTGTCTGCGGTTCTGTCCCGCTGCGCCGCAGCCGGTCTGCCCTATTTTTCTCACTGCGAAGATGAGAGTCTGTCTGCAGGCGGGATCTTCCATGACTCATGGCCGATAGCGGCCGAAACTACTGCCCTGGCCCGCGAATTATCGGTCGTCAAAGAGACCGGGGCGGCGTATCACCTCTGCCACACCAGTAGCGGCGAATCGGTCAGCTTGCTCGAAGAAGCCAAGAGCTTAGGCCTCGCGGTAACCGCCGAAGTTACCCCGCATCACCTTGTGCTAGCCACCGAAGATATTCCGGACTGGACCGGTCTGTATAAAGTCAATCCTCCATTGCGCCCGCGGGCGGAGGTTGAGGCCTTAATCGCCGGGTTGAATCGGGAGATTATTGATTGCATCGCCACCGACCATGCGCCGCATACCGCTGCCGAAAAGGCCTTACCGGCTGATGAAGCACCGTTTGGTTTTAGCGGCCTGGAAGTGGCCTTTGCTGCTTTATATACTAAGCTGGTGAAAAAGGGCCGATTGCGGATGGAGCGCTTACTGAGCGCACTCTGCCGCGAGCCGCGCAGGATGCTCGGGCAATACTGTCCGGAGCTCGGCTTGAAGCCGGGCGACCCCGCCGACCTGACCCTGCTCGATCTGGACAAGACGCAAGTTGTGACCGCGGAAAGCTTGGTCTCGCAGGGCAAAAACACCCCGTTTATCGGCCACATCCTCACCGGTTGGCCGCAGTTAACGATGGTTAACGGGGAAATCATCTGGTCTGATAAGGAGTTTGGTCGATGAATAAATATCTTGGTACTATCCTGAACTCAGCTCGCCTCACGAGTAACGTCTTTAAGCTGGTCGTCAGCGTCCCCGAGCTGACTGAGAATGTCACCCCCGGACAGTTCTGCCAGATTCGCATCGCAACCGAGCTGAGCCACGATCCTCTTCTCCGCCGCCCGATCAGTGTCGCCGACTACGATCCCACCAGACAAAAGCTAACCTTCATCATTCGGGAAAGCGGCCGGGGCACCAAGTTCCTGGCCCGGCTCGTGCCTGGTCAACAAATCGATCTCTTCGGCCCGCTCGGTACGGGTTTCCCGGTTCACCGCCTAGTCAAAGGGGATCGGGCTCTCTTGATCGCCGGCGGAATCGGCGCTCCGCCACTGTATTACCTCGCCCGGCAGCTCCACGCTAACGGTGTCGAATGTGCGACCATCCTTGGTTTTCGCAGTCACTCCGAGAGCTTCCTGATCGACGAGTTCTCCCAGTTTGGTCCGGTCCGGGTGGTCACCGATGACGGCACCTTGGGTAGCTGCGGAAATGTTTGTACTGAAATCACCGCCTGGACAAGCGAAGGACTCGACTGGACGCATGGCTTCGCGTGCGGTCCCCTGCCGATGCTCCAAGCCCTTCAAGCCCAACTGGCCGGTGACGGACGACCCGTCTGGGTCTCGCTAGAAAAGCGCATGGCCTGCGGGCTTGGCGCCTGCGCAGCCTGTACTTGTCGGCCGGCGAACCCGAACAGTACCGCGAGCGGACCACGGTTGGTCTGCAAAGACGGTCCTGTCTTTCTACTCGGGGAGGTGGAACTAGGTGAATAACCCGTTAGCCGTCAAGCTCGGCTCAATTCAGCTGAAAAACCCGATCATGCCGGCCAGCGGCTGCTTCGGTTTTGGCCAAGAGTTCGCTCAGTTATATGACTTGAAGCAGTTAGGCGCGGTGGTAGTCAAAGCCGTGACGCTGCGGCCGATCTGGGGAAATCCTACCCCACGCGTCGCCGAAACCCCCGGGGGAATGCTCAATGCGATCGGCCTGCAAAACCCGGGCCTCGATGTGGTCTGTCGCGAAAAACTCCCCTGGTTGGCTGAGCAGGATGTCCCGATCATCGTCAATATCGCCGGTGAAACGGTCGCCGACTATGTCGCCGTTGCCGAAACGGTCTCCCGCCAAACCGGGGTCATCGCTCTCGAGCTCAATATCTCCTGTCCCAACGTCCAAAAAGGCGGGATGGCCTTCGGGACCTCGCCCGAGACGGCGGCCGAACTAACCCGCGCGGTCAAAGCCGTCTCAAGCGTGCCGGTCTTTGTGAAACTCTCGCCGAATGTCACCGATATTGTCGAGATCGCCCAAGCGGTCGAAGCCGCCGGTGCTGATGGACTGAGCCTGATCAACACCCTCTTAGGCCTGGCGATCGATCTGCGTAAGCGGCGCCCAATCCTAGCTAATGTGACCGGTGGCCTTTCCGGACCGGCGATCAAGCCGGTGGCTTTGCGGATGATCCATCAGGTTTACCGAGCGGTCGCCCTGCCGATCATCGGCATGGGCGGCATCAGCTCCGCCGAGGATGTCCTCGAATTCATGCTCGCCGGGGCCTCGGCGGTGGCCGTCGGAACCGCCAACTTCGTCGATCCGCTGATCATGCCGCGCATTATTAATCAGCTGCCCGGCCTCTTGGCCGAACTCGGGGTCAACTCAATCAGCGAACTCATCGGCGCGCTGGAAGTGTAAATAACGGGAGGATCGGCCATGAAGCCAATGGATAAAATCATCTTAGCCCTCGACTTTCCCAACCTAGCCGCGGCTGAGCAGTGTCTGGCACAACTGCCTGAACTAACCTGGGTCAAGGTCGGTATGGAGCTCTTTTACTCGGAAGGTCCACAAATCGTCCGTACCCTAAAAGATCGCGGCTACAAGGTCTTCTTAGACCTGAAACTACATGATATTCCCAACACCGTCTACAGCGCCACCAAATCCTTACTGGGTCTGGGTGCTGATATGCTGAACTACCACGTCGCCGGAGGCCGGGCGATGCTCGCCGCCGCCGTCCAGGCCGGTACGGAAACGCCCGGAAAGCGACCAATCCTCCTGGGGGTTACCCAGCTGACCAGCACCGACCAGGTCACTCTGGAAAAGGAGATCGGCATCACCCGTCCCTTGGGCGAAGTCGTGCTCGCTTATGCTCAGTTGGCCAAAGAGAGCGGGCTACATGGCGTGGTTTGCTCGGCTTTGGAAAGCAGGGCGATCAAAGACCACTGTGGCGCCGAGTTTATCACGGTGACTCCGGGTATCCGCCTCGCGGCGGAGGATGCTCAAGACCAAAAACGGGTGGTTACCCCGAAACAAGCCAGCGCCAGCGGGAGCGATTTTCTGGTAATCGGCCGTCCCCTCACCAAGGCGGCCGAACCCGCAGCTGTTTGGGAAGAAATCAAAAAACAATTACTTTAACCTGAGGGGGAATACTTGATGCAAAATCAGGAGCTATGGCAGCTATTAGAAGAAACGGGGGTCTACACCACCGGACATTTTCAACTCTCCTCCGGTCGCCATTCCGGGGAGTACCTGCAATGTGCCCGTTTATTACAGTGGCCGGACAAGACCGAGCTGGTCGCCAGGGCCATGGCTGATCGTTTAGCCGGTCTGTGCCCGGATACGGTTATCGGTCCTGCCCTCGGGGGGATAATCATCGCCTATGAGCTCGCCCGCGCTTTGGGAGCCCGGGCCATTTTTGCCGAACGCGCTGCCGACAATCAAATGGCTCTGCGCCGCGGGTTTACCCTCCGGCCGGGTGAGAAAGTCTTGGTCGTTGAAGATGTCGTCACCACCGGCGGTTCGGTCCGGGAGGTCTTGGATCTCCTGGGCGGACAGGAAGTAGAAGTGGTCGGCGTCACCTCGATCATCGACCGCAGCGACGGCGAGGTCGATTTCGGCGTGCCTTTCTTCCCCCTCATCACGATGCCCGTACGTTCCTACCCTCCACAAGAGTGTCCGTTGTGCCAGGCCGGCCTCCCGGTGACCAAACCGGGCAGTCGCAAGTAGGTATAAAACCGGCCCGCTTGACAAAAATAGGCAGAAGAAATATAATATAGTCAGACAAAGGTCAAACTTGCGAAACGGAGGGATTAGTATGCATCATCTGATGAGAAGGCATCGTTGGCCGCTGCAGGAGTTTAAGCGCCTGTTAGACTCGCCGTTTTTCTCGGACTTTGCCGACTTTTGGGAGCGTCCCTTCCCGGCTACAGATGTTAAAGACCTCAAAGACAGCATCGAAGTGACCATGGATTTGCCAGGGTTTGAAAAAGATCAGATCAATATCGAATACATCAACAATTACCTCATCGTCTCCGGCGGCACGGAAAGTGTAACCAAAGTCGAAGACAAAGACTTTTTCCGCCAGGAGCGCTACTCAGGCTCGTTCCGTCGGGAAATTGCCTTGCCGGGCGAAGTTGATTTTGCCCAAGCCAAGGCTAGCTTCAAAAACGGTGTTCTCACCGTTGTTTTACCGAAAACCGGTCAGAGCAGAGCCAATCGTATCGAAATCGAATAGTTTGTTCGGAACCGTCTTTTACGGACGCTCCACAGGCCCGTTTGGGCCTTCTTTTTTTGTCTTTTTCCGCCGAAAGCTGAAACCATTTCGACCCTTTCGGACGTTATAACAACAAGTAATCTTTAGTGTTAAGGAGTGGAATGATTTGGTCGAGAAGCGAGATCTCGTGCTGCAGAAGAAGAGTTCCAAGCGCACCCATCTCTTGTTAATCGCCGGAATACTCGTCTTAGCCGCGGTTGCGATTTTTAGTTTTGCCAACGTAAACAAGCAGACAGTTGCCCCGCTGCCGTATGCAACCATTCTGGCACCCCAGAACTATCAGCAACAACGGGTTGCTCAAACGCCGGTACAGGCAGTAGTCACCGGCGGGACGATCCAAATCCCGTTACAAGCAATTGAGGCCAACAAATTCATCATCACCACTTATGCCGGCGGCGGGCGGTCGCTCAAACTGACCTCCTACATCGCTCCTTCCGGTAAAGTCATCACGGCCGTGAGCATCTGTGAGCCATGTCGCTCCGAGACTTTCCACATCGCCGGAAACCAATTGGTTTGTAACGCTTGTGGTACCAAATGGGACCTCGAAACGCTGAAGGGCATCTCCGGAGGCTGTCTGAACTATCCGCCCGACGTGCTGGAAAGCACCCTCGAGAACGGAAACATCGTGATCGCCGAAAGCCTTGTCGCCAATTGGCAGCCGCGAGTATAGGAGAAATGTTATGCGCTTGAGCCACATCGCTTACAGCAATCTCAAACGCCGCAGAGCCAAGACACTCTTTTCCGTGGTCAGCTTGGCCATGGGTGTAGCGGTCTTCGTTGCCCTCCAGGCGATTAGCGGGACACTCCAAGCTGATCTCGCCCACCAACTGGATCAATATGGCGCCAACCTCGTGATCGTTCCGAAATCTGATTCGCTGAGTTTGACGTATGGCGGGATAACCGTCGGCCAAGTCGGTTTCGGCCAACACCAGCTGGCCATGGATGTGCTCGACAGTATCGGCCGGATTCACGATGCCGACAGCATCAGCGTTGTTTCACCGAAAGTGGTCGGTGCTGCGCCCACCGATAGCGGTGAGGTTCTAGTCGTCGGTATTGACTTTGCTCAAGAGTTCGCCTTGAAAAAATGGTGGAGCCTGACCGCCGGGCGACGCCCCGCCGACTCCACCGAGGTAATTTTGGGCTCCGAAGCCGCCAATAAGCTCGCCAAAGCACCTGGAGATCAGTTGCAACTCGGCAGCAACATGCTCTCGGTAGCCGGGATTCTCGCGGAGACCGGCTCCCAGGATGACCAGGCCATCTTTTTAGAGCTCTCCACAGCCCAAAACCTACTCAACATGCCCGGCCAACTGAGTCTGGTCGAAATCGCCGCACTCTGCACCACTTGTCCGATCGATGAGATCGCCGCCCAATTGAGCCAGGTAATTCCCGTAGCCAGGGTCACCCCATTAAAAGAGGCGGTCGCGACCAGAGAAGCGATGACCGGCCGCTTGGCGACCTTTGCCACCGCCATCTCGGTGTTGGTCATCATCATTAGCTCACTGGTCGTTTTGACAACAGTGCTGAGTTCGGTGAACGACCGGACGCGCGAAATCGGCATTCTGCGGGCAATCGGATTTCGGCAAAGTCACGTGGCCCAGATCATTTTGCTCGAAGCGGTGGTGGTTGGGCTTTTAGGCGGAGTCTTCGGCACCATCTTGGGGTATGCGGGCTATCAGGCGGGAATTAACGCCTTGGCCGCTGATGCTGCTACCCGTTTCTCCGTAGGCCTGATCAGTTGGCCCGTCGTCGTCGCAATCGGGCTTTCCGTCTCCGCTAGCATCCCCGGGGTCATCAAGGCCACCCGCTTGGAGCCGGTCGAAGCCCTCAGAGTTTTGTAATGGAGGAAGCGCGATGTCGATTTTAGTTAAAGCAGAGCGAATCAGTAAGGTCTACCAGACGGGTGCAGTCACCACGACCGCGCTGCGCGGGATCAATCTCTCGGTTGCCAAAGGCGAGTACCTCTCCATCATGGGACCTTCCGGGTCAGGAAAGAGCACCCTGCTCAGTATCATCGGCGGGCTTTGCCAACCAACGCAAGGCGTCTTGGAAGTGGACGGTTTCAATGTCTATGAGTTGCCCACCGAAAAACTGGCTGATTACCGGCGTGAATACATTGGCTTTGTTTTTCAACAGTTTCAGTTGATTCCGTACTTGACCGCCTTGGAAAATGTGATGCTTCCGTTGGTAGCAGCGGGGCGGACCGGGCGTGAGCAACAGGCGGCAGCCATTGAAGTACTGGAAAAAGTCGGTCTCATTAACAAGATCGACCGACTGCCGAGCCAGCTCTCGGGCGGTGAACAAGAGCGGGTGGCGATCGCCCGGGCGATCGTGAATAAACCGCCGATCATTCTGGCTGACGAGCCCACCGGGGCCTTAGATTCACAGACAACCGAAGAGATACTTGAGCTCCTGGCCCAGTTACATGCGGAGGGGCAAACGATCATCGTCATTACCCATAACCCTCTTGTGGCCGCACGAGCCGACCGCGTTGTCAGAATCATCGACGGAATGATCGCCGACTAACTGACCGCCAGTTTTTGTATATACTTCTGCACGGGAGCCGGTATCTTGCCGGCTCCGGCGAAATGAGCCTTGAGGAACGAGCTGGACAGCATTTTCCTGAGGGAATTAATCAGGTAGCGCCGGTTGAAATCATCCGACATCGCCTCCCACTTGGGGAGTTTTTGCAGATAAAACTGGCGGTAACAATTCAGCATTTCCTGCTCCAATTCTTTGATCGACAGCCGCTCCGGTTTGATCACCGGGGTCACCAGATTATATTGACTATAGTCGAAGCTGACGATATGCGGTTTGAGTTCCGCATACATATCAGCGTATGGCCAGGGCGCCAGCATCAAAAAATGGGCAAAATCCGGATCATACTCGATGGCTTGGGCCAACGTCCGGGCAATTGACTGCTTAGTCTCCTCCGGGGTCCCGAGAATAAATGATGTTTCGGAGATGATACCGGCTTGGCGCAGTATGCGCAGCGCCTCCTTGCTCTCTTCTACTTTAATGTTTTTCTTAAACCGGTCGAGCCCGTCCTGGGAAGCCGCTTCTACGCCGACATAAATGTGAATGACCCCGGCCTGCTTGTATTTGTACATGATATCCGCATCACGAACGATATCTTCTACCCGGGTCTCCATCAAGATGTAAATCGGCCGCTGTAACGCGATAATCCCGTCCAGAATCTCTTCCCAGCGGGCTCGATCCTTCGTTGGGAACTCGTCACCGAACATGAAGACATTAACCCCAAAGTCGGCATTGAGTCTGGCAATCTCGGCGACAACATTCTGCGGACTACGCCCGCGCCATTGGCGTTCCCAGAATTTCTGCTGTGAACAGAAACCGCACTCTTCACTGCAGCCCCGCGATGAACTGAGCACCGCCAAAGTGGAACCCGGAATCATGAAGTAGGTGTAGTCAGCCCAATTGAGCAGGTCCCAGGCCGGCTGGAGTTGGTCAAGTTCGCTACTGGTCATTTGCGTCCGTTTGGGGGTCACAACCAGTTTTCCATCACGCAGAAAGGCCAATCCCGGAATGGCCGCTGCATCCTCTTGCGCACTTAGGCAATCGGCTAATTCAACGATGGTCCGCTCTCCTTCACCGCGGATGACGTAGTCAACAGCCGCAGCATGTCGGGTCAATACCTCCGCATACAGCAAAGTCGGATGGATTCCGCCGAAGACGGTGGTAATCTTGGGGTCAAGCCGCTTGACGGCGGTCAAAACCTCAATCGCCGCCGGGTACGCGGGTGTGAATGCGGTTAAGCCGACGAGATCCGGTTGCTCCCGGCGCACTCGTTCGACAATCTGAGTGAGATCATGATTGAGAGTCATCGCATCATAGATGACCGGTTCATGGCCCGCCCTTCTTAGCTCACCGGCTAAGTAGACGTAATTTACCGGGGTCCAACGACCGGCAATCTCTAAAATCCCACAATGATACGGCGGGGTAATCAACAATATTTTCAACCCCATATTTAGGCCTCCTTTCCGTGGTCAGGCCGGTTACGGTATCGCCGGCTAATTCGAGATTGCAACACAGCTCCGCTGATCGCAATCGCAGCCAACAAGATGTGCTTAACTACGAGAGCGGCTACTTGGCCGCGCCCGGCTGCCGGTAGCCATTCGTATTCATAATAGTTGACGGTCCGGATCACTCCGCCGATGATAATCCATGCCCAGGCTGCCCAGGCCACTTTCCGCATTCGCTCGACAACCTGTTTAACCAAGGCGGTATGCGCATGGCTCAGGGCGCTATTGGCCTGATCGACCCACCAGGTTAGCAGCATGGCACTAAACAGCAAGCCGACGGCCAGATCATGAAAATAGTTGCTGAGCATCACCAAAATCGCCGTCATGCCGCTCGCCTCCGGCTGCTCTGATACTGCTGCACAAGCATCGCCAGGAGCAGGCCTAGACATAAGAGAGCTAAACCTAGGTAGAGAAGGTTCAGCCCGGCTCGACAGGTCACCGCAAAACGCAACCAATACCGATAACCAGGAACATTCAGCGTATACTCGCCAATTTGCACGGGTCCGGCGCCCACCGGTACGCGCTCGGCGACACCTGTCTCCGGCAAGGTAAAGACAAAGACCGGATTGGTAGGGGTTAAACTGTTGTTCACCAGTTCACCGCGGACGGTCCGGGCCGCCGGATAAAACGAGACCAGAAACTCAAGCTCGCCAGGGGTAAAACGGTCGACTTTTCTCGCCTGTTTGTCTAGGATATCGAGTTTGGGTGCTCCTCGCCAGATTAATTCGCCTGCTTGATTAAAAACATCGACCGCCGGCGTAACCCCGATGGAGATTGGGACAAGGTCCAATCTACCCACTCGCACCGGATGCCCCCACCCGGCTACCCCTTGGTAGCCCTTATTTTCGTGTTGATCGTACAAGAATAGACCGGCGGCAACTTCCACAATCTCACCACTAGCCGAATAGCCCAAGGCGAGCTGCTCTAGTTGCAGAGCCCACTGATACTCCGGGTTTGGCCGGCGCCACCCGTAACGCAGCTCTTCATAGCTCCGGTCGGCTTCGAGCACGGCTTCGCCTTCGGTGAGACGGAAGTAGCCGGTAAAGCGGTAACACAGATAGTACGCCGCCCCGCCGAGCGCAAGCAACAAACCGCCGAAGAGGAGCAGCACCACAATCTTTTGGGCAGTACCGGCTCGCAGATAACCAATTAACCTACAACGCATAGTACAACACCTTAGAACATTCGTTGAAAGATATGGTAACTGTCTTGGATAAAGTTGACACCCCAAAAGCTGATTAAAACCGTACTGAACGAAAGAACTGCGAGCCAAGCCGCTTTGGCCCCCCGCCAGCCAAACATAGTGCGTAAATGTAAATACAGGGCGTAAACCAACCAGCTCAGCAAAGACCAAGTTTCAACCGGGTCCCACGACCAGTAGCTGCCGTAGAGATCTTTGGCCCAAATCGCCCCCGAGGCGATCATCACGGTTGTCATCGCAAAACCAAAGGCGACCAGACGATGCGAGAGTTCGTCGAGCGTCCTAACATCTCCGAAAGCGAGCAAAGCCTCGGGCTTGCGTGCTCTGACCAAAATGACGACGCCTAAAATTGCGGCGACCAAGAATGAAGCATAGCCGAACCAGGCGAAAAAGACGTGGATATATAGCCAAGGATTATCATAGGCCGGAGTCAGCGGCGCCAAATCCGGCTGACCGCGCTGCATCGCCCAGCCCAAAGTCAGCAAGATGACGGGCAAAACACCGATGTTCGCTTTCCACAGGCCTGTCCACCGGCGGCCGAGATAGAGCAGCAAAACCATGGTGAACCATGCTGCCGTCAAAGCATTCTCATAATCGCCTTTCACCGGTGGGCGACCGGCAGAAACCGTTCTGACGAGCAAAGTCGCCGTGTTCAATATGACCCCGGTGATGATGACCTTTTTAGTGACGGACACCAATGATTCTCGCTTAAAGAAAATGGCGAAAAAGAGTAGGCCTATCGCGAGCGTATAGGTGAACAAGGTTAAGTACAAGAGGACTTTTTCGGCCAGTAGCATGGTAGATCACTATCCCAAAAATTTACTGCTAGTAGAGTAATTCGTCAAATTACAAGAAAATACCTGTTTTGTTATGGATTACCTGCTCTAGCCCCCGCCCCGTCCTTTTGCAAAACAAACAAATACCTGGTAATAATGGCGATCGTCAGTACGAATAAACCAACCAACACCAGCTTCGTCCCCCGCGTGCTGGTGACCACAAACCCAAGCCAATAGCGATAATCCGGTATTTCGAGCCAGATACCCAAGAACTCAACCGGAGGGTCGCCAGGGGTAACAACAATTGCCGCTCCCGTCTGATTGCTGAGAACAAGAGTTAACTCTAAGTTCTCGTCCAAGCTCGCCTCAACCTTGATCAGTTCGCCGCTGAGCGGCCACTCAAACAAATCCGGCCTCCCGCCGACGAGGTCGAGGTTGACAAAACCGTGCCATAGCAACTCTCCCTCGGACGATCTGAGCACCAAGAGCGGGGCGAAGCCGAACTTATAGATGGTCGCTTGGCGCGATTTAAAGGTAAAAGGTCTGTTCATTGCGGTATCAATTACTCTGCTTTTTCCGCTATCCAAATCATGAAGTTGCACCCGAGCGGCAAGGTGTTCGACCAGCCGCGGATCGTAAAAATCGACATTCACTTCAAGCAAGGTCAGGGCGAGCTCTTCGAAATCGCCGGCTTGAACAGGCCCGCGGGAGAGCACTTGGTGATTAACGGGGCTGTCAATCAGTGTCTGGCCTTCGGTGAGAAAGAACAAAGCTTTATATTGAAAGAGAGTGTAATAAAAGCCGGCGAAAATCAGCAGCGCAATTCCGCAATGAAAAACGATTGAACCTAGCAGAGTGATTTTTTTGTTACGATCCTGAGCCCGGCGCAAATGGGGAAATCGCAAGACGGTACAGTAAAAAACCAATGCTGCTGTAACGGCCAACAAGAACGAGAGGCTCGTCCAAAACCACTTGGGAGCGTACTGTGGGTAAAAGGTAACCCGGCAAACCATGAGCAGAGCCTCAAGAACTAACACCACAATTGTTGCTTGGAACAAACGCTTCATCGGCAAAACCTTCCTGGCAATTTATTGCACTATTTCTAGTTATCCCCAATATCTCCCTCCAGTCGCCGGCGCCTCAAAAACTCTAGGCATATGCTTAAGCCCTCCGACGCTCATCGAAGGGCTTCGATCGATTAATCCCAGGCTTCCGGCGGTATCGGCCGCCGGGTATATTGTAAGCTGCTGTGTTTGTCACACCCCACACTCACACCATCTACCATGTAATCGTAGTCTCCACAAGAGACTGTTCCGCTGCTCTGCGCTATGGCTTCATCGGAGGAGAACATCTCAATGGCAAAACCGTTCAGGAAATGCACCGGACTGGTGTTAGGTTGATCACCCCTGGCGTAGTTCGCCCCATGCAATCCCCCGCTCTTGATCTCGCTGAGAGGCTTGCTAAGGTCGGAATAATCGCCATGGCATGCGAAGCAAGAGATATTCGGAACCCCCGGAGGATACTTTACCTTGGAGGACTTATAATGCACCCGAATTCCATGGAACCAAAAGCCGGATCGCTTGTTAGCTGCCGGTACGCTTGCATTCGGGTTATTGGATTGATTTTGACCTACTTGAACATCCCGCGGACCATAGACATTAATATCATGACACAAGTAGCAGACGATCGGGTCGGTATCGGCCGGGACGGGCTCGCCATCATCGTAGTGGCTGGGGATTGTCGCTGTCCGCAGCAGCCACCGCGGTGTTTCCCCATTGACATACCCCTTCCCCCAGTTAGAGCCATGCGGTCCCCAGATCCGATCCTCACCGGTATCATCGTTGCCATGGCAATCGCTACAAGCTATAACCACCTCTTCCCAGATGCCATCCCATTTCTCCCGTAACTCCTTAACCAGACCGGCATAGACGTAGGACTCGTGCTGCGGTTTGCGGTTTTTGCTCGGTACAATACAGCCATGCGTTGCCCAGTTATTCGGATTAAAGAAGATATCCATCGCTTTCATGTAGTCGCGACCATCAAAACTCATCGGTGACTGAGAGCTGTGGCATTTCAAGCACAAGCCGGCTTCCTGGTCGCCTTCGATGGCCCATAAGCGACCGATTTCCGCGGTAGGTGCCTGCCAAGCCACTGTCCCATACCGGATGTTTTTCAGCCCCATAACCCCTTCCAGCTCCGGACCTACGAGATGATCGCCGATCTCGCGAATATCCGTCCGCGCCCTTACGCGGTGCGGATCATGGCAATCGACACACTCAACGTGCATAGCCACGGTAAAAGAGCCGTCCTCGAACTCATGCGGGTAATGGACCGGGTCGCCTACCAAGTTATGTTTGAACTCTTTTTGAAACTCTCCGCGAATATCCGGTACCCCCGGAATCGTGCCATTATGGCAATTCAAACAAGCCCCGGTCTCCGGGTCATCCTCCAGCTGATCATAAATCCCGTCACGCGGATTATAACTCGGGCGCAGCAGTCTCGTCCCGCCAACCGCATTATGAACGGTATGACAACCCAGACATGCCCATCGGCCCACCGTCCGACCATTCCAGACTGCACCCGAGATTTGGTGGGCACTGCCGATCCACCCGGTCTGCTGGTGGCACTCGGTGCACAGTTGCCCATCATCCGGCAGCGTCCGCAGGAAACTAGGAGCGTTTTTGTGCGGATCATGGCACGAACCGCACTCCACCCTGCCACCTTCCAACTTGGCATTTGCCAACGGATTAAGCATCGGATTGACCAACTCCGTACCCGGCTTTTCGGTTTCGGCAACCAACCTGATTGAGACGGGATGATGCACGGATAAATTCGTGCCGATGAGAGTTCGGCCGGTTATCGCACCGAGACTGGGATCATTCAGCCTCCCGTAGTAATCCCCAACCGCGATCGTCCCATCATGACAGCTCAAACAAAGTTTCGATGAACCGGTCGGCTGGGCAGGGTCAGCCTCCAAACTGCTACGCGGATCTTCGGTCGGTCCCGGATACAAAGTGTACTGGGCGGAAGATAGCTCTCGGCTCCACAGTCCCGTCGTTTGCGGATTAGCGTTATGCGGGGTATGGCAAAAGATACAAACCTCATCTACCGCATCAGACCGGTAGACGTTACCGGCAGGCGCGAATTTTGAGAAATTATGTTTTGTCTGCAGGATACTCGCCTCTGCTGGAACAGCAGTAATAGTCAGCAGTAATACGAGTATACAGCTACAGCGCTTGAGCATTACTTCGCCTCCTTGACTCCCCGGAACACATTCTATTTTACTATTCATCCCGTGATCTGGAAAATCCTCCAAGAAATGCCAAATGGCCCTTCTATAAGTTGCGAAGGGCCAGGCGAGCTTTTCTCAGGAGTAGCCTAACGTCGCGCGATATACTCGCGAACGGGCACTTTTTGAACGGCTTTGAAGACGATCCGTTCGGATTTGGCGCGCTGAGGATTTGTTTGGAGCTCAGCGCTGCGAACGGGTCGCCCCCGGCCGCTGTTAACGGCGCCCCGAACATAAACCGGCTTGGGCTGCACTTGCTTGGCCAGCGTCGCATTACCCGAGGCCGAACTAATGGTCACCGGCAAGGGGATGCCATTTCCTCCGTTGGTTCCACCGTTCACCGGCACCGGAATCGCGCCGTTGACCGGCACCGGAATGCCATTACCGTTAAACACCGAGACCGTCACGTCAATGACGACTTTCTGCCGCAACAAGGTTGGTTCAAGTAGCTCGAATTCTACAAAGGCGATCTCAAAAGCCACCTCACAGATGTGATTGGGTGCGGCTCCCATCACATCGACGAAGCCGCTAAACGGGATATCTTCAGCCTGGTGTACCACGACGTTGTCCGGCTCGCGAACGAAGAAAATCTGCTTGTGCAGGACGCCTTGATAGATAACTTTATTAGCAATAACAGTGCAGGTGGCATCCCGTATCGATGCGCGGATCTCATCTATCTTAACGGCCGGAACAAATAGTTCCACCGTACTGTCTACAAGTACCTGGTCGGTAACTGTGCCAATTAGGGCCATCTTCATCCCTCCTTCCCTACCATCATATGAAGGATGGGGGCACAAGGGACAAGGACCTAAGCACAATTCGGACTAGTTCAGCGAGCCGGAAAAGACGGAATCGCCGGGGAATTCGCCGCCGTCACGCAGCTCCATACTCCGAGCTGCCATAATGTCGGCAAAGGCTTGGAACTCCGGTAACAAGTGCGGATACTCCGCGCAGCTTAAGATGAGGCGCTGATCTTTGAGGTCGAGATAGCCGCTGAGTTTGCTGAATTGGTCATGCTCCAACCGCCTGGAAAGACCGAACACTACGCCCAGGATGAAGAAAAAATCAACACCGATAGCGGCGAGCGTCTCGACAATCGGGTGAAACTCTCGATCCGATAAGAGGTCGAGGGCTAAGTAGGTCTCTAAATATTCATTCAAATTAACATAGCCCACCAACATATCTTTGTTCAATTGAATAAAACGCGCAATCAGCCGTACAAGATCAGTTTCCATTAGAGCCTCCTCTCCCCTCATATTCGGCCAACTCACCCAACCACCTTTATTTTCGCTCAGCAAACAATACATAAAATGGAAGTCAATTAGTGAATTGGAGATCCCTGTTTGCCCAAAATAATAAACGAAAGGAGTTGATCGAATCCAGAAACCGTTATCTCGAGGGGGCTGTCAGATGCGATAGCCCCCTCCCCATTTTCAAAATGTCCAACTCAGCGAGATAATGTGAGAATCGTAAATGTAGCAATAATCGAAGGAGTAAGCCTTTCCGGCCTGTAGACCAAAGCCGACGGTCCAGGTATCATGATAATACCCACCCCGCAAGGCTCCATTGGCAAAGCGTTTTTCGACCCCCGCCGAAAGATCGGCCGCCCCGGTTAAATCGTAAATATCCACGGCAATAGTTGTATCTTCGGTGACATCCCAAGCTACCCCAGGCCGGACATTATTTTTGTACGGAAGACGCAAGCCGCCGGTGTAGTTGAGATCTGTACCGAAAAGGTCTTGGCTCAACAGACCGACCCGCACGTTATCGCTCACTTGCAAGAGGACAGCCAGGTCCAGACCCGTTCCGCGCCCGGGCAAGATCCCTACCCCGGGAACATACAGCTTTGAATCATAGAATTTCAGGTTTGCCCCAAACGACAATAGCTCGCTTACCGGAATCGCTAATGATAGCTGGTACCACGTATCGTCAGCCAGAGAGCCATATTCTTTTCCCTCAAAATCCACCAATACTCTCGGGTTATGGCTATTAATCCCACTAATCCCGAAGACAACTTTGCCGTACCGCTCCACTCCGGAGAAAAACCACTGGTAGTTAATCCGGCCGGCAACCGTTTCCATGTAGGTGTACATACTCTCCTGCGGCATTCTGGTCAAACCGGCGGGGTTCCAGTAAACCGCATTTGCATCGTCACTAACGGCGATAAACGCGCCTCCCATCGCCAATGGGCGCGCCCCGACGCAAGCTAAAACCGGCAGATTCATGCCGAAAATCAGGCTAACCACCAAGGCCAACTTGGCTATATTCTTTGCCATTTACAGCCTCCCCGCCCAACACAACACAAAAACCCCACGAGTTGGTCCATATCACTTCGCCAATCCTTTTGGCGGCTCCTGCATATTGCCGCAGCTTCCACACATTACCGCCCTTTGCGGGATTGGCCAGCCCCCCCAAGCTTTGCCTCAAGGTATTGCCACGGGCATCCAGAATTAAAGAGAGTAATTGTTTCAATTTTCGGTGTAGAGAGGATGTAGTAGTAGTGCAGCAATCAAAAGAACAGTGGTTGGCCACCCGTACCGACCCGATGAACTGGCCGAACAACGAGTATTTTCAGCTGTTAATCGATAAAGCCTGGCAGCTGAATGTGGAGTTAAGAAGCAGCAAGATCCATGAATTATGGTACTACCGCCCGGATTCGCGAACAATCTATATCTGGGAACCGGATTTAATTAATGAGCCGCTCGCATACCTGCTCACGGTCTTTGGTCATGAACTCGGCCATGTGACCGATTTTGATCGCCATCCGGAATTCGTGGCGCGCACCAAAGACCTCCATTACTCCAATGTTCCTTGGGACATCGAGCTTTCCGGCTTTGTCAGCGGTTTCCGCCTGCTCTCCGAGTTGGGAATCCCTTTGGCGCCGGAGACCTTCGCCTTTTTTATCGCTCCCCCGATGCAACAACAAGTGCTGGAGATCATCCAAGCCGGCCCGCAACAGTCCAGAGAATCGGCTTAACATCTGACCCGAGTTGAATCTCGGCCCGCCTTTCCCTATAATGAGGGAGAGGCGTTTTATTATGCGCATTATCGCTCATGTTGATATGGATGCCTTCTTTGCCGCCATCGAGCAGCGCGACAACCCGCGGCTCAAGGGCAAGCCGGTCATTATCGGCGGCTCGCGCCATCGTCCGCGCGGCGTCGTTTCCACCTGTTCTTACGAAGCCCGTAAGTACGGCGTTCATTCGGCCATGCCCTTGGCTCAAGCGGTCAGGCTTTGTCCGCACGGCATTTTCCTCCCCGGCAATATGGCCAAATACCGGCAAGTCTCCGCCGAGCTCCAACAGATCTTTGCCTCATTCACCGATCTGTATGAGCCGGTCTCCATTGATGAAGCCTATCTGGATTTGACTGACCGGTACCGGGAGTACTCCTCGCTCTGGCAATTAGGATTGGCGTTAAAGAAAGCCATTCGGGACCAATTGGACCTCACCGCATCGGTCGGGATCGCGGCGACCAAGTCCGCTGCTAAAATGGGCTCCACTTTACACAAACCGGATGGATTAACCATTATTCTGCCGGAGGATTTCGATCGGATCATTGGGCCGTTGCCGGTGCGCAGCCTGCATGGTGTGGGGGCCAAGACCGCCGAACGCCTGGAAAACCTCGGTATCCGTACGGTTTTGGATATCCGCCGCTTCGGCCGGAAAGCAATGATCAGCCACTTTGGCAAGCTGGGTGATTGGATCTACAACCTCTCCTGCGGCATCGATCCACGGCCGGTCGAACCTCGCCAAACTCGCAAATCCGTCGGGCGCGAAACTACCTTCGACAGTGATCTCAACGATGAAGCCGAGATCAAAAAGACCTTAAAAGAGCTGGCTGCCGATGTTAGCCGCAGATTACAGGCCCATCACCTCTGGGGTGAAACGATCACCCTCAAATTGCGCGACCCTGATTTTACTACGACCACCCATAGCTTGTCGGTCAATTATGGGATCAATAGCGCGGACGAGATTAGCCAGGCGGCCCTGGTCTTGCTGGACCGCGCCTGGGCCTCCATAGAACCGAACCGGCGCAAACCGCTGCGCCTCGTCGGGATTTCCGTCTCCAACCTTTCGGAAAATCGCCAGTTAAACTTGTTTACCCCGCCCCGCGAATCTAAAGTGGATAGGTTGCTCGTCGACCTCAACCAACAGTTTGGCAAAGGCGTAATCACCACCGGCCATCTTTCGCCGCATGATAAGCGCTCTTAATCAATCTCCGTCTCCTCACTCTGCAGAAACGGCAGCATATCTTTGTCGATGGTCGTGATATCCTCCTCATCGATCTCAATCATCCCGCGGTCGCGTAGCTGGATGACGACATCATAGAGAGACTTGCGCTGCTCTTCCGGCAGGCTCAGCACATACTCGTTGATCTCCGTCTCCGGCACCTTGGCGTAAAATTTGACCCCGCCATACTTAAGGTACTTACCCTTACCCATTAATCAGGCCTCCATACAGCTTGTTACTAACAGAATTCCCGAAAAGCTCCGATAGTATGAAGCCGATTAATGCGCGGCGCCACAACCATGAAAAAGAGCGATTTGAGCAGATCTCCGGGTAAAAAGATGAGAAATCCTGACTTCAAGATAAAAGCCAACGAAACCGGCGTGCCGCTAAAATACTTTAGGGCAAGGTAGAGATATGGTACCCCGATAGCATAGATGACCAAATGAGCACAGGCCGCCAACAGCAACAGCTTGCCCATAACCAGTTCCTTCGATTGCTTGGTGAAATAACCCACTAGCCAGGCGGCCGGGATAAAACCGACCAAATACCCGAAGCTGGGTTTTAAGACATAGCTAATGCCTCCGCCGGCGGTGAAGACCGGCACCCCGACCAAGCCGATAGCCAGATAGACCAAGATGCTCAGCGGACCCAAACGCGGACCCAAAACCAAGCCGGCCAGTAATGCCACCAAGGTCTGTAAGCTGATTGCCACCGGCGGTAGGGGAATTTGAATGAACGCTGCTACCGACATGAGAGCGGTAAACATCGCAACCAAGACGACAGTTCGTGAACTCCAGTTAGGCATCGCGTACACTCACCTCAGCAGCAAAGACTTCTTTGGCTCCGTCACTTGTCACGACGATCAAGCTCCCGGATGGGGTAATCTGGCTGGCGATCCCGACAAACGACTCCGGGCCCAGAACCTGGACCTGGCGCCCTAGGGTACAGGAGAGGCTCTCGTACTCGGCCAAGATCCGTTCCAGGCCGTGTTTTAAATAGTCGTGGTATAAGCCGGTGAGTTCGAGGAAAAAGTTCTTGATTACGGTCGGCCGGCTCAGCTGTTTCTGCCAGGCCAGCCCAACCGAGGTGATTCTCTGGTCGAAATCCGGCAGTTCATCCGCTGTCTGGGAAATATTGACCCCGATACCCAAAACAACGTGGCTGACTTTTTCGCCCTGGACCCCGGCCTCGGCCAAGCAGCCGCCGATCTTGGCTCCTTTAATCAACAGATCATTCGGCCACTTGATCAGTACCTTTTCTTCACCGGTCGGTGCGTACCGATTTAAGGCCCGGGCCATAGCCAAAGACCCGATAATCGTCAAGCTCGGCACAAAAGCCGGTTTAATGCCCGGCCTGAGCAGGACGCTTAACCAGACGCCGGCAAATGGTTGGGAAACCCAGGGGCGACCCTTGCGGCCTCGGCCTTTGATTTGCGTCTCGGCAATGATCGCCGTACCCTCCGGCGCACCCTCATCGGCCAGACGACGCAACTGCTCATTGGTGGACTCAACTACTAACTCGTATAAGAGCGGTTGCCCCAGCTCCTCCGGATCCAGGCCGGCCAAGACCAGACTCGGAAAAGGCCGGTCCAACCATTGCTCTTCCTGGGTCGGCTCGTAGACCCGTACCCCTTCGACTGTTAAATCAAAAGCGGCGGCTAAATCGGCACAGGTCCGTCCATCCGGACCCGTGAGCTCCGGAGCCAGTTCGGCCAAGGGTACCAACACAAAAGCCCGCTCCCACATTCGCGGATGCGGGATGATTAAGTCGGGATCATTAATCATTTGCCCGTCAAACCATAAGATATCGATATCCAGTGCCCGCGGCCCCCAAATCATGCTCCGGTCGCGGCCATAATAATCTTCAATCCGGCGGGTTCGTTCTTTGAGCTCCTGCGGGGAGAGATTAGTTTTAATCCGGATCACCCGGTTGATAAAGTCCCGCTGATTCTCCACCCCGACCGGCTTGGTCTCATAATACCGGGAAAAACCATCCAGCACCGTTTCCGGCAATTCGGCCAAGAAAACCAGGGCCCCCTCCAAATTGCGCACGCGATTGCCAACATTACTGCCCAAACAGAGATAAGCGGTTGCTTTCATCTCTCGGCCTCCTTCGTCACTTCGACCTCCACGTAGTCACAGAGTCCGCCCAGGGATACCGAGGGCTTGCGGACACGCACGGTCACCCGCTCGACCGGAAAAGCGGTCAAGATCGCCTGGGCGACGGCTTCAGCCAAAGACTCGATCAGATTATAGCGTTCGCCGGAGACAAGATCCGCTACGCGCTGATAAACTTCGACATAATTAATCGTCGCAGCCAAATCGTCGGCGGGCGGTGCTGCGGTCCGGTACTCGACATCCAGCTCAAAACGCTGCCCCAATTGCTGTTCGCTCTGGAGCACGCCGTGGTATCCGTAAAAAACCAGATTGCGCAAACGAACTACCACCGACACTAGTTTTCCGCCTCCTCATCCGGGTCGAACCGCACGATCGCATCGGCCATCTTGGCCACCCGAGCCATCTGGCGCACATCATGCACCCGTACGATGTCGACCCCGGCTTGAATCCCGAGGGCGACGGTCGCCGCGGTACCTTCCACCCGCTCATTGACCGGTAAGTCAAGCACTTGGCCGATAACGGATTTCCGCGAAGTCCCCAGCAAGATCGGATAACCGAGCACCCGAAACTCCTGCAAACGCTGCAGCAATTCTAAATTATGACTACGGGTCTTGCCGAACCCGATACCGGGATCAATCACAATTTGCTCCGGCAGCACCCGCTTTTCCTCAGCGAGTTGACAACTCCGGCGTAGCGAGGCGATGACTTCCCCGACTACATTAGTATACACCGGATTAATCTGCATCGTCTGGGGGGTACCCTTGATATGCATAACGACCAGTCCGGCGCCGGTCTCGGCCGCCAATTCAGCCAAACGCGGGTCGCGCAGCCCGCTGACATCATTAATAATCGCCGCTCCCCTAGCTAAACACTCTTTTGCCACCGCATATTTAGTGGTATCAACCGAAATCGGCACCGCGACCTCGCCGGCTAGGCCGTCGAGTACAGGAAGCAACCTCGCCAGCTCTTCTTCGACACTGACCGGAGGGGCGCCCGGCCGGGTGGATTCGCCACCGATATCCAGGATATCGGCGCCCTGAGCAACCAGCTCTTTGCCGCGTTCGATCGCCGCCGCAGGGTCTAGATAGGCTCCCCCATCGGAAAATGAATCCGGGGTAATATTGAGGATACCCATGATCAGCGTTTTTCGACCTAAGGGAAGCCGATACTGTCCACAACGCCAGACCCGATCCCGCTTCGGCTTTATCCTTTCGATAGCAGCGGAAATCTCCGCGCCAATCTCTTTGAGGCCAAATGGCTGGATCTGTAGTTTTTGCACCAAGCCTTGATATTGCTTCAGAGTCCCGGCCAAGAGAACCCCGGCTTCCTCGATGGCCAGCGCCGCCGCTTTCCGGGGCAAAGCAGCCTCCCCACCCAACGAGAGCATCTCTTGCTTAATAATCAACGCCGCCCGCAGCGGGACCGGAGCAAGCTCGAGCACAAGGTGACAGAACTTTGGCGCCATCATCTCCACGCCGACCCGATCACAACCATGTTGCGCAAGTAACCTCGCGGCTTGCGCTTCGTCAGAGATTGAATGGACTTTAATCCGCAATCCCAAGGCTGAAACCTCCCATAATACACAAGAAGCATCCCCGAAGGATGCTTCATTGCTTAATCGGCTATTGCTGTTCTTTCTGGTCCGAGTCTAAATTTGCATCTTGCATTTGGTCTTGAGCTACCGTTGTCTCTTGCGGTTGGCCCTGTTCATCCTCGCCGAGGGACTTGCCCTGGATGATCGCCTCGAATTCTTCTTTGTCAAGGGTCTCTTTTTCGATCAAGCCTTTGACGACTCGCTCCAACTCGGCCCGGTGCTCACTGAGGATCTCTTTGGCTCGTTTGTACGCATTGTCGATGATATTGCGCGTCTCCAAATCGATCTTGGCGGCCACCTGTTCACTGTAGTTGCGGTCGCGGGAGATATCCCGTCCTAAGAAAATCTGATCTTCGTGGCCATGGCCAAAGGTCATCGGTCCGAGCTCCTCGCTCATCCCGTATTCGGTGATCATCTTGCGCGCCAGTTTCGTGGCTCGCTCGATATCATTTTGGGCTCCGGTACTGACCTCGTTAAAGACCAGCTCTTCCGCTGCCCGCCCGCCTAAAGCATAAGCGAGGTAATCCAAGAGCTCCGATTTGGTGGTCACATACTTATCTTCAATCGGCAGGACCATCGTGTAGCCGCCGGCGAGTCCGCGGGAAATGATACTGACCTTGTGCACCGGATCCATATTATCCAAGAAGCGGGCCACAACCGCATGGCCGGCCTCATGATAGGCAAAGACCTCTTTATCTCGATCGCTGATCACCCGCTTCTTCCGCTCCGGACCCATCAGCACCCGATCGATCGCCTCTTCGCACTCTTGCATCGTAATCCGCTTTTTATTCTTACGGGCAGCCAAAATAGCCGCTTCGTTCATTAAGTTCTCCAAATCGGCCCCGGTAAAACCAGGGGTGCGCCGGGCCAAGACCTGCAGATCAACATCATCAGCCAACGGCTTGTTCCGCGCGTGGATCTTGAGGATCTCGACCCGTCCTTGCACATCCGGCTTGTCGACGAGAATCTGCCGGTCAAAACGACCAGGCCGCAATAAAGCCGGGTCAAGAACATCTGGCCGGTTGGTCGCCGCCAATACGATAATGCCGCTGTTTGGTTCGAAGCCGTCCATGTCGACCAAAAGCTGGTTTAAGGTCTGCTCGCGCTCATCATGGCCGCCGCCCAAACCTGCTCCCCGCTGCCGGCCGACGGCATCAATCTCATCGATGAAAACGATACAGGGCGCATTTTTCTTGGCATTCTCGAACATATCTCTGACGCGCGCCGCGCCAACACCGACAAACATCTCGACAAAATCGGAACCGCTCACCGAGAAGAACGGGACTCCAGCCTCGCCGGCAATCGCTCTCGCCAACAAGGTTTTCCCGGTACCGGGTGGTCCGACCAACAAGATGCCCTTCGGTATCTTGGCCCCTAACTCAACGAAGCGCTTCGGGTGTTTGAGAAACTCCACGATCTCCGCAACTTCTTGCTTGGCCTCATCCAGACCGGCAACATCGTCAAAAGTTACCTTGACCTTCTCCTCAGTATGCAGTTTGGCCCGGGACTTGCCGAAGGACATCGCCCGATTACCGCCGCCCTGCATCTGGTTGAGGATGAACAGCCAAATCCCGATGAAGATGACCAAGGTAATCACGTTGGGCAAAATAGACATCCACCATGGCGGCGCCGGCTCCGGCTTAGCCGAGACGGCTACCCCGCTCGCCTCGAGAAACGAAACCAAATCCGGCGTCTGCGGCGGCACGGTCGTCACAAACGTATCGCCATCATGCAGCTCACCCTGAACCCGCTGCTCACCGATGAACGTGACGCTTTTGACTTTGCCCGCATTAACCTGCTGAATGAACTCAGAATAGGTTATCTCGGTCACTTTCTCATTGGTGCTGTACAGACTGCTGACTACCGAGATCGCTAGTACAGCCAGTAGCAGATATAAGCTAATCCCGCGTAGGAATTTATTCAAAAAACGGGTCCTCCTTTCAAAATTGACTAAAAAATTATATCATACCGCCCATATCCTGGCAACCGTATGGCGTCGCCGCCAGAGACAAAATTCGGCGGGTCCGCTCGGTAACCTTGCCCAGCTCCGAGCTACGCAGCCCTACAACCCACAGGATACCTTGGGAATTCGTAACCAGCGCTATCCTATCCCGCAGCCCTGGCGATACCTTTTCATCTATCAAAAAGTCCTTGAGCTTTTTCGATCCCTGCAAACCAAAAGGCTGAAAAGAGTCCCCGGGCAGGCGAGTGCGGACAACAAGCGGCAACTCAATTTGATCAAGGTCATAATAGGCACTCATCCCTGGTGGGCGGTTTGCGGCCGATTGTAATCGTTGTAACTCCGCCGGACCACCTTCGTGAACGCTTGCTGTTATAATCAACGAATATTCCGGCAGGATAGTTTCGCCGGGAATTGCTAATTGGACCCAAGGCGGCGCAGCCTCCACCTTGGCTGCGCCTCCGGAAGCCGACTCCAACCGCAGATACCGATAATCTCTGACAACGCGCAACCCGGGCAAAGCCAACTCCCCGGTGCCTCGGCTCGACGCTGCCAAGGCTAGGACCTGTTCAACATGGGCAAAGGTGATCTCCCGTCCGCCACGCGCGGTAAGCAGCCGATTAATCACCCGGCGCCGGATGGCCAACGGCTCTTGATTCAACCGCTCGACCAGGAGACTGGCGGCCTCGGCCGTCTCCTGCACATTGGCGCTGATCCAGGCCTCGGTCACGGCAGCCAAGTAATCGTGCTCAGCCCGCAAAATCTCAGCCGAACGAGCCAAAGCCTCTTCAACTTTGGGATTATAATTATTCCGTAAATAGGGGATTAAGTGCAGGCGAATCTTATTGCGCAGATACTCCACCGAGAGGTTGGATGAATCAATCCGGTACGCCACCCCGAACTGTTGGGCATAAGCCAAAATCTCCTCCCGTTTGATCTCGATCAGTGGCCGGATATATGGAGTCCTGACCGGCGGAATGCCCCGCAAGCCCTGGCCGCCGCCGCTCAACAGTCTCATCAGCACGGTCTCGGCTTGGTCCGACAGGGTATGGGCCAAGGCAATCCGCTCCGCACCTGCCTGCTCGGCACATTCAGCCAAGAACTCGTACCTTACCCGTCTGGCCGCCACCGCTTTTGCCTCTCCCAGTAGGCGCAGCTGCGCCACATCACGCTGGCTAATAATATAAGGTAAGTTGTGCTCTTCCGCCCACCGCCGGACAAACTCGGCATCTTGCCGGCTCTCCTCCCCGCGCAGCATGTGGTTTAAGTGCGCTACCCATAAAAAAAGCCGCGCCTCTTTGGCCAAACGGCAAAAAAGGTCGGCCATCACCATCGAGTCAGGCCCACCGGAAAGAGCCAAGAGAACTCTGCTCGTTCCCTCGGGCAGCATCTGGTAATTCTCAATGGTCTGCTTCATTTTTTCCAGCAAATCAGGCATGTAGGATTCTTCGGTAAATGAGGCGGCAATTCCTACGCTAACAGACCTTGTGCCCACAAAAAAGTGAGAATGAACAAGCCTACACTAATCAGAAAAAAGAGATCGACCAACAGCTCCGCGCGGCGCGACACCCGTTGACTAGCGTGTAGCTGTTCCGGCCTGCTTTGCGTGCTAGAATTATCCGTAGCTACAGGCTTGTACTCCCATTGCTCACAGCAATAACCTTTGGGCGTATAGGTAACCCTCAGATAACGGCTGCTCGTCACCGGTGGAACAGATCGAAAGCGGGGGAAAAACTCCGGCCGGTTGTCCATGGCGGCAACTCCTTTGCTACCATATTTCTCCTTCATCATATGCCCCCGCCGGACAAATTATACGTCTTCCCTCAATTTTCGGCTGTATTGCGCCGCCGGGTGTAAACCGGGATCATGTTGGCGCCCATGCCTTTACTGCGCACCCTGGCAACCGCGATCGTCAGGTCATCCTGCGGCTCATGCGCGCATACATCTAGGACCTTAGCCAGCAGATAATCGGCTACCTCGGCCGCACCGAGTTTGGGGGCATGAGCTAAGAGTTTCTCAAACCACTCTGCGGTCAGGCCCGGCGCACAATCGGTTACCCCATCGGTGATCATCACAATATAATCATTCGGATACAATTCTTCGGAGATTATGGCCGCATCAAACTGAGAGACAATTCCAATCGGTAAGGATTGCCCTTCAATCCGCAGAATATCGCTCCCCCGGATAATGTACGTTGGCTGACAGCCGACTTTCACAAACTCGGCCTCGCCGGTATACTCATCAAAGAGCATTAAATCGAGGGTGGCAAATGTTTCTTCGGGTGACCGAAAGAGCAGCAGACTGTTTAATGCCCGCAGGGCGAACTGCTTATCAAGTCCGGCCCGCAGGAGCTGTTCCAAGAGGGATAACGTCGTACTGCTTTCCAAGGCCGCTCGGCTGCCGGAACCCATCCCATCGCTGAGCGCTACACCGATCTTTCCGGAAGGCAGGGCCAAGAGCAGATGGTTGTCACCATTAACCTTGGATCCTTTTTTCGAGGTCTTGACCACTTGATATTCCAATTGGTAGGCCTTCTTCGGCAGCAAGCTCACCTCGCAGAGCGGTTCCCCGCTGAGATATCCACATGCCGGTCGGCCCACACTATATTGCGTATCCAACATAACCGAGGCGATCGATGCCAACTGGCGACACGCTTCTTTTCCGCCGCAATTGACACAGGTCACCCTGATTTCATACTGGCCATCGGTGCCGGCGACCGCCCGCACTTGCTGCACCGCACAACGTTTGCGCACAAAGGCGGCGAGTAGCTCTTTAGAGGGATTTTCCTGTACATAACGGCGTTCGAGCATCTCCTTGGAGAGTGAGGAGATCACCTCGGCTACCCCTTGCAGCTGAGTGGAAACGATCTCACGGCTGGATAGTAGTTTTTTCTCCCATGTGCTCTCAACCCGATGCAGCTCGAGCAAATAGTTGACGGCCTGCACTAGTTTGTGGGTTTGGGTACAATGGCTCTTGATTCCCTGTGGCAGCTGCGTCAGCTGTAAGCCATCGTTATTCTCCGCTTCAACGAGGGTGATTTCGAAATTTTTAAAAGTTATGTAGAAACGATCGACCCAGCAACTCTGGTACCGCTGGCATCCGGAACAAACCCGCGCGGAAACCGCATTAATCATTTTGCTGATATCAGGGTTATCGCTGACTACTTCTTCTTGCGGTAACTGAGCGAAACTGCGGGCCAACTCGCCGAGCACCTCACTAAAAGTGGAGAGCCTGCGTGAAAGCCAGCTTTTTAGCCGCTGTTCCTCATCGAGCTCCCGGGGATTCCGGAGTTTACCCGCCGGGAGCCAACCCTGCACGGTAGCGATCGTCTCCGGTGGGATCAAGCTAACGATCACCGCCGCCACCAGCGTGGAGGCAATCATCCCGGACAGTTCTGCCGGGGTCAGGAGCTGATAAGAGAGTAGTCCCGCCCCGGCGAAAAACCCGACGATTAAGCCGCCCTTACCGAGCGCGCGGAAAAGACCGGCCGCAATACCGGCCATCGCCAATCCGGCCAGCTGATAGGGCGAATAGTTGCTCAGCAAGCCGACCACTACCCCGATGCCGACCCCGGCGATCGCCCCGGCACCAGGTCCGGCGATCCAGGCCGCTAAAATCACGGCCAAACGTAGGCTCAGGTCAACCAGTTGCACCAGGCCCAGTGAAAGCCCATCCAAACCCGAGATGCTGATACCGAGGATCAGGGCCCCCAAGGCGATTTCTTCCGCTTCGAGCTCCTGCTGCCAGGCGGCAATAGTTTTCAAGCGGGTTCCGAAGTAACTGAGGACCCCGACCAAAAGACCGGCGAGAATCGCTTCCAGGAGGGCAAAGTATAAAAAAACGGGCTCCTCTCCACCGGCTGTTGCCAGAATGATTCGCCCGATTAATACTGCTGCCGCAGTATAGAAAGAACCGAAAATCAACTGATATGAAATGGTATTCCCTTGGCGTTTGGCCAAGCCGGCACCAATAAGAACCGGTATGGCCAATGCCGCGTAGCTCGCAAGCTTGGTACAGGAAAAACAAAGACCGAAACCGATTAATGTACCGATGATGACCTCAAACAACCTCTGTGGATAAATGAGAGAAGTGATGGCAAGTGCCGCTAGAGCAAAAGGATGAAATTCTCCGAATAAAGATGCCCTGGCCCATAACACAGCGATCAGTATCACCAGCAGAGAGCGCAGGAAAGAAGTGGTTATTCTCGCAACTAAATGGTTAAACAACGTCCGAATGCTGCCCGGCAAAGTCTTAGGCTTAGCAATCGATACGGCCAAATCGATCCCCCCAGTTCCCAGCTTGTCCACCAATACTGGTAATTTTAGCAGGTGGGATCGCGAAAAAATGTCGAACTATTTCGAAAATGAAAATAAACTATCCTACATTTTCGCGCAAACGGATAGCAATAACAGAAAATCACACATTATAATGATCTACAGTTCGAAAAAGGACCAGCACGCAGGGGGCTAGTCCTTTTTCAGCAATTACTCATTACCGTTGCAATTAAGCGTTCGCAGTATACTTGGTATGAGACCAACCGGAGCCACCGCAAACTTCGCAGTTGCCATTGCCGGTCAGACTGTAACCTGAACCTTTGCAAATAGGACATTTGTAGCCTGGTCTCGCAACAAACAATGAACCGGCACCGTTACAAATCGGACAGAATCCGTTACCGGCATCGCCAAAGCCTTTGCCTTTACATCTCCGGCAGGTTTTGAGCACGTAATCACCGGACACTTTAGCTCGACGTTTGAGGCCAAACAAAGTAAACCCTCCCCTCTAATCCAATGTAATCTATAATTGTTGTTACCGACTCCACAATAGTTAACTTAAGGACAGTTATTTTCTCTCCGAACCGCTTATTCCTGCAAAAAGAGTGTCGGCAAAGAAAAGAACTAGGCAGCCTATACCCAGGTCTAGGGCTTTGGCTGCCTCTTAGTTGATGAAAGCAATCTGATAAGACCGACCGCAATCTGTGGCCTGCTCGTCCCGATCCCGTTCTCTGCAGCCACAGATTACATACTATACTACTTGCTGATACTCGACATCCGGAACAGCTCTGTCAAATTGCCGCGAAATCTCCGCATGAATCCGGTTTTCTAAGTCGGCCAGCCGACCCGAGAGGCTCATATCGATAACGATGTCCCCCAGGTGGATCAACATACCGCCCAAAATCGAGGGGTCGATGATGTTGGTCAGCTCGACCTCTTTACCGGCCAGTTGTTTCAGGATCCCGCACAATTTCTCTTGTGTTTCCTCATCGATGGGAACCACTGTCTTGACCTTAGCCTTCACCTTGCTCTGGTCAATTTTAACCGTAATACCCCTGTGTGACTTGACTATTTGCCCATACTCTCGAGCAATCTTAGCGCGCCACTTCTCCATTCTGATCCCTCCTATCTTGAACTTGCTGAAACTCACCGATAATAAGCAAAAAGGGGATTTGTCAACCCCCTCGAATAATAGTACAAATTTTCTTAATGTTTTGCGACGGTCTTAGCGTGGTCTGTGCTGCGATCAAAGCCGGGTTATTACTATCGATATTATTATTACCGCATGAGCGTGCGAAATCCTGCCAAGCGAGCGAAACAAGGAGCTTATTTAGGCAATAGTACTAAACGGCGCGATTTCCTGGTCTTCATTCGTTTGAAACTCTTCGTGAATCCGTTGATGAATGGATTCGGAGAGTTTCTTTAGACGCGAGGCCATACTGAGGTCGATGACCAAATCTGCGGTCGTAATCACCATACCGGCAATAATGGAAGGATCGATCTTGTTTACGATCCGGACCGGCTTGCCGATCAGGTTGGCTAAAGCGGCAGCTAACTCGGCTTTGTCCTCTTCGGACATCTTCACTACCGTAAAGACCTTAGCCACCGTGGCATCCCGCGCCCTGAAAAAGTCCGGTGCGTCACTAACAAATCGATTATACTCCTCAGCCACTCGACTCCGCCATTTTTCCATTCCGGACACCCCCTTCCTTCTGGTCCCACCCACGCAAGGGCGGGGAACAAAAAAGCCACAGCTTCTTTCTGTCTCTGCTGCAGCCGGTGATCCCATTATTCCGCTAAGATAATCCCGATGTTATTGTCAACGCTTTCACAATATATTGATTTCAATACCCTTCCTGTGTTATTATTATACATCTAAATATACCGTTTGTAAACAGAAAACCCTGATTTTATGCGTTTTCCCAGCTCCTGGCAGAAAATCGTACGGAAAAACTCGGCTTGTGTCTGCTAAATAGTCTTTGCGTTCGCAATTTCCGCACAATAAAAAGAATCCGGACAATCGGATTCTTTTTCACAACATCAATAGCTATTGCCGCTTAACTAGATCGGCTTTTGGACTTTTTGGTTCTCCTTGGCTTCGTGTTGCACTTTGGCTTTGCACAGCTCGCAGACAAAATATTTCTGACCGGAATGACTCAGCTGCTTAACTCCTTCAACTTTATCCACTTTACCGCAGATGATACATCTTCTCTCTACCATCACCTTAGGCCCCCTTGCAATATCATCATAGTAATATTTCCACTTTCATAATAGTATTTCCTTTAACGAGAAGCCGCTCGCTCACGATTCTCGACCGGGACTAGGCGGAAAAATCCGTTTATGCCGGCTCTTTGCTTCGAGCATCGCAATGCGCTCAGCCACCTCTGTCGGCAAAGGCTCACCGGCGATATAGGCATCAATCTGCTCATATGTTAGGCCCAGCTCCGCTTCATCCGTTTGCCCCGGCCACAAGCCGGCCGAAGGCGCTTTGGCGATAATCCGTTCCGGCACCCCCAACTCTCTCGCCAAACGGCGCACCTGGGTCTTGGTCAAATCAGCTAAGGGACGCAAATCAACCGCACTATCGCCCCATTTGGTAAAGTAGCCGACGGTGATCTCGCTCAAGTTCGACGTCCCCAAAACGAGCAGATTGGCCTCATTGGCAACATAATAGAGCGCATTACTGCGCAGCCTGGCTTTGAGGTTGGCTTGGGCCAGCTTGTTAGGGGGCAGATCCGCAAAGACGGTCAGAAACTGCCGGTATACCGGGGTCAGATCGTATTCACGGGTCCGGAGGCGAAAGGTTTTGGCCACAAGCAGAGCATCCTCGATATCCTTCGGATCGCTCTCACACGGCAAGATCAAGCCTTGGGCGCCTGGCCCACAAGCCCGCACCGCCAAACCGGCCACGACCGCCGAATCAATCCCGCCGCTGAGGCCGAAAACCACACCGTCAGCCCCAGCCTCCCGCACTTTGCTCTGGATCCAGCCAACTATCTCGGGTAGCCCTTTCCCCACAAACTCCACTATCCTTTCTCTGCCGCTGTCAAGATTACGCTTTACTAGCAAACCCTGGCCGGGTATAATAGCGCCGAGGTGAGAAAATGTTCCGCGTTGCGCTCGTTGAACCGGAGATTGCTCCCAATACCGGCAACATCGCCAGACTGTGCGCCGCTACCGGCTGCGAACTCCACTTGGTCCACCCCCTGGGGTTCATCCTCAGCGACAAGAAGATGAAGCGGGCCGGTTTAGATTACTGGTCGCAAGTCACGGTGGTCGAGCATAATTCGTTGGACGAGTTCATGCTGACGGTATATACATCAGGACGCGGCTTTTACTTGCTGAGCACCAAAGGCACCCACAACCATACCGAAGTCAACTACCAACCTGGTGACTTCTTGATTTTCGGCCCGGAGACGCGCGGTCTCCCTGCGGACCTCTTAGCACACCACCCGGATCACTGTCTGCGCATTCCCATGCGCGAGGGAGCTCGCTCCCTTAACCTGGCCAATTCCGTCTCCATCATCGTCTACGAAGCCCTTCGCCAGCATAACTTCGGCGATCTGCGTTAACATCGCTTAACCACGGCGCAACTTGCTCGAAACAGCCGAGAGAGCGAGTTTGCCGAGCCCGCTATTGGTCTTGAGCAAATGTTCCAGAGAGTTCAGAACTTGGTCGATCTGGGCTTTGGTCACGACGAGCGGCGGCTCCATCCGGATCACATTCGGATTATTTAATGTGTAAGCTGTGAGAATAGCATGCTTGTTCAACAGCTCACTAGCCACTAGTCCGCCGAGATACTCTTCGCTGACCTTACGCAGCAAATTACCGCCGATCCGGCCAAAGAGCGAGGTCGCTGAGGTGAACTCGAGGCCAATCAATAAACCCCGGCCCCGCACCTCTTGAATGATCGGATAGACATCAGCCAACTTGTACAATTCGCCCAAAAAATAACTGCCCAGCTCGTCGGCTCGCTCGGCGAGCTTTTCCGTGAGCAGGACTTCGAGAGTCGCCAGCGCAACCGCGGTAGCCGTCGTGTTTCCGCCAAAAGTGGAAGTGTGAAGGAGAGCCTTGTCCAAGCCGCCATAAGCAGCATCCCAGACTTGGTCGGTACAGCCGAAAGCGCCAATCGGGACATACCCGCCCCCGAGGGACTTCGCCAGGCAAATGATATCAGGGCTGACCCCATCCCACTCAGCGGCAAAGAGTCTCCCGGTCCGCCCAAAGCCGGTTTGGATCTCATCAAGAATGAAGAGCGCGCCGTAACGGTGGCAGAGCTCGCAGGCCTCGCGCAGATACCCTTCCGGCGGCACAATCACCCCGCCCTCGCCTTGGATCGGTTCGACGATCAAGGCGGCAACCTCATTGGCCTTCAGTACGCCTTCCAAGGCTTCGAGATCCCCATATGGCACGCTGAAGGTACCGGGAACCAACGGAACAAACGGCTTACGGTATTTCTCCCGGCCGGTCACGGATAAGGCCCCGAAAGTCTTACCATGAAAGCCGCCATCGGCATAGATCAACCCTTGCCTGCCGGTGGCCGCCCGCGCTGTTTTCAGCGCTCCCTCAACGGCCTCGGCTCCGCTGTTGCCGAAGAAAAAGCGGTTAATGTTTCCGGGAGTCAGCAGACTTAAATTATGCGCTAGTGCGGCCGCAAAGGGATTAATGGCCGCAGGCAAAATCTTGGGCCTGGCCTCAATTTGCTGCAAGACCTCAAGCACGCGCGGATGGTTATGCCCGATATTTAATGCCCCGTAACCGCCCAAAAAATCGAGGTATTCGCGGCCGTTTTGGTCGTATATGAAGACGCCTTGAGCGCGCACAAATTGTTTGTCAAAATCGAGCAACCCGAGCATCTTAACAAAGCCGGGGTTCACGTGATCCCTGTACTCTTTGGCGGTCCGCTCCAGATCCCAAGTTACGACCTCTGCTACTGTGATCAAGCCCTCCACAACAAAATCCCCCCAGGCAAGAAGATTATGCTAATAGGATTCTCCTGACCTGGGGGTTTATTCCTCTATTATTCCGAGTATTTATTCACAGCGACCCCGGCTTGGACCAGCCCGACCCCTTGATACTCCGGAGCAAAATTCGGCAGCCGGTAAGCGCTCCGCCTGAGAATTGCCTTGATCTCTGCCAGATCAAGCTCGGCTTTTCGGGCTTTTAACAGGGCAATCGTGCCCGTGATGTGCGGCGTCGCCATTGAGGTCCCGCTTAAACTACGGTATTCTCCTTTCAGATAGGTGGAGGGTATCTCCACACCAGGTGCGGTAATGTCTACTTCCCGCCCCCGACTGGAAAAATCGGCAATCGCATCCTGCTGGTCACTGGCTGCGACCGCAATCGTCTCCGGGTAGCGCGCCGGATAATCGATTGAATCCATGGCCGGACCACTATTTCCGGCAGCGGCCACGATAATGATGCCGCGCTCGGCCGCCAGCTTGATCATTTCCCGGAAGGTCTCACTATCCTGTCTGGCACCTAGACTCATATTAATGAGATCAACCTTCTGTTCAATACACCACTGCAAACCCTCAATCACGTCGGACAATGATCCGGCACCGGTGGAATCAAGTACCTTAACCGGATGAATAATCACCTCGGGCGCAACTCCGACCACCCCAATATCATTATCGGCCGCCGCGATAATCCCGGCTACGTGAGTGCCATGTCCATTGTCATCATTGGCGCTGCGCCCGGTGGAGATGGCGTTAAAGCCTTTGCCCAGGCGGCCTTGCAAATCAGGGTGATCAAGCTGGACACCGGTATCGATGACGGCCACCGCAACCTGTGCCCCACGCGATATTGGCCAGGCCTCCGGAGCACCAATCCGGCGCACACCCCACCCGACCTCCTGCGGTTTTTGCTGGGGGGAGCTGCGTCTGCGAAAGAAATAGTTCAAGCACGACGTGTGAAACTTGATATCATCTTCGATCCGCTTGACACCGCTGGTTGATTCGAGCTCATACATCAGAACGTCGGGTAATTCGCAAACTAAGCCGTTGACCAACGGTAATTCCTTGACAACGGTTCCGCCGATCCGGTGGATATGCTTGCGGCACTGGATCAAATCGGCGTTGGATTGACAAATAAGAATTTTCCGGATCGTCTCCGGTTTCGGCTGGCGTTTCAACTTCAATTTATCAAACATGGCCTTGTCCCCCATCATGCAATAGTTGTCCTAATACAGACTACGTAGCGGGGGAGACGAATGCGCTTATTTGCCAACCTTTTTATACTTTCCGTGCTTTTGGGAGATACTACCGGAAGGGGGTGATCACTGTGCTCGTTGATGGCCGGGATTTTCTGACCTTAGAACAAGCGGCTGAAATTGCCCAGGTCCCATCAACCAGAATTTTGGCGTGGACTCAGGAAGGCCTGCCGTATCTACGAATTCATGACAGCATCAGAATCGAACGCGAAAATCTCTTTGAATGGCTGGCCGAAATACGGGCGAAAAGGTGAAAGGAGCCGACCCTTCCGGGCGGCTCCTTTCTGAGGGAGTGCACAAACTAATTAGTCTAGCCTAATAGCCCAGCCTTAGCCAACCGATCAGCTGCGTCTTTTAGGCCCAAGCGTTCCAAGGTTGCTCTCGTGGGGAGACCCTCTTTGTTCCAGCCACACTCTTCATAGAAGAGGTCTTTGGCCAGCTCAACATCTTCCCGTGGCAAGCGGTTGCTGCCCGGAGTGAAGGGTTCTCCACCTTCTTCGAAGACCCAATCAGGCACGGTGTCATGCTGATTGCGCATATCGCGGGTGTTCATCTGCAGAATCGTCAAGCAGCGATGCAGATTGAAGATCCGCTCAGCAACCAGATCCAACTCTTCCTCGCTCATTTGGATACCGGTGGCCAGGCTGAAGTACTTGGCCTCCAAAGCGGTATCACCTTCGTAATTGCGCTCTTTGAGCGGGGAGGCGACCCATGGGTACATCCAGTTGCACAAGGACAGGCTGTCATGCAGCTCTTTCCGGAGTACCGACCACTTGGCTGCTTTCGCTTTATACCGGTTCATCGGGGTCCATTGACCTTTAGCGTCAACCGCATCCGGCGAACCCCAGGTCTTGGCAGCTAGCTGCTTCAAGATCTCAATCGGCAAACCGGCGTTTTGGAAGTTGGTATGGGAGTGGGTCTGCGCATCCCGGTTGTACTGGAGGTTAATCAGCAAGCCAATCTGGGCGCTGTCCTCAGTGGAGTGATGCAGCGGGTGACCCATCTTCCAGTACTTGTTCTTCGAGGTCTTGTAGAAGTCTTCCGGAATATTCCATTTCTTCATGGTCTTGAGGGTGCTGTCGCCCAGAGCTTTGCCTAGCTCACCCTCACGGTAGGCGATGCGGCGATAGAAATCGAGCAAGAAGGCCGGATCGCCATTTTTCCAGAGATCCCACGGAATGCTCTTATACTCATCTGCCGGCAGAACCCGCTCCAAGATACCGTTGTTAGCGGCATAGATGAAGACGGCCTGCATGAGGGCATAGTTGTCCCAGACCCCGTAGTCGTCGCAGAGGTGTTTACCTAACAACATAGCCTCGCTGGAGTTGATGCCGGAGATCGAAGCATAGACAGACCGCGGTGAGAACCAGCCCATGCAGGTGTTGGCCGCATACCGGCTATAGCCGTACTTCTCTTCGATCGGCGGATAATCCATCTGCGCATGGCAGCGGATCGGGCAAGCGTAGCAACCACCCATCCGCACGGTGTGTTTTTCACCAAACTCGCGGCCGAAATCAAAGGAACCTTTCTGGCAGCGCAGACCCAGGCTCTGCATATCATGCGGATCGCAGGTACCGGTTTCGACCGGCGGATTGGCAGCACCCCAGAAGTGACCTTTGCTACCGGTCCAGCGGCTACCGCTCGACCAGTACTCGGCCCAGGGCTGCGGGCTGTTCGGTACGACGTGCTGGTTGTTCGAACCGGCCAAGGTCAGAGCATACTGGATGAGCTTTTTCCATTCGGCCTTGTCGGCAGCGATCTTCACCGAACCGGTACCGCGCACGCCAATAGCCTTGAGGTTCTTGGAACCCATGACTCCGCCAACACCGCCGGCAGAGTGACTGTAGCCGGTAATAACGGTTGCTAGTGGAACCATGTTTTCCCCGGCCTGGCCGATTGCGGCGACCTGGGCTTCCGGTCCCATCTCCGCATTAATTTCCGCGGTCGTTCTGTAAACACCGTTCCCCCAGAGGCGTCTGGCATCGCGGAGTTCAACCTTGTCATCCTCAATGCAGAGCCAGACCGGGTGTGGGGCTTTACCTTCAATGATGATCGAGTCCCAACCGGCAAACTTGAGCTCAGAAGCGAAATGACCGCCCATGTGTCCGGTTGCTACATAGATATCAGGATCTGTTACCGGCCAGATCGAGGTGATCGCAGTCCGGCCGTTGCACGGAGCGCCGGTACCGGCCAGCGGCCCGACACCAAAGATGATCTTGTTGGCTTCGTCAAAAGCACGAGTTCCCACCGGCACTTCGTCCCAAATGACTTTATAGCCAATACCGGTACCGCCTAAATAATCTTTATATTTAGCAAGTGTGTCTTCAGCAGTAATTTTACCGGTCGTTAAGTTGACCCGTAGGGTCTTACCGGTCCATCCACCGATTTTTGCCATAATCTCTTATCCTCCCTTACGTATTAGTGACAACCGCGGCAGCTTTCATCAACGGACAGCAATCCCGCCTGACGAACCGGACTCTGTTTGGTCAGGTCACGCCAAGCGACATACCGCAAGCTTCCGGTCGGACAGGCCTCGACACACTGCGGCTTGCCATCACACAGCGTACACTTGGTGGCTTTGCCGATCTCTTCGTCGAAGCTCATCATATCCCACGGGCAGGCACGCTGGCAGACTTTGCAGCCGACGCACTTTTCGGTGCTGACCACGCGTGCGTTGACCGGACCCTTGACCTCAATCGCGTCATTGGGGCAAGCGGCCGCACAGGGAACCGGATGCGGGCACTGGTTGCACAAATCCTGAATGATCAGGAAGTTGCCGTACTTACCCGCGTTGCGCTGGAAGCCGAACTGGACACCTTGCGGACCATAGTTCAGGTTGCGCGCAACTTTAATCCGGGATACGGTGGGTGAGGACTTGCCATCGTTGTACTCGGTACAGGCCAATTCACAGCGCCGACAACCGACACAGCGTGTGGGATCGGAGACC
>JAAYHC010000071.1 GCA_012735535.1 Bacillota bacterium
ATTATTTTCTCAGATTTCGTAGCTCCGAGCCCGCTCGCCCACCGGCGACTTTTGTATCTTATCATGGCCAAAATCGGCTGTCAACACCTATTTTAGCACTTTTTAGCCAACGTCGCCGGGTGTGTGAAAACCAAAGACTACCCTCATTTAACTTTACTATCAGCAGGGAAAACCATGCCGAGCTCGTGGGCGGCTTGAATGATTTGCGTCTCAGAAAGCGGACGCGCCGGCGGAAAGACTGAAACAATGACTGCCGCCAGCAACAAACCTATACCAATACCCATTAAGAGATCTTTTTTCATCCGTTCGCTCCCTCGTGGCGTGCCAAATCTAAGACCAAACTAACCTCGCCCTTGCCGATATTTAGTTCTTTGGCTATAGCCTCAACATTCATGCCGAGCTTATACATCTCTCTAATAAGCCGTTCCCTTTCTTGCCAGAGCCCCACTCCGAAAGCCGGTTTGGCGGAGATCTCCTGCCCCTCGTTAACTGCTTCCTGTGCTGCCGGTTGTTCTACGCTCCGCGGCACGGGGGCTGTCGTCCGCTCCAACGAGAGCATCAATTCTTTGACTTTAGCCTCCAAATCAGCAACATGCTGCTCATATTGGTTTTGCAGTTCTTGGGCCAGATCGGATTTGAGCGTCTGGAGTTCGATCACTCCCGCATTAACGACTGCGGCCATCATCTCTTCTTGTAGTCGTTGGTAGTCCTGCTGCTGTTTTTTAGCCAGAATAAAAGACGCCCCAATAAAGGCCAGTCCTAACAGGGCTAAAATCCATCCCATCAAACTTGAGCCCCCTACGGCTGATTAGATCTTAATATCGAGCCTCTGTCCGCGCTTGTCATAGCTGCTCACAGTTTTTTGCTCATTATCCGCGGCCTCTTTTTTCTCTTTGGCCTCTCTTTGCGGCTGCTCCTGGTTCCTACCATGACGATCGCGATTAACTTTACTACCTTCGGTCTTCGGTGTGCTCCGCACTTGCTGTTGATTCTTTTTGGTTTGCTCCTGCTGCCCAATAGCTGCCGCTTCGATACCGGTTTGGCTTGAACGCTCGCGCAGAGTGGCAATCTTCTCGGTATCACCGGCTCGGGCTACCAACACGTGCAGGTCCGGAGAGTTAATACTCACTCGGGCACACCTCCCTTGTGTATCTACACCGCACTTCCCTGAGCTAATTCGTTATCACGCAGGTAAAAACAGACATTCTGGATCTCGTCCGGGACAACCAAACTATCTTTACCGATCGAAACTTTGACCCCCGGGTAGACCCGGTCATAAGCAACGATTCGGCCGCGTTTGCTGTTGGCAACGACCGCCTCCAGGTCCGCCTTTTTCTGTTCGATCGTAGCCACTTCATCCTTGAGCAGCTGGTGAGCCTCTATTAGTTTTTGGATGCGTTGATGTTCCTCAGGTGTAAAGGTCTTGCCGGCTTGCAATTCCATCTTAAATCGGGTCAAGCCGTTGGAAACCATTTTTAACTGGCGCTGTTTTTGGGTCAATTGCTCCGACAGATTGCTCAGCTCACGGCGGATTTCCGGATTGACGCCCACGCTAACCTCGGTCTTCATCCCGAGTTTCGTGCCGATGCTGCGCGCTTGGATCTCCTCGCCGGCCAAGGCCACCCCGCCAACCAATCGGCCGATTTTGCCCAGCGTCTTGATTGATCGGCCGGCCTCCAGATCGCAGTACATAATCGCATCGCTGACGATAATATCTTCCCGCGCAACGACTTTGCAATGCTCCAAAAACTTCGCGGTCACCGATTTAGCGACTATCTGCCCGGTATTGGCGCCTTGCATTCCCCGATGCAGAACCACGTCCCCGTCGGCGATGATCGTTGCCGCCTCCACCGGCCCGCGAATCTCCACGTTACCGGAGGCATGCACTGAAAAACCGCTCCGGATACCGCCATTGATGACGACCGAGCCGACGAAATCGATGTTACCGGTTTGGAAATCAACATCTTGGTTGATCGTGCAGACCGGAAAAACATGGACTTTGTTATCTTTATAAACTGCTTGGCCGGCTTCCTTGGCGATCAGCAGATTTTCATCTTCTTCGGAAATTTCGGTGTTGGTGCCGCGCGGCAGACGAACATTTTTGCCGCCTTTCGGTTTGATCGTCCGCCCATAAACATTGATACCTGGCAGACCGGGAACCGCCGGAATCCGTTCGGCCAAAATATCGCCGGCTTTAACGTTCTGAATCAGATCCAGGTTGCGATAGTCAACCGTTCCATCCGCCAATTCAACCGGCGTCGCTTCGGGATTAATATTGAATTTAAAAACTATCGTAGCATCTGTACCATCAACCGGCGGCCTGCCTTCGGCGATCACCAGGCTGACCGGTGTCTTGGCTGCGACCGCTTGCTCAATAGCCTCCTGTTTAATACCGTAAGTAATGCCCTTGGCTTGCAGAGCCTCCTCAATCATCTGGCGGGTGATCGGCTTGCCGCCTAAAGCCGGACGAACTTCAATATAAGCGACCATGCCGCTATCATTTGTGGTGATCGTAACCTCACCATCCCGGTCTAGCTCGGGACGGCGCTCAGCAATTAATACCGGCTCCCCATTCTGGTTTTCCAGGGCCTCATTGATTTTCTGCAAATCATAGTCGACGATGCCCTTGCTATCAAGCAGCATCTTTACCGTCAAAAAATCTACTTTTTTCCCACCCTGCGGAGGGGTTACAATAAGGAATATACCATCGTTTCTGACCTGTACGCGGACTTTGCCATCTTGAACAGGCTCGGCTTTTCCTCCCTCCAGCACATTTTCGATCCGATCAATCATCTCCGGAATCGGCGTGTCATTGTGGTGGTCATCACTGAAGCCGTTGTCCACAACCTTCACCCCTTTGCCTGCTATTTTAACTTGCTACGTAGTCTGGAAATCGCCTTAGTATGAATTTGGGAGACGCGCGCCTCAGTAACCTCTAACACAGCACCAATTTCTTTGAGGGTCAGGCCTTCAAAGTAATAGAGTGAAATCACTGTCCGTTCTCGCTCCGAGAGCTCATCTATGGCTTTGGCCAGCCTGTCACGGAAGTCATTGTACTCGGCAATTTTAACCGGATCAGGACTTTGCTCATCTTCCAGCGCGTCTACCAAGCTCATGCGATCGTAGTCTTTATTCTCATCCAGCCAAATCTCATCCAGTGAAGTTAAGGTCGTACAGGCAACCTCTTGTAAATACTTGAAATACTCCTCAAGCGTGATCCCCATTGCTTCCGCAATTTCCGCATCCGTCGCCGGCCTGCCCAGGCGGCTGTCGACAACCTGGATCGTCTGTTCAAGCTCTCGGGCTTTTTTGCGCACCGAACGGGGAACCCAATCCATGGAGCGCAAACCATCGAGGATTGCGCCTCTGATGCGGGCAAGGGCGTAAGTTTCAAATTTAATACCGCGATCCAAATCATATTTTTCCAAGGCATCAAGTAAACCGAAAACCCCAAAACTGACCAGATCATCGAATTCGACATTTGCCGGCAACCCAATTGCCAACCGCCCGGCCACGTACTTAATCAGCGGCGCATATTCCATAATCAGGCTATCTCTGGCCTTTTGATCTCCATTCTTTTTATAGGCCTCCCATAGCCTTGATAAATCTGTAGTCTGGTAGGACATAGGCTCCCCCTGAGGGTCATAATAGTTTTTCTCCGTGCTCGATTGTGCGGACAATGACCTTGCCGGTATCAAGGTCAAAAAAGAGCGTCCGCCCGAAATTGCCGCCCGTATCCTCCGCGGCTACGCGCAAATTCAGTTTTTCCAACGACTGCTTAACCGCTTCGACATTGCGCCGGCCAATAGCAAAGCGGTCGTCGTTAAACAAATCAAACATCTTCGCTCCCCCGGCAATTTTGATCACAAGCCGCCTGCGCACTCCCCCAATCCGTTCTAGGCGATTAATCAGATCAGGCATCGCCGTATCAGCAAATTTGGCAACGTTATCTTTACTCCTGGCTTGTGTACTATCAGGCAGCATAATATGGGCAAGACCACCGACCTTGGAAACAGGATCCCATGCCGTCACCCCGACACAGGAGCCCAGCCCAAAAGTTGCTAGCGTTCCGGGAGCCTGAGCAACCTCTGTCTGTGCCATCCCGACTCGAATTATATCTTCGAGCTGTTTTCCCAAGTCCGGCGCACCCCCAAAGCCTGCAGGATTCGCTCAAGGCCGTCGGGACTCGGAATAAGGAAAAAGTGTCCGCTTAACCCATCCTGATCCGCAGTAAAATTAGTTTCAATGAACAAAGCGTAATCACTGACCAAGCCAACTTCAGCCAAAACAGCATCGATCAACGCCCCGGCCATGTCGTGGGCAAAAGCCGGCGGAGTCGGTTCAAAGGTAAGCGAGGTGAATTGACTGAGCGCATTCAGATAGCCGCCCGATAAAATATTTGTCACCTCGGACAAAGCCGACTTCTCCATTTCACTGAGCTGCCCGGGCACTTCCGGCGGAGCTCCCAATAGTTTCTGGGAAAGAATTTGGGCATCTTCGATACCCAGGAGGAAAATAATTGTGCCTGGGGCCGGACCGGACACCCCCAACAAAATACCGACAACCTCTCTCTCCGGTCCGCCTAAGGCCGTTACCACTTCGGAAAGAGGTAAGAATCTTGCCTCCGGCACAGTAATCGGTATGCGCTGCCCGAGCATCGAAGCGAGGACGGTAGCCGCGTTGCCCGATCCGATCGTTCCTACCTCTTTGAGCACATCCATTTCAGCCTGTGTAAACTCCATGCTGTCACCCCTCTAAACGCAAACTGCCTCAGGCCCCAGCAAAGGTCATGACCTTTCTGATCAGGCCCAGCAAACCACCTTCCCTATCCGAATACGGTACTTCTTGCGTAATGCGCGAAGTTATATCCAAAATACAACGACTAGCTTTACTTGTCGGCCGACTGAGCAGAAACGGCACCTGTTCTTTGACGGCTCGAGATACCGCAGGATCCTTGAGCACATAGCCTAAGAAAGTAATTTTGGCTCCCAAAAATCTTTCACAGGCCGTATTGAGCCGTTCAAAGATCTGGCTGGCCTCATCCGCAGTTTCAACCATATTGACAACCACCCTGATTTTCGGGTTCACACCTCCGAGATAGAGCATCTTGATCAGGCCATAGGCGTCGGTAACAGCAGTCGGTTCCGGAGTAGTAATGACGATTGTCTCCTGAGCCGAAGCCAAGAAGCTCATCACGTGGCGGCCAATACCGGCACCGGTATCAATCAGCAAGTAGTCCAACTTGTCATCCAGATCCCGAAAACTGTGGATGAGGCGTTCCAATTGCCAAGCTGAAAGCTCTGCGAGCTCATAAACCCCGGAGCCGCCGGCGAGAATCTGCAACCCTCCTGGTCCGGAGATGACAGTCTCGGCCAATGTTTTTTCGCCCCGGATGACATGGAACAAATTAAAGGGAGGGATAACTCCCAAGACAATATCAATATTGGCCATGCCTAAATCCGCATCCATCAACAACACCTTATTCCCGGCCTGGCTCAGCGAGATGCCTAAATTGACTGCAAAGTTGGTTTTTCCTACCCCGCCTTTGCCGCTCGTAATCGCGATCACGCGGGCAGAAGATTGCTGTGCCGGAAGCACGGCATCGGCATGATCGCCTGCATAACCATCGCCAAGCAGCCGGGGCCTGCGATTAGCCGACTTTTCAACGAGCTCACGCAGGGGTTCGGCCTGATCCTTATAACCTTTGTTCGGGTTCATCACCATTGTTCTCCCCGGCAGTCAGTAATAACTGAACAATATAGTCGGGATCCCCCGGACGAATATCATCCGGCACCGTTTGCCCGAAAGTAACGTAGGTTAGCGGCTTCCCCGCATCGCGAATCGCACTGTACATGGGTCCATACGTGCTGGCTTCATCGAGTTTGGTGAAGATCAACTGATTATACTGGCACGGTGAAAAACACTCTATACAATCAAGCAAGCTCGGTGCACTCGTTGTGGCACTTAATACCAGAGCCACATCACTCGGCTGCACCGCTTGCAGATAAGATTGCAGCTCAGCCACTTGTTCTTCGTTTTTCTGGCTACGGCCGGCAGTATCAACCAAGATGATATCTTTATGGCCCAATCTCTCCGCCGCCGTTTTCATCTCATCCACTGAAAAAACAACCTGCAACGGAACACCGATAATCTCGGCATAAGTTTTCAACTGCTCGACCGCCGCAATCCGATATGTATCGGCAGTGATCAACCCTACGTTTAGTCCGTTAAAAATGGCGTACTGCGCAGCCAATTTCGCGATAGTCGTGGTCTTGCCCACCCCGGTTGGGCCAATTAAGGCCAAGATCCGGGGATGCGACGTGACCGGAGCTTGCGAGTGCTGGATGCTCTCCCTTAAAATGGACCTAGCTTGCTCAATCGCTGCTGCCGGATCACTCACCTGCCCCACTTGGGAAATTAACTCCTTAATATGTTTATCGGCAACACCTTGCTCCTGCAATAGACTATATAGGCGTTGCACATGACTTGGCAAGCCAACCGTGGCCAGGGCAGTAGTGC
>JAAYHC010000072.1 GCA_012735535.1 Bacillota bacterium
CGGCGCTTAAATGCCGCTTGACAGCGATATAGGCTGGTGATAAAATACAAAAGTGCGCTTTATCATGTCCTTCTAGAGGGAGCTGGGTAGGATGGATGTCCAAATCCTCAAGGACCCGTCACGGAGGGTCGTGGGAGCCAAACAAACTCTCAAAGCGTTAGCTAAAGGCTCGGTAGCTCTGGTGCTCATGGCCGAAGATGCCGACGCCAGGGTTACCAAGCCGATCGAGGACAAGTGTATAGAGCAGCAAGTTCAGCTAAAGAAGGTCCCGTCAATGAGAGAGCTCGGGGCGGCCTGCGCGATCCAAGTCGGAGCGGCGGTCGTCGGCATTCTCAAGCAGGACCTGTAAGATAAGATTGATCATCAGTTTGGAAGGAGGTGCCTATAGGTGCCCACCATTAATCAGCTGGTACGAAAAGGTCGTAAAGCAGTTGGTAAAAAGAGTGCCGCGCCGGCGCTGCGGTGGATGTACAACTCCAAAAAGGATGAGCATACCTACGGCGAAAAAGGTGCTCCGCAAAAGCGGGGAGTTTGTACCGTAGTTAAGACCACCACCCCGAAGAAGCCGAACTCCGCGCTGCGTAAAATTGCGAGGGTCCGTTTGACCAATGGTGTGGAGGTAACGGCATACATCCCTGGCGAAGGCCACAACCTGCAAGAACACTCGGTTGTTCTGATCAGGGGCGGACGTGTCAAGGATCTTCCGGGTGTCCGTTACCATATTATCCGGGGTACCTTGGATGCTGCGGGTGTTGCCAACCGCAAACAGGGTCGCTCGAAGTACGGGGCAAAACGCCCGAAATAAGTAATACCCACTAATGAGGAGGGGAAATATGCCTAGGAGAGGTCATATTCCCAAGAGGGTCGCAAAGCCGGATCCGATTTACAATAGCGAACTAGTTACCAAACTCATCAATAAGATTATGCTTAATGGGAAAAAGAGTTTGGCCGAGCGGATTACCTATACCGCGCTGGATATGGTTAGAGAGAAAACCGGCAATGACCCGCTTGAGATCTTGGAAAAAGCGATGAACAACATTATGCCGCAAGTCGAAGTGAAACCCCGCCGGGTCGGTGGTGCAACCTACCAGGTTCCGGTGGAGGTACGCCCCGAACGGAGAACTGCTCTGGGCATTCGTTGGCTGGTCAATTTTGCTCGTGAGCGCGGCGAACACACGATGGCTGAGCGTTTAGCCGCTGAAATTTTGGATGCCGCCAATGGCCAGGGGGCCTCCGTGAAGAAACGCGAGGATACCCATCGTATGGCAGAGGCTAACAGAGCGTTTGCCCATTATCGTTGGTAGAAGCGGCAATTGTTATTCGATTGAGAGGTTGAGACCTTTGGGAGTCAGGAAATATAGTTTAGAGAAAACACGCAATATTGGAATTATGGCGCACATCGATGCGGGGAAGACCACGACGACCGAGCGCATTTTGTTTTATACCGGTCGCGTGCATAAGCTCGGTGAAACCCATGAGGGTAGCGCCACCATGGACTGGATGGTCCAGGAGCAGGAGCGCGGGATCACGATTACTTCTGCTGCTACGACCGCTGAATGGAAGGGTCATCGGATCAACGTTATTGACACACCCGGACACGTTGACTTCACCGTTGAGGTTGAACGGTCGTTGCGTGTCCTTGATGGAGCTGTAGCCGTTTTCTGCTCCGTCGGCGGTGTCCAGCCACAGTCCGAGACTGTCTGGCGTCAAGCTAACCGCTATGGCGTTCCGCGCATTGCTTTCGTCAATAAAATGGATCGCACCGGTGCTGACTTTTTTAAGGTCGTCGACCAAATCAAAACCAAGCTCGGCGCCAAACCGGTACCAATACAAGTGCCCGTCGGTGCCGAGGATAGCTTTGTCGGTGTTGTAGATTTGTTGCAACAAAAGGCTATTATTTATGTTGATGACCTTGGTACGCGCAGCGATGAAACCGAGATCCCGGCCGATATGGCCGAGCTGGTCGCCGAAAAGCGTGAAGAACTTATCGAAGCGGTGGCGGAAACCGATGAAGAGTTGATGCTCAAATACCTTGAAGGTGAAGATATTTCGGTGGCCGAATTGAAGGCGGCATTGCGCAAAGCCACCATTGCTAATCAGTTGATCCCGGTCTGCTGCGGTTCGGCCTTTAAAAACAAGGGTGTACAAGCGCTATTAGATGCGATCGTAGATTATTTGCCGTCGCCGATTGATATCCCGCCGACTAAGGGCATTAATCCGAAAACCGGCGAGGAAGAAGAGCGTCTAGCAGCTGATGATCAACCATTTTCGGCGCTGGCCTTTAAAATTATGTCCGATCCCTTCGTTGGGAAGCTCGCTTTCTTCCGAGTTTATTCCGGTAGCTTAAAAGCCGGCTCATACGTGCTTAACGCTGCGAAGGGCAAAAAAGAGCGGATCGGCCGGATCTTGCAAATGCATGCCAATCACCGCGAAGAGCGCGAGGAGGTCTTTGCCGGCGATATCGCTGCGGCAGTCGGACTCAAAGATACCTTCACCGGGGACACGCTCTGTGATGCGGATCATCCGATCGTCCTGGAAGCGATGGATTTCCCGGATCCGGTGATCGACATTGCGATCGAGCCGAAGACCAAAGCCGACCAAGATAAGCTGGCAACATCTTTGGCCAAACTCAGCGAGGAAGATCCCACCTTCCGAGTTCACACCGATGAAGAGACCGGGCAGACGATTATTTCCGGCATGGGCGAATTGCATTTGGAGATCATCGTTGACCGCTTGCTGCGTGAGTTTAAGGTGGAGGCTAATGTCGGAAAGCCGCAGGTTGCTTATCGTGAAACCATCCGTAAAGCCGTCAAGGCCGAGGGTAAGTTTGTCCGTCAGACCGGCGGCCGTGGTCAGTATGGCCATGTTGTTTTAGAAGTGGAGCCGCTGGAGCCGGGAGCGGGGTTTGTTTTCGAGAACAAGATTGTCGGCGGCGTAGTGCCTAAAGAATACATTCCGGCTGTCGAGAACGGGATCAAAGAGGCGATGCTCAACGGCGTTTTGGCCGGTTATCCGGTGATCGATGTCAAAGTAGCCTTGGTGGATGGCTCTTACCATGAGGTCGACTCATCTGAGATGGCCTTTAAGGTTGCCGCTTCCATCGGCTTTAAAGAAGCATGTCGTAAAGCCAATCCGGTCTTGTTGGAACCGGTATTCAAGGTTGAAGTAGTTACCCCTGAAGAGTTCATGGGCGACGTGATCGGCGACCTGAACGCGCGGCGGGGCCGCATCGAAGGGATGGAGCCGCAAGGTGGTGCGCAGGCGGTCAAGGCGCTCGTACCGCTTGCCGAGATGTTCGGTTACGTTAATGACTTGCGTTCGAAGACCCAAGGCCGTGCGACCTATGTAATGCACTTCTCGCATTACGATGAGGTTCCGCAACAAGTGGCCGAGGCCATTATTGCGAAACAGCAGGTCTAAAATAAGGCCGGAGCGGCTTGACATAGATTGCAAAACTACGATTGGATTTTGAC
>JAAYHC010000007.1 GCA_012735535.1 Bacillota bacterium
ACCAAATCCCATAACTCTGCCAGCGTCTCAGCCGGTTCGGTCCGATGATAATCCGAGCCGGAAATGCGAACATCCGCGGCCGAATCCAACTCCGGCCAGATCGCTAAGACTCGGCGGTACAACCCGGCCGCCTGTCGACGAGCGCGGAGATTTTCCCGGGCCGCAAATTTTGCGATCGAAGCAATCTCTGCGGCCTCCGATCTTTGCAGCGCCTCGAGCAAGCGTTGGTCACCGGCTGCCAGATGGTACCGGAAATACTCTTCGATACTAAAGTGGACATTGCCGGCCACGCTTTCGACCCGGTCAATAGCAAACCTATACTTAAACGCGAGATCCGAGAGGGGTAGCGGCAGGGCGTGCAAAGGCTGGCTGAGGTCTTGGAAATAATGTAAAGCCCGGGCTAAAAAGCGAAAAGCCCAGTAGTAGTCGGCCTGCTTGTAGGCATAGACTGCGAGGTCGTAAAAATGATGGGCGCGCTGGGGAGCTTCGCCCAAACCAACCAATCCCCCGGCCAAGGTATAGCGTTGGTGCCGCCAGCCCGAACTGCCGCCGGTGAACTGTTGTAACGAGCTTAACTCCAGGTTTTCATCCAGGTCCCAATCGGGTTCAGGGGCATAAGTGATTAAAATGTCGAGAGCAGATACTTGGTCGCCGATCGCCCCAAGCTTATATTGGAGTTCAAAAGCCGGGTTATATACAGATTGGTCAACCGCCGCATAGGTATAAGGGGTGATTGTGATACTCGTAAACTGCTCCAGATCGCTAAAGCCCGCTAAAGCATACTGCGTAATCAGATCGTGGCCATCCCAAGCTAGGCCGGTTAGCGGCTGCCCGATGAATAAGATTACAAGTAAAGCCGGAAGAGTTCGGCACCATCGTTTGGGCATCGCACTCCCTCCTCATCTGGTCATAAGCATTTATTCATCCGGCAAGCATCCGGCACCTGCTTTGCGCAAAAAAGAGCCTCCTCACCTTGGTGGTGAGAAGGCTTATACTATGAAAAGCTGCGGATTAGCTTTTAAAGAAGACGTGATTACCGATGACTACGGTGACCGGTTGAGACCTGACCCACGAGCCGACGGCGGTTTGCGGATTATAGAAGCCGTTTGCGCCCTTGCTCGGATCATTGCCGGCCAGCGCCTCTTCAACCGCTTTTTTGGCACTTGCGGTCGCCGGCATGTTGATATAGCCGTTTTTCACCGGCTCATACTGATAAATTCCGTTGGTAACCTGGTAAATCACGCCGGTAACCGTATTCGGATAACGGGGATCTTTGACCCGGTTGAGGACGGTGGCTGCTACTGCGACTTGGCCGATGTACGGTTCACCGCCGGCCTCCGCCGTTACCAGCCGGGCCAACAGGTCGAATTCTTGTGGGGAGAGTTTATAACCCCCGGGATTATTTGGATTTGTCGAGCCGGAACCGGACTTGCCCGGTATGACCAGCTGCTGGCCCACATAGAGGTAATCGGTCCAGATATCATTGGCCGTTCGCAAGGCCGCGACCGTAGTCCCCAAACGCTGGGCAATAAGATACAGGGTATCCCCCGGCCTAACCGTGTAATACATTGGCGCGGGGTTATTCGGATTTACCGGGGCTGGGCTTGTCCCCTTGCCAGGTATCGTTAGAACCTGGCCAATCATAATCAAATCGCCGGACAAATTGTTTGCTGACCGGAGATCGGCCACGGTAACGCCAAAACGCTGAGCGATCAAGAACAACGTATCTCCGGAACGGACGGTATAACTCTGACCGGTTTGCACGCTTCCTCCCTGCTTAGACGGTATTTGCACCACCTGGCCAACCTGCAAATAATCATTGCGTAGTCCGTTGATTTCTTTAAGTTCCTGAATGCTGATGCCATAACGCTGGCTGATTAAATACAACGAATCGCCCGGTTGAACAATATACGTTGCCGCAAATACAGGTATGGCCAACAAGACTGCCGCCGCTAACAGTAAAGCAGTTAGATAAGGTCGTTGAGGTAAAATAGTAATACCTCCTTAACATGGTTTTTTCCCCGGGTGTTACTATTGTAGCAAGAAAGCGGCGGGCTTGTCAGCCTTGTCTAGCTGGCCTTTTGCTGGTTTTCCACCGATTTGGCGGGCTTGTCCGGCGCTTGCAGCACCTTGATAACTCTTTCAATAGTCGAGGGAGTTGAATGGCAAACAAAGACAGCAGGGGATGATTGCGGCAAGACTTTTGTCCCCTATTTCATCCTTCTTTCAGTTAACACCCGCCAAAGATCGTCATTGCCGACCTGACCGGCCTCGAGCAAGACGAGCAGGTGATATAACAAATCGGCGGACTCCTGAGCCAACTCTTGCGGATCGCGGTTCTTGGCGGCGATGATCACCTCTGCCGCTTCTTCCCCGATCTTTTTACAGATTTTATCGAGTCCCTTGGCGAAGAGATAAGTTGTATACGATCCCTCAACCGGGTTCTGCCTGCGCTCGGCGATCACCTCTCTGAGCTGATCCAAGATCGCCGCCCGCGCCGGCTGCCCTTGCCCGGAGAGCTGTCGGGTAAAGCAGCTCCAACTGCCCTGGTGACAGGCCCCGCTACCGTGTTGCACGACCTGGATGAGCAGGGTGTCGCGATCACAGTCGGTCGTGATCGCAACGACCTCCTGAAAGTTACCGGAAGTGGCGCCTTTATGCCACAACTCCCGGCGGCTCCGGCTGTAGAACCATGTCTGCCCGGTCTCCAGGGTTTTGGCCAGCGACTCCTGGTTCATGTATGCCAGCATCAGCACCTCACCTGTCCGGACATCCTGCACAATGGCCGGAATCAAACCATCGACAAATTTGAGCTCCGTTAGATCAAGCATCGGTCTATTTCTCCGCCTCCACCGGCCGCACCGGAATTCCGGCCGCCGCCAGATATTCTTTGGCCTCGGCGATGGTCACCTCACGGAAGTGAAAAAGTGATGCCGCCAAGACCGCATCAACCTGTCCAAGCAGAAAGGCATCCTTAAAATGGGCGAGCTCCCCCGCGCCGCCCGAAGCAATCACGGGGATCCCGACCTGGCCGGCCACAGCTCGGTTCAGCTCATTGTCATAACCGTTCTTGGTCCCGTCCCGATCCATACTGGTCAAGAGGATCTCACCAGCCCCAAGCTTTTCAACTTGCTTGGCCCAGTCAATCGCATCCAAGCCGGTGGCAACGCGGCCACCATTGATGACAACCTCCCAGCCGGCACCGCCCGGACGCTCCTTAACATCGATGGCCACAACGATCCGCTCACCGCCGAACTCAGCCGCGCTTGCAGCAATCAAGTCCGGCTCCTTGACCGCCGCGGTGTTGATCGATACTTTGGCCGCTCCGGCCTGGAGGACAGCCCGCATATCATCGAGTGAGGCGATTCCCCCGCCGACCGTCAAGGGAATGGTGATCTGCTCGGCCGTGCGTCGCACCAAATCGATCAAGGTCTTGCGTTTCTCATTCGTGGCGGTAATATCGAGAAAGACCAGTTCATCCGCGCCAGCCCGGTCATACCAGGCAGCAAGCTCCACCGGATCGCCGGCATCACGCAGACCCTCAAAATTGACCCCTTTAACCACCCGACCATCTTTGACGTCCAGACATGGAATAATGCGTTTAAACCGCATCACTTGCCACCTCCAAATTGCTTCACTGCGTGAGCCAGGTCGATTGCCCCGGTATACAAGGCTTTACCGATGATTGCGCCGACAATCCGCGGATTATCGGCCGCCTCCGCGGCAATTGCCTCGAGGTCACCGTAAGTTGAAACTCCGCCGGAAACAATCACGTTCAGCCCGGTTTTCGCGCTGAGTTCCACCGAGGCAGCAAGGTTGGGGCCGGAGAGCATTCCATCTCTGGAGATATCGGTAAAGATGACGGTTTCCACCCCGCACTCCTTCACCACGCGGCCAAGTTCAGCCGGGCTCGTCGCTACCGTCTCCAGCCACCCTTGAACAGCCACTCGGCCGTCGCGGGCATCAATACCGACCAGGATCGCCTCTCCGAAGCGATAAACCGCCTGCTCGACCAGGTCCGGGTTGGTATAAGCGGCACTGCCGATAATCGCATAATCGGCACCGGCTGCCAAGATCTCGTCGATATCGGCCAGCGAGCGCAGTCCCCCGCCGACCTCGATTGCAATCTCCAGCTCCGCCGCGATCCGTTTAATCACTCCCCGATTGTCGCCACTCCCACGGGCAGCATCCAAATCGACCAGGTGCAGGCGTGTGCTCCCCTGCGCCGCCCAGTGATGGGCCATCTCCAACGGGTCCTCTCCATAGATCGTTTCTTGGGCGAAGTCGCCCTGGCGTAGGCGCACGCACCGTCCATTAACCAGATCAATTGCCGGAATGATCAGCATTGTTTACCGCTCCTCAGTAAAAATAGCCTCACGCCAACACCCCTTTGGTAGATGGAACCCCGCTCATCCGCGGATCAAACTCGACCGCCATCCGCAATGCGCGGCCCAGCGCCTTGAAGATCGCTTCGATCATATGGTGGCTGTTCGCCCCGTAGACTTCGACGTGCAGCGTAATGCCGGCCGCCGTGCAGAAGGCTTGCAAAAACTCCTTGACCAGACAGGTGTCGAACCAACCCACCCGTTCTTGGGGAAACTCGGCCTTGAGCACCAGATATGGCCGGCCGCTCAAGTCGAGGGCTACCCTGGCCAAGGCTTCATCCATTGGCAAATCACAGCTCCCATAGCGCCTGATCCCCACTTTATCGCCTAGCGCTTCCTTGAAGGCCTGGCCGAGGGTAATCCCGACATCTTCAACGGTATGGTGGCCGTCAACCTCCAAATCGCCCTGGGCTCGGATAACCAGACTAAAGAGCCCATGTTTACCGATTTGCTCGAGCAAGTGGTCAAAAAATCCGATCGCCGTTTCGATCTGTGCCGGTCCGGACTCATCGAGGTTTAACTGAACCTCAATCGCCGTTTCGCCGGTCTCCCGTTGAACATGCGCAGTTCGCGGTGTCTGCATCATCATTCCTCCTTCTGCAGGCGAAGGCGCACCGCATTGGCATGGGCGGTGAAACCTTCGATCTCAGCTAAGGTTAAAACACTATCAGCTATCTTGCCAAGCGCCTCATAATCATAGCTGGAGACGCTGACCCGTTTGAGGAAATCATCAACACCGAGACCCGAAGCGAAGCGGGCGGTGCCGTGGGTAGGCAAAACATGATTGGTGCCGGAGGCATAATCACCTAATGGCTCCGGGGTATAGCCGCCGAGAAAGATCGTGCCGGCCGACCGAACGAGCGGCAGGTACCGCTCCGGTTCGCCGAGATACAGCTCCAGATGTTCGGGGGCCAGTATATTCACTAGGGCAATCGCATCCTCGACGGAATCAACCAGGATGCAGCGCCCCCACCTGGACAGGGCGGTAGCAGCTGTCTCACTCCGGGGCAACCGAGCCAGTTGCTTGGCCAACTCCACCTCTACCGCCTGAGCCAAGCTCGGGCTGGTGGTAAATAAAAAGGCGCCGGCCTCCGGATCGTGCTCGGCCTGGGAGAGCAGATCCGCAGCCACAAAAGCCGGGTCAGCCTCGGCATCGGCAACCACCGCAATCTCCGACGGTCCGGCGAGCATATCGATGCCGACATCCCCATAAACCAGCTTTTTCGCTAAAGTCACATAGATATTGCCCGGACCGCAGATCTTATCCACCCGGCGAATCGTCTCGGTCCCGTAGGCCAAAGCAGCGATGGCTTGGGCGCCGCCGACCTTGTAAATCTCGGTTACGCCCAAGAGCTTGGCCACCGCCAAAACATGGGGATTAACCACCCCACCCGGCCCTGCCGGCGTGACCAGGCAAATCTCCCTGACCCCGGCCACTTGCGGTGGAATCACATTCATCAGTACCGTAGACGGATAGGGGGCCCGCCCCCCGGGCACATAGACGCCTACTCGGTCGAGGGGGATATAGCGGCGTCCTAGCCGCGCCCCGGTCTCTTCGTCTATATAAGACCAGTCCTGCGGCTTTTGTTTCAAATGGTACCGCTCAATCCGCCGTGCAGCGACACGGGCCGCCGCCAGGAATTCCCTGCTGACCTGCTCATAGGCCGTCTCGATTTCCTCCGGGCTTACCCGTAAGGCCTCGGGGGTCAGTTCTACCCCGTCAAAACGAGCGGTTAACTCACAGAGAGCACGATCGCCATCTCGGCGCACCTGCCGGATGATCTCCCGGACCGCGGCTTCCTTGGCCTGGTCGAACTCGAGTCCCCGGTCCAGCAGGGACCGGTCAAACGCGGCCAGATCACCGTCAAAACGCACTACCTGCCAACCGACCTGATAACTCATCTTTTGGAAACCTCCACTGCCTGAAGTCCCCGCACCAACTCTTGGATCAACGGATAGCGAACCTTATAGCTGATCCGGTTGCAGATCAAGCGGGCACTCACCGACATGATCTCTTCAACAATCCGCAGTTGATTCTGGGCTAAAGTTCTTCCCGTCTCCGTAATATCGACAATCGCCGAGGCGAGTCCGGCTTTGGGAGCCAACTCGATACTGCCATTGAGTTTCACGATATCTACTTGAATCCCATGGGAGGAAAAGTATTCCTGCGCAAGGCGGGGAAATTTGGTCGCAACGCGCGAGCCCGGGATCAGATCGGTGGCCTTGCGAATCGGAGAATCCTCGGGTACCGCCATAATCAAGCGACACCGGCCGACCCCCAAATCATAAAGCTCACAGAGTTCCCGCCGCGCCTCCAAAAGGACATCCTTACCCGCCACCCCCAAATCGGCGGCGCCGTACTCAACATATATCGGCACATCTGCCGGCTTGACCAGCAACAACTCCCAGCGGCCGTCCGCAGTTTTAACGGTCAAGCGGCGCTCGAGGTCAACCTCCGGTCCGAGGTCGAAAAGACCGGCCCGGGAGAATAGCTCAACAAGCGGCGCAAAAAGCCGCCCCTTCGGCATCGCAATCGTAACTGGACGCATGGCAAACCTCTTTCTTAATTTAACAAGCTAAAGTGTTAAATTAATAAATTACACTTATGCTACCACAGGAATTGCCTGCTGTCAATCAGTTTTTTGCTTTGAGGTACGCGGAAACTTCAGCGGGCGAAGCGAAAACGACGACCCGGTCACCATCGGTTAACCGGAACTCGTTTGGGGCGAGAACCTCCACGTGCAGGGCAGCGGACTGCGCTTCGTTAGCTAACTGCCAAATCGTCGGAATCTGCTGACCGCGGAGCAGCTCGGCCAGCCGATGGGCCTCCCCCCGCAATCCGGAAGCATAACTGAGATAAACGGGGACGCGGCCGGCATCAGGCCACCGCACCAGCTCCAACAGGCGCTCCAAGCCAAAGGCAAACCCGGTCGCCGGCCGATCGGGGCCGAAGCGGCCGATTAAGCGATCATACCGACCGCCGGTGCAGACGGTATAGCCTAATTCGGCCACATAGCCTTCGAAGATCACGCCGGTATAATAATCGAGGTCTTTGAGCATGGCCAAATCCAACTGGACCGAGCGCAAGACCTCCGGATTAAGCAGATCGCAGACCTGCTCTAAACGGTCTAAAGCCGCATGGGCCTGTTTGTTCCGGGTTAACTCTCTTGCTTCGGCGATCACCTCAACTCCGCCGCGCAACCGGCTGATGCTGATGAGTTGCTGCTTAGCGTGGTCCGGAATCGCAGCTTGGGCCAGGATCTCTCCGAACGCAACAAAATCCTTATTGAGCAAGGCCAAGCGGACTGCGCGTTGCTCTTTGGCCGACAATCCGGAGTCGGCCAAGACCCCCTGGATAAAGCTGACCTCACCCAGATCAAGGCGGTAATCAGGAATCTCCAAGGCGGAAAAAACCTCAGCCGCCAGTTGAATAACCTCGGCATCAGCTTCCGGTCGGGCGGAACCGATCAGTTCCACCCCGGCTTGGTGAAACTCCCGTTCACGTCCCATACCTGGATCGACATAGCGAAAAATGTTAGTCAAGTAAGCCAAACGGAGAATTGAGTCGGATTCGGCAAAGCGCGTAGCGGCCAACCGTGCAATCGGGGTCGTCGCATCGGAACGCAGGCCGAGGGTGTGCCCCTCCCGGTCGAAAAAGCGAAAGATCACCTCGTCGGATTCGGGGCCGGTGCCCTGCCGTAAGACATCAATATGCTCAAAAGTCGGGGTGATGACCTCAGCATAGCCCCACAGCTGAAAAGTCGTCCTGATTCGCTCCTCGATCGCTCTAATCACCCGGGTCTCCTGCGGCAGATAATCTTTGGTGCCTCGGGGACGTTGTAAACGCAAGTCTGCTTTAATCAAGTTTGATCTCTCCTGCCTTGGCGAGCTTCTCCAAAACGAGGGTATAACCATCAGCGCCATAATTGAGACAACGTTTGACCCGGCTGACCGTAGCCGTACTAGCCCCGGTCTCATCGACAATTTCCTGGTATTTGCGGCCTTGCTGAAGCATGATCGCGACCTTCAGCCGCTGGCTCATCGCTTCGAGCTCGGAGACGGTACAAACATCTTCAAAGAACCGGTAGCACTCAGCCAAATCTTCTAAAGACAAGATGGCTTTAAAAAACAGGTCGAGCTCGTCACTTTTTAGTTTATCAAGAGCCACAAAAACACCTCTTTTCCGAACCGGCGTTCGCTTTTACCTATTACCATACTAAAAAAAGTTAGGAATAGCAAGCGAAAGAATAAAACGAAAGCAGCCGCTCCAAGTTAGCGTCTTGGAACGGCTGCCATATCACGTTATCGCAATCTCCGGAATCTTAGAGCCAAATGAATCTGATGATGAACAAGATCGACAGTACCCAGACCAGCCAACTGACCTCTTTCCCTTTACCGGCTAAAGCCTTCACGAAGGGATACAGGGCAAAGGAGAGGGCTATACCCGTAGCAATACTGTAGGTCAACGGCATAGCAATGATCCCGATAAAGGCAGGGATCGCATCGGAGAAATCCTCCCAGTTGATCTTGGTAATGCCGGTAATCATCATGGCACCCACGATGATTAAGGCCGGAGCGGTGGCTGCACCAGGAACGATCCCGATAATCGGGGTAAAGAAGAGGGCCAATAAGAAGAGAACCGCTACCGTAGCCGCCGTTAAACCGGTACGTCCGCCGGCTGCAACACCGCTGGCTGATTCGACATAGGTGGTAACGGTCGGCGTTCCGAAGAACGACCCAACAATCGTACCGATGGAGTCGGATAGCAAGGCCTGGTTCGCCCGCGGCAGCTTATTGTCGACCAAGAAACCGCCCCGTTCGGATACGCCGACTAAGGTGCCGACAGTATCAAACATATCCACGAATAAGAAGGCGAAGATAATGTTAAACAAGCCCAGAGACAGCGCACCCTTGATGTCCAGCTTACCAAAGATCGGCGCCCACTCGCTAAATCTGGGCAAAGCCATAAAGCCTTGCGGAGCCTTGGTGACGCCGAAGAAAAAGCCGATGATGGTCGTGATAACGATGCCCAATAAGATGGCTCCCCGCACGCCACGAGCCAAGAGTACGGCGGTAATTACCAAACCGATAACGGCCAACAAAGTACTTGGTTCAAGTAGGTTGCCGAGGCCAACCAGGGTTGCCGGGTTATCAACAACAATCCCTGCATTCTGCAGACCGATAAAGGCGATGAAAAGACCAATTCCTGCGCTAATCGCCAATTTAAGCGTATTCGGAATGGCATTGATAATCATTTCCCGCACTTTGGTCAAGGACAAGATCAAAAAGACAACACCGGAAATAAAGACCGCGCCCAAAGCAGTTTGCCAGGAGATGCCCATACCCAAGACAACTGAGTAGGTGAAGTAAGCATTTAGACCCATACCGGGCGCCAAAGCAAATGGATAGTTAGCCAAGAAAGCCATTAAGAACGTGGAAAGTGCCGCTGAGAAGCAGGTAGCCATCAACACCGCATTGAACGGCATGCCGGTCTCAGACACGATGCTTGGATTAACAAAGATAATGTAGGCCATGGTCATAAATGTGGTGAGGCCGGCTAGAATCTCTGTGCGAACATTTGTTTTGTTTTCGGACAGTTTAAACAGGTTCTCGAGCATCTGAATACCTCCTTAAATATCAATCCCTCTGCCCACCCTCCCGGAATCTCCGGGCACTCATAATTTTGCTTACTTCGCACGCACCTCCGAATTAAAATCGGCAAAATCCTATAACAAAAAGTAGGATTTTGCCATATCACCAAATACGGTATTGTTCTTCTACATCACGAAAAATTATCCTGCTGTAGATAGAGAATATTCCCAGCCTGCTATTTCCCTCCTTGACCCTGATAATGCCCTTATTGAAAGGAACAATAGAAATGTGTTACAATCAGCGCACAAAACAGTCTCGGGCAAAAGGTGGCCGCGATGAAACAGCAACGGCAGTATCCCAAAGTCATGATCTCCCCCAAAGCAGAGCGCAGTATCAGGAATGGTCATCCCTGGATTTACGGAGAAGAGATTCGCCAAATAGACGGGGCGCCGCTAAACGGCGGCCTGGTCGATGTCTTTGCCGGAAAGGCCTTTCTGGGTACGGGCTTTTACAATAGTAGAAGCAAAATCACCATCCGACTTATCTCCCGCAACGCCAACGATGTATTTGACGCGCGCTTTTGGCGCCGCCGGGTGGAATATGCCGTTCAATACCGTAAAACCGTCATGCCTGGGGCAGACTTTGCCTGTTGCCGCCTAATTCATAGTGAGGCTGACCAGCTGCCGGGACTGACCGTGGATCGCTATGGTCCGCTTTTGTCCGTGCAGATTACCTGCCTCGGCATGGAACTGATCAAGGATACGGTTTACCGCGCCTTATGGGATGTGCTGACCGAGATGGGTGAAACCGTCACCGGTATTTATGAGCGCAACGATGTCGCCGTCCGTGCCCTGGAAGGACTAGCGGAGTTTAAAGGCTGGTACAGGTTTGACGGCATACCGGAACCGGAATCCGCCGTAACGGAGATCTGCGAAAACGGCGTGCGATATCTGGTCGATGTGGAAAACGGGCAGAAGACCGGCTTTTTCCTCGACCAGAAGTATAACCGCGCCGCTGTCGCCCGGATTGCTCGAGGCAAGCGGGTCCTGGACTGCTTCACCCATACCGGCTCCTTCGGCCTTAATGCAGCGCTAGGTGGGGCCGAACGTGTGACCTGCGTGGATATCTCAGAGTCAGCCGTCGCGATGGCCAAAGCAAATGCCGTCCGCAACGGACTTGACCAAAAGATGGATTTCCTGTGCGCGGATGTCTTTGACCTGCTGACCAGGCTGGTAGATCAGAAATGTCGGGACTATGATTTTGTCATCCTTGATCCGCCGGCCTTTACCAAATCGCGTAAGGCTGTGCCCGACGCCGCCCGCGGATATAAAGAGATTAACCTGAAGGCCATGAAGCTGCTGCCCCGGGGCGGATATCTGGCCACTTGCAGTTGCAGCCACTATATGACAGATGACTTCTTCCGTCAAATACTGTCCAGCGCTGCAAGGGATGCCTCCGTATCTCTCAGGCAGATTGAAGCCCGCCAACAGGCTCCGGACCATCCCATCCTCTGGCAGGTCCCGGAGACGGAGTACTTGAAGTTTTATCTCTTTCAAGTTGTCTGAGTTGTCATTTTGCTACGCAGGGAGATGTCTGGAATGATTGCTGTTGTTGATTACGGTGTCGGCAATTTGTTTTCGCTACTCTCAAGTCTCCGCTTTTTGGGATCGGCTTGCCTGGTGACCAAGCAAAAGGAAGATCTGGTCCGCGCTGAACGAATCATCCTGCCCGGTGTCGGCGCTTTCGGTGATGCGATGGACAAGCTCAACGACGCTGGTCTGACCGACACCATTCGAGAGTTGGCCCAAGTCAAACCGCTCTTGGGTATCTGTTTGGGAATGCAGCTTTTGTTTGAAAGAAGCTTTGAACACGGCGAACATGAGGGTTTGGGGCTGATTCCCGGCTCAGTCGAGCCCCTGGCGGCTGATCTCGAGCAACCCCTGAAAGTTCCGCACATGGGCTGGAATAGGCTCACCATCGTGAGAGATGATCCGATCTTTAAATACTTCACTGATGGTGACTGGGTCTACTATGTTCACAGTTATTACGCCAAGAACTGCGCCGGAAACACCCTGGGTGTATCCGACTATGGTGTCACGGTTACCGGGCTGGTCCGCTCCGCCTCCGGTCTAATCTACGGTATGCAGTTTCACCCGGAAAAAAGCGGCCGTGCGGGACTTGGCCTTTTAAAAGCATTCTCTGAAATCTAACTGCTCCGGAGGCTCTGGTATGATTAGTAAGCGTATTATCCCCTGTCTGGATGTCACCAACGGCCGAGTAGTAAAAGGCGTCAACTTTCAGGATATCCACGATCTGGCCGACCCGGTAGAACTGGCGCGCTACTATTATGAAACCGGCGCGGATGAACTTGTCTTTTACGATATTACCGCCAGCTACGAAGGGCGGAAACTCTTTACCGATCTTTTGCGCCGCGTGGCCGCCCAGATTTTCATCCCTCTGACCGTCGGCGGCGGCATCAACTCACTCCACGACTTCGACACCGTCTTGAAATCCGGAGCGGACAAAGTCAGCATCAATAGCGGAGCCATCAAGGATCCTTCGTTGATTAGTGCTGCGGCTAAGCGTTACGGCAGCCAATGCGTTGTTCTCAGTATGGACGTTAAACGGGTCAACGGAGAGTTTCGCGTTTTTGCCAACGGCGGCAGAATCGATACCGGCCTGGATGCTCGCGAGTGGGCCAAACGCGGCGAAGATCTGGGAGCCGGCGAGATAGTGCTCAACTCGATAGATACCGACGGTGTCCGCCAAGGCTTTGATCTGCCGCTACTTTGCGCGATCGGTGAAATCGTTTCCGTGCCGCTGATTGCCAGCGGAGGGGCCGGAAAAATGGCGGATTTTTGGGAGCTGTTTCAATACGACCGGGTTGATGCCGGCCTGGCGGCCAGCGTCTTTCATACCAAACAGATCGATATCGGAGAGCTGAAAAAGTATCTGCGGGAGCGCGGGGTCAACGTGCGCTTGTAACACAGTTGATGATCAAAATAAAACCCTGCAAACCCTTGATTTCTCTCAAGCAGCTTGCAGGGTTCTTAATTCCCTTATTCCCACTCGATGGTTCCCGGAGGTTTAGAGGTAATATCGTAGACTACACGGTTAATTCCGGGGACCTCGTTTAAGATTCGTTGTGCGATTTTCTCCAGTACCTCATATGGCAAGCGAGCCCAGTCGGCTGTCATGGCATCTTCGCTGGTTACAGCGCGAAACGCGAGAACCCGGGCATAGGTTCGCTGATCGCCTTGCACCCCAACCGTATGGGTATCGGTGAGAATACCGAAGGATTGCCAGATCTGCTGATAGAGACCTGCGCGCCGAATTTCTTCGGTGATAATGTAATCGGCATCACGCAGGAGGTCACATTTCTCCTGAGTGACCTCGCCCATAACCCGGATGGCCAAGCCCGGTCCTGGGAAGGGTTGACGCCAGACGATCTCCTCCGGCAGACCAAGCTCGGCGGCCAAGACGCGCACCTCGTCTTTAAACAGGTCGCGAATCGGCTCAAGCAAGGCCAGTTTCATATCCTCAGGCAGCCCACCAACGTTGTGGTGCGATTTGATCACCGCCGCCTTATCCGTACCGCTCTCAATAACATCCGGGTAGATGGTTCCTTGGACTAAAAAGGAGATTTCTCCGAGTTTAGCTGCTTCTTCCTCAAAGACACGAATAAACTCGTTGCCGATAATTTTGCGCTTCTGTTCCGGATCAACAACTCCGGCCAGTTTGGCCAGAAAACGATCAGCGGCATTTACATGGATTAAATTCATCTGAAATTGATCGCGGAAAGTCTTTTCCACCTGCTCCGGTTCGTACTTACGCATCAAACCGTGGTTAACAAAGATGCAGGTTAATTGGTTGCCGATCGCCTTGTGCACCAGGGTGGCGGCAACCGCCGAGTCAATGCCTCCGCTCAAAGCGCAGACCGCTCGCTTATTACCGACAATCTGCCGAATCTCCTCAACCTTGGCTTGGACATAGGACTGCATCGTCCAAGATCCCGAGCAACCGCAAATGCGCAGTAAGAAGTTGCGCATCAGCTCTTTGCCCCAGGGAGTGTGGTGAACCTCCGGATGAAACTGGACCGCAAAAAGGCGACGCTCCGGGTCGCTCATAGCCGCTATCGGGGAATTCGCCGTGTAGGCGTTGACTACGAATCCCGCCGGGACTTCGGTGACCAAATCACCATGGCTCATCCAAGCCGGCAATGGTTCCGGTGAGTCGCCCAGGCCTTGAAACAACTCCGAGCGGCCGGAGAGGAAAAGGTCCACATGGCCGTACTCCTGTTTCTCGCCCCGGGCAACTTTACCGCCGAGCATCTTGGCCATCAACTGCATCCCATAGCAGATGCCCAAGATCGGGATACCGAGCCGGTACAACTCCGGATCGCAGTTCGGTGCCTCCGGAGAGTTCACGCTGCTTGGCCCGCCGGAGAAGATAATACCTTTAGGGCTAAGCTGTCTGACCTCGTCGGCGGAAATATCATACGGAACGACTTCGCAATAGACATTTAGTTCCCGGACTCTCCTGGCGATGAGCTGATTGTACTGCCCGCCGAAATCGAGCACGAGTACCAACTCGTCCGGTCTCATCCCTCGATCAACTCCTGCTTGAGGACTCCGATATACGGCAAATTGCGGTAGCGTTCGGCATAATCCAATCCATAGCCGACCACAAACTGATCGGGGATTTCAAAGCCTACGTAGTCGACTTGAACATCAGTGACTCGTCTGGCCGGCTTGCTCAAAAAAGTACAGACCCGAAGGGAATTTGGCCGCCGTGAACTAAGATTTTGGACCAGGTACTTTAGGGTCAGACCGGAATCGACGATATCCTCAACGATTAAGACATCTTTGCCTTCCAAACTCTGCTCCAAATCTTTCAGGATTCTGACCACTCCGGAAGATTCAACGGCATCGCCATAACTGGAAACCGCCATAAAATCCAACCGGAGCTTCAGATCGATCGAGCGCAAGAGGTCGGCCAAGAAAACGATCGCACCTTTGAGGATACCGACTACCAGCAGATTTTTGTCGGCGTAATCTTTGGTGATCTGGGCGCCGAGCTCGTGCACTCTGGCCTGAATCTCGTCTTCTTCAAAGAGAATCTGGGCCATATCATTACGCAAATTATCCATCAGTCCACCTTCCCCCAACCTTATCATCTGAATCTCCTGGTGTTATAGACGGATAATAACACAACTGCTTGGCAAATTCAACAGACACCAACACTTGCCGGGGGACCAAAAGACAGAAAAAGTAAAAAAAAAGACCTGCCCAAAAAGGCAGGTCCGAACCGGTTGGGTTTGAGTTTTATCTTACATCATCGGAGGCATGCCGCCACCAGGTGCGTTGTTCTTATTCTCCTCCGGCTTGTCGGCGATCAAACACTCGGTGGTCAAGATCATGCTCGCGATCGAGGCAGCGTTCTGCAAAGCAGTCCGCGCAACCTTCGCCGGGTCAACGATACCGGCTTTGATCATATCTACATACTCATCGGTCATCGCGTTGTAACCGATGCCGGGTTCAGCAGCCCTGACCTTCTCAACAACGATCGCACCCTCAACTCCTGCGTTAACCGCAATCTGACGGAGCGGCTCAGCCAAGGCCCGCCGGACGATATCAATACCGGTATTGACATCGCCTTCGGCTTTCAATTCTTCGAGTTTCTTCATCGCGTAGATCAGAGCGCTGCCGCCACCAGGTACAATACCCTCTTCAACTGCAGCCCGGGTAGCTGCCAAAGCGTCTTCGATGCGATGCTTCTTCTCTTTCATCTCGGTTTCGGTCGCCGCACCTACTTGGATGACGGCTACACCGCCGGAGAGCTTAGCCAGACGCTCTTGCAATTTCTCACGATCGAAGTCCGAGGTGGTCTCTTCAATCTGAGCGCGAATGGCGTTAATCCGCTTCTTAATCTCTTCCGGATCGCCGGCGCCGTCAATAATCGTGGTCTCCTCTTTGGTAACCCGAACCTGACGGCAACGACCGAGCATCCGAATATCGGCATTCTCCAACTTGAGACCAAGCTCTTCGCTGATGACCTGACCATTGGTGAGGATGGCGATATCTTGCAGCATGGCCTTCCGCCGGTCGCCAAAGCCAGGAGCCTTAACCGCAACCGCATTGAGAGTGCCGCGGAGTTTGTTCACGACCAGAGTGGCCAGGGCTTCGCCCTCCACATCTTCAGCGATGATCAAGAGCGGCTTGCCGGACTGGACGAGTTTCTCCAAGATCGGCAAGAGATCTGCTACCGCACCGATCTTTCTGTCGGTGATTAAGATATACGGGTCGTCTAGTACGGCTTCCATCCGATCCGTATCGGTGACCATGTAGGCGGAGATGTAACCGCGGTCGAACTGCATACCTTCGACAACCTCAAGGCTGGTGCCGAGGGTCTGAGACTCTTCAACGGTGATCACACCGTCTTTGCCGACCTTCTCCATCGCATCAGCGATCAAGTTACCGATCTCTTCGTCGGCAGCGGAAACGGAAGCGACTTGCGCGATGGCCTCACGGTTCTCGATCGGCTTGCTGAGCTCCTTGATCGCCTCGACGGCCACCTCAACTGCTTTGTCGATACCTTTCTTCAAGATCATCGGATTGGCACCGGCAGCTACGTTCTTGAGACCCTCGCGGAAGATCGCATGGGCCAGAACGGTAGCGGTGGTCGTACCATCACCGGCGACATCATTGGTCTTGGTAGCAACCTCTTTGACGAGTTGAGCACCCATGTTCTCAAACGGATCTTCGAGCTCAATCTCGCGAGCAATCGTCACACCGTCGTTGGTGATCGTCGGTGAACCGAACTTCTTCTCTAAAACAACGTTGCGTCCTTTCGGCCCCAGGGTAACGCGAACCGCATCGGCAAGAGCGGTTGCCCCTCTCTCCAGGGCGGCACGGGCGTCTTCTCTAAATACCAGCTGTTTAGCCATACCAAATAACTCCTTTCACACGATAAAATTATACAAACTACAAAACTTTATAAGGTCGCCAGGATATCGCTTTCCCGGAGAATCAGGTACTCTTCCCCGTCTAACTTGATCTCGGTACCGGCATACTTGGCAAATACGACTGTATCGCCGACTTTAACGGTAGTCGGAACCAAGTTGCCATTCTCGTACTTGCCCGGACCAACGGCTAAAACTTTCCCCTGTTGAGGCTTTTCTTTGGCGGTGTCCGGTAGAACAATACCGCTTTTCGTCTTCTCCTCGCTTTCTAAAACTTTGACCACAACCCTGTCAGCCAGTGGTTTGATCTGCATAGACGCTTACCTCCTCTGTAATTTCCCGGCTAGGTACCCGGTCTATTGTTAGCACTCACTTGAGGCGAGTGCTAATCACACCATAAATAATAAAGAACCCGTGTGACTTGTGGCAAGTCATCCTAGAAGCGGAAATTGGGGAAATTTCCGCTTAAATTGATGATATGTCTGGATTACTCTCATTTTCTAGCAATCTTTCCAATGCAGGGTTTACCTTTCTAAAGAAACGAACTCATTCATAATCTGCAGCCCGGCAGAGGTGCCGATCCGCGTAGCACCGGCCGCCACCATCGCCTGCAGCGTCGCCAGGTCACGGATACCTCCGGAGGCTTTTACGCCGACCTGATCACCGACGGTTTGCCGCATGAGCCGAACATCCTCCGGCGTAGCACCCCCTTTGGCAAACCCGGTCGAAGTCTTGACGAAAGCAGCTCCCGCAGCCACCGCCAACCGACAAGCGATCACCTTCTCCTCTTCGGTCAAGAGCGCGGTTTCAATGATCACCTTGACCGGCCGTCCCTCGACGGCCTTGACCACCTGAGCAATCTCTGCGCGCACATACTCGTGATCACTGGCTTTGAGCCGCCCGAGATTGAGCACCAGATCCAGCTCATCCGCCCCGCCGGAGACGGCTTCGACAGCCTCAGCAACCTTAACCTCCGGGGTGGTGGCGCCCAGCGGGAACCCGACGACGGTAGCAACCAAGACCCCGGTCCGGTCAAGCTCGGCGGCGGCCAGCCGAACATAGCATGGATTGATGCAGACCGCCTTAAAAGAGTGTGCAACCGCTTCACGGCAGAGCGCTTTGATTTGCTCAGGGGTCGCCTCCGGTTTAAGCAGGGTGTGATCGATTAAAGCGGCGAGCTCAGCTGCGCTCCGGATCATCTAGTTCCTCTCCCATCTGACGGGGATCATACCCAGGGATAGTCGCGATGAACTCGCGGAAAGCCGGATCCTGTAAAGCCTGCAAGACCCGCTGCACCTTCGGGGTTTCTAAGAATTCACACGGCACAATCAGGTCATAGCGTTCCTCGGCAACCGGAATGAAGTCCAAGCCCAAAGCCGTGGCGGCGGCTTTAATCCCTAGACCGACATCGGCAACCCCGGCCGAGACCGCTACGGCAACCCCGGTGTGGGTGTACTCCTCGCGATCATAACCCTTGACCGCGGTCGGATCAATGCCGAGTTCAGCCAGTTTACTATCCAACAGAATCCTGGTACCCGCTCCCCGCTGTCGATTGACGATAGTCACATCTGCTCGGGCATAATCCTCGAAGCCGGTAATGTTCTTTGGGTTGCCCGGCGGCACAATAAAGCCTTGCATCCGGTAAACTAAGTTAAAAACCTTAACCGGCACGTTGCGTAGGTATCTGCGAATGAATGGCCAGTTATACTCACCTGAGTCTGGATCCAACAGGTGGGCGCCGGCCAAGTGCGCCTCCCCCTTGGCCAGGGCTAATATCCCGCCCAAACTGCCGATCGAAGCGATGGACAACCTGGTTCGACTGCCATAACCGCGCAAAAAGCTGTCCAGCTCATCGAGGACCAGGTCATGGCTGCCGGCGAGCAAGACCGTATCCGCCACCTCTTCGGGGGTGCAGAAAAGCTCCACCTCCACCGTTTCCCCGGAGGCATAGCCCTGACTTAGGCGCGGCACTCTGACCATACCGTCGGCCTTGACCATCGACATAATCAAGCCGGCACCACGGGCGATCGGGGTGGCCATCACCTTGTCCCCGACCTGTCCAACCCGGACCCGGACAAATTCCTCAGCCCCCGGCGCAGAGACGAGTTTCTTGGTCAAGGTAGCCTTTATCTTCGGACTGCTCGGCGGCTCCCAGTTCTGCAGAGCGCCCACCGCAGCCTTAATAAAGATTTCGGCGGCGACAATTGCAGAGACAGGATAACCCGGCAGGCCAACCACGCCAACCCCCTGAACCATACCGAGGATCACCGGTTTGCCCGGTTTGATCGCCGCACCGTGAGCTAAGAGCTCACCCAACTCCTCAATCACATCGGCAGTGAAATCTTTCGAGCCGGCCGAAGAGCCGGCATTAATAATCACCAAGTCGTTCTCGGCAATGGCCTCCAGTAAGGCCTGCTTGATCAAGTCCGGCTCATCCGGGACCACCGGATAAACCTTGCTCGTACAACCCCACTCGTGTAGCATGCCGGTAATCACCTGGGAGTTGAACTCCACAATCTCGCCCGGGGCTAGCTCCACTTTGTCGGGATTCCGGGTGATATCGATGATCTCCGAGCCGGAGGGGATAAAGCCGACGCGGGGACGCGCAAAAACCGGCACCCGCAAGATCCCGGAGGCAAGCAGTGCCCCCAGATCCACCGGAGTAATCCGGTGGTGCTGCGGCAAGACCATCTCGCCCAAAACGATATCTTCGCCAACCGGTCGGACATTCTCCCAGGGCGCCACCGCTTTGATGATCACATAACCCTCGTCCGTCTCATGGACATCCTCGATCATCACCACCGCATCCTTCCCTTTGGGCAGCGGATAGCCGGTATTGACCGGAATCGCTTCTGCCTTGGGGAGCACAACGGGGTTACTCTCGGAGGCGCCAAAGGTCATTTCGGAGCGCACCGCATACCCATCCATCGCCGAAGCGTGGTAATGCGGGGAACTGATTCTGGCCCGCAGGGCTTCGGCGGTAATTCGCCCCAAGGCCTCAGTCGTCGGAATAACCTCCACACCCAGCCGCGCCGATTCGCGAATCCGGGCGACAAAGAGCGATTGTAACTCCTCCCAGGGGCGCTGGGTTAAATATACTCGTCTCGTCATCGTATCTCTCCCTCATCCCAGGCTAATAGCTCCACAAGCTCGCCGGCTTTAACCCCTTCGCTGCCCAGCGGGATGCAGGCCAAAGCCTGACCTCTGAGGAGCGTCGAAACCAATCCGGATTTGCCGAGCACCGGATCGGCCCAAAAAGCGCCATCTTGTTCGATGATCCGTACCCGCACGTATTCCTCGCGTCCGGCAGGTGAAGCGAGACTGCGGGTGATCGGCAAGCGCAGAATCCTGCGGGGGTGGATCTGAGTCTCCCCTTGCAGATAACGGATGATCGGTTCCACCAACACCTTATATACCACCAGCGCACTCGCCGGATGGCCCGGCAGACCGATCACCGGAACCCGGCCGACAACCCCGGCCAAGGTAGGCTTGCCAGGTTTGAGCGTCACCCCGTGAAAGATCACACCGGGGGAGCCGAGCTGCTCGATTACATCAATGGTGTGGTCGCGCACCCCTACCGAACTGCCGCCGGAGAGCAAAACCACATCGGTTGCCTCCACCAATTCCCGCACTGCGGTAACCAGGCGATCAAAATTATCAGGCATGATCCCGCCCAAGACGACCTCGCACCCTAAATGACGGAGATTGGCGGCCAAGGCCCACGAGTTCACATCTCTGATCTGACCGGGTTTGAGCGGATCGGTTTCGATCGGCACGATCTCATCACCGGTCGAAAGCAGTCCCACCTTGAGGCGGCGGTAGACCTTCACCGTTGTAATACCGCAGGCAGCTAAAGCCCCGATATCCTGGGCCCGCACCCGCGACCCCAACGGCAAGATCACCTCGCCACGGCGCAGGTCTTCGTCGGGAGCGACCATATTTTCGCCGGGGGAGACCCCTTCATAAACCTCTAAGAGTTCGCCGGTTCGTTCAACATGCTCGACCATGACCACACTATCGGCACCGGCGGGAAGCATGGCACCCGTTGGGACTTCCACCGCTTCACCGGGCCCGATGGTCAGTGTGTTGACCTCGCCCATCGCCACACTGCCGATGACAGTAAAAAGGCCAGGAATACTCTGGGAGGCCCCGAAGCTATCCTTGGCCCGAATCGCATAACCGTCAACCGTGGACCGGGCGAACCCCGGAATATCTTCTTTAGCCGTAATCTCTGCGGCGACGATCCGTCCCAGCGCGTCTAAGAGGGACACCTCTTCGGTCTCGGTGAGACGGCTGAGCAACTTGAACAAGCTCTCACCGGCATCAGCAACGGTTAACAGATCATAAAACTCACGTGAAGTGACCATCGGCAACCCCTATTTGAAACAGCCGAGTTGACAACCGGCAATTTTAATCTTCAACTCGTTCGCCGCATCCCCGACTTTGCGCGGCGGTACCTCAAACTCTTCGGCGATCTGAAAAGCAACCCGACAGGCAAGTTTGCCGTCTTTCGCCATCTCTTTTACCCGCTCTTTGAGCTTGTCAACCTCAACGGTCATAAAAATCCTCCTTTACCCATTATTTACATATTCAGCGCCATCGATACGGTCGCCCGCCAGGCATCGGCTTGGTTGGCGGCGGCCAGATTGAGGCTCAAGGCTCCCAGCCGCAAACTAAACCCGCCGGTATACGTCGGCTCCGCCTCCGGTTCGATAATACCGCCAACTCTCACCGTAAAAACTCTCCAGAAATCTTTGGCTAGGCCGATCCGGTAACGGCGCAAATCATCTTCATTCCATTCCCAATCAAAAGCAGCTCTGAGGTTTCGGCCGTCCCAACCGATGCCGGCCTGATAGGTCGGGGTGACCGGTTGGACGAAACTCACCAGATCATCCTGATCCCACTTGAAATTGCCCCTAATGTTGCGAGCGACACACCCCACACGCAAGTTGCCGGCTAAATCAATTTGGGCGCCGACATCCAACGAACGACCGGTACCGGCCGGGTTAAAGCGATAATCCAGACAGGCAAAGTCGCGATCGAGCCGGGCCTCGTACTTTTGAGCGGCGTAATAATTGAACGTCGTCCCCACCGCCAACGTACGTCCTAAAATCGGCAGCGGCAGAGCCATGCTAATCTTCGAATTGTAGACCAAAACCCCTTCCGCATGATACGACGCTGCCTCGGCCGACGGAGTTTTGAATCCCAGGGCCTGTCCCCCCATATTGATCGCAAAACGCGGGGTGGCGAACCCCGCCATCCCACCGGCCTCAAAATGCAAGGGCTCTGTCGGCAACTCGGCACCAGAGAAATGATTATCGACGAGATCCCGGAGAACTGCGGGCTGATCGGTATAATCGGTATAAAAAGAAAGGTTTGGCTCAATCGAAAAGCGATTTACTCGCGCCAGGCCGGCCGGGTTCCACACCGCGGCGTAGACATCCTTGGTCAGAGCAACCCCGGCACCGCCCATGCCGGTCATTTCGGTGCCAAAACTTAAGTTGGCCGCGTAAAGCGGAACAGCTACCAGCAATGAGCAGAGAATACCTAGTACGAGTACGCACCGCAAAACCATCATTATCCACCTTATCCAGATCTCGCTAACTTAAAGGCGATTCGACGAGTGAGGCTGAGAATCCTGTAGTCGATATTCTTATTTGCCGAATTGTAACCCGGGTACCGCATTAAGCGATAGCTCGGAGCATTCCCCCGCCAACAGACGGTGAAAGCCCGCAGCGGCAATCATCGCCGCATTATCCGTTGTGTACTCAAGCGGCGGTGCATAGAACCGAGCACCGCGCTGCTCGATAGATTGCTGCAGGCGTTCACGCAAAGCGCGATTGGCCGCTACCCCGCCGGAGAGGGCGACCTGGTTGATGCCGGTCCGTTCCAGGGCCAAGAGCACCTTCTCCTCCAAAGCATCGATGATTGCTGCCTGGAACGAGGCGGCGATATCCGCTAATTCGCCGGGATCCAGATCGGCCGTCCCGCTCTTTTGGCGGCGTTGGTTGAGGTGATTCAGCACCGCCGTTTTCAACCCGCTGAAACTGAAATCCAGGGTCGCCTCGGACTGTAAGGCCCGGGGGAAGTCGTAGGCGGTCGGGTCACCCGTGCGCGCCACCCGCTCCACTTGAGGACCGCCCGGATAACCGAGGCCGAGGACCCGGGCAATCTTGTCAAAAGCCTCCCCGGCAGCATCATCCCTCGTCTGGCCGAGCAATTCGTACCGGCCGAGCTCGCGCACGGCAAAAAGCGCGGTATGTCCTCCGGAAACGGTCAAACAGAGCAAAGGCGGCTGCAACTGGGGAAAGGCCAAGAAATTGGCATAAATGTGGCCTTCGATATGGTTGACCCCGATCAGCGGGATCTGCCGGGCAAACGCGATCGCCTTGGCGACGGATACGCCCACCAAGAGACTGCCGACGAGGCCCGGCCCATACGTCACCGCCACCGCATCGATTTCCGCTAACTCCACCCCGGCCGCAGCGATAGCCTCATCGATCACCGGTAAGATCCGTTCCAGATGGTTCCGCGAGGCTACCTCCGGCACCACTCCCCCGTACTTTTGGTGCAGAGCGACTTGGGAGGAGATGATGCTGGAGAGCACTTCTCGGCCACCTTTGACTAGGGCCGCCGCGGTTTCATCGCAGCTGGTTTCGATCCCCAAAACTAGTGCATCCGGAGTAATACCACTCATTATAACTGATCCTTCCACATAATGATCGCATCTTCGTTGTTATCACGGTAATATCCCGGGCGGATCCCCACAGGCACAAAGCCTTCGCTACGATAAAGCAAATAGGCCTGGTGGTTGGATTTGCGCACCTCAAGGGTCATCCGGCTGATCCCGCGGCTTTTGGCGATTTCGGTCAGTTTTCGCAAGAGCATTCGGCCCACCCCTTTGCGCCGCTCGCCAGGATCCACTGCTAAGGTAGTGATATGGGCCTCGTCAAAAACCAACCACATCCCGGTGTAGCCGATCACCCGCTCGCCCCGCTTGGCCACGATATAGACCGCCTTGTCATTCTCGGAGATCTCCGACAGGTAGGCCAAGCGCGACCACGGGCTGGGAAAAGACTGCCGTTCGATCTCGATGACCTGGGAAATATCATCGGTCCGCATTGGTAAAAAGACTAGGTCGGACTCATCTAACCTGGCACTCATCAACGTCAGCTCCATCTACTCGACATAAGGACGCCGCAGGTACAATGGCTTTAAATTCAAGGCCTGCCGCTGGTGGCCCAAAGCCAACTTGGCGGCGGACAAAACCGCTAAGTTGGCCGGCTGCGGATGAGCCAATTCAGACGGGGCAAACCGCGCCGTCTGGCCGAGAAGATCGGTGAGGGCCGCTTGATGCTTCACCGCACCATCACCGACGAGGATGGCCTCTTCTGTTCCTAAGATGGCCGGCAACTCCGCCAGCCGGGCCACGCGGAGCTCGGTAAGCTGCTCCAAATAAGGCGGCTCCGCCAGACAGCGATAGCTGCCGAGGTAGACCTCATCCTGGCGGGCCGGCTGGAGGGCTACAACCCGCAGAGTGGTCGGCCAGACCCCCATCGCAATAATCTCCAACGAGGGAACCGGGATCACCGGCAAGTGCAGGGCATAGCCCAGTCCCATCGCCGTCCCAACAGCAATCCTGATCCCAGTATATGAGCCTGGTCCAATCCCGACCCCCACCGCTGAGAGATCCGCCGGTTGAAGCCCGGCTAATTCTAATACTAGGGCTATCGCCGGCATTAGGTGTTCGGAATGGGTCCGGCGGACACTCAGCGTCAACTCCGCCTTGACCTGCCCGTCGCTATAAACCGCGATACAACCGACCGCGGTTGAACTGTCAAATGCTAGTAGATTCAACTGGTAACGGTCCTCCTCCAACCAGCTCTTCAGCCAGCCGAGCATAGGCACTTCCGTGTGCCGCCACCGTGATGCGGCGTTCTGCGGGGCCGAGATAGTCGAGCCTGAGTTCCAAATACTCCGGCGGTCGTAGCTCCCCTAGTTGATCAGGCCACTCAATCACCACAACCCCGCCGCGCTCAAAATATTCCTCAAATCCGAGCTCCGCCAGCTCCGAAGGGTCGCCGATCCGGTACAGATCGGCGTGAATCAGCGGCAAGCGTCCCGAGGCATACTCCTGGACGATCGTGAAAGTCGGGCTGGTAATCGGCTCACTAACCCCTAGTCCCGCGCCGATACCCTGCGTTAACGCCGTCTTCCCCGCACCCAAGTCCCCGGAGAGCAAAACCACCGCCCCCGGAAACAACAGGGAGGCGAGGTGACGACCGAATTCCTGCGTAGCTTGGGCACTATCTGCCCGCAACCGGTACTGCGTCATCAATTAGCACCCTCTTTTACTCTACGGCCGACCCAGAGACGATAACCGAACCAGAGTCCGAAGATGACCAGGCCCACCAGGATGACCGTCGCCACCCCCTGGAGATAAGGGGTGATCGCCTGCCAGTGACTGCCCAGCCGGTAACCCAAATAAGCGATGAAAGTCGCCCACGGGACAAAACCGAACAAGGTGTACAGAAAGAACTTCAGCGGATTCATCAACGATAACCCGGCCGGCAGAGTAACGACATTGCGCAGCACCGGAAGCGGCCTCGTCAACAAGACCGCTACATCTCCGAACTTTTCGAACCAGCGCTGCACCCTGCGGATGCGCCGCGGCCGCAGGTTAACGTACTTGCCGAAGCGAAACAGCAGCGGTAAACCGCCATAACGGAGAATCATAAAGGGCACCAAGGAACCCAAAGCAAACCCGCCCGCCGCAGCAAAGACGATCCCCCAAAAGTCAAATCGGCCCTGTAAAACCAGGAAGCCGCCGAACAACAAAAAGATCTCACTAGTTATCGGCAACCAAGATCCTTCGGCAAAGTGCGCGACAAATATTCCGGTATAGCCAAGAGTAGCGACCAATTGCCTGATGAGCTCGATTAATAATTCAAGCCAGTGAGCCAAGAGCCAGCTCCTCTCGCATCTGCCGCCGGGCCGCCACTACCTCCGCCGGAGCCAGTACTTGGCAGGCTGCCGGTATGATGCTGAACTCTTTCGGGGCATTGCCGATAAAATTACCCTCAGCTTGCGAGGGCACCACACCCGCCTCGGACCCGGGTCTGATCACCACTTTCCGCGCCCGAAAGACTTTGATCTTCGGATGAGTAAGGTGCTCTCCCCGGTAGACACTGGGAAAGGCGCGCAAAAAAGCGGGCACGCTCAGGTCCTCCAAGACGACGACATCAAAATATCCGTCGTCAACCTCCGCCGTCGGAGCGATATACATCCCGCCGCCAAAATACTTACCGTTGGCGACCACGACCAGAATCGTCTCGAAGTAATACTCTACGCCGTCCAAGACCAGTTGCACCGGGATTGGTCTCAAGGTCAAGAGCGATCTGAGCATAGCATAGACATAGGCAGCCGACCCGCGCAACCATTTAGCCTTCTCCACCATCGTCCGGGCTACGATGGCATCAAAGCCGACCCCGGCGACATTGATAAAGAAAGCATCCCCGACTTTACCCAGATCAACCGCGAAACTCCGGGCTTCGGCCAAGACCTGCACGGCCCGGGTCAGATCATCACTGGGTATTTGCAGACTGCGGGCAAAGTCGTTACCCGAGCCGACCGGGATGAGGCCAACACGGACCGGTGAGAGGGCCAGCCCATTGATCACCTCGGTTAAAGTCCCGTCGCCGCCGACTGCGACCACCACCTGATGGCCGGCCGCCACAGCCTGCCTGGCCAACTCGGTAGCATGTCCGGGATGGGCGGTAAAACCAACCGTGTATGACAAACCTTTTTCTTGCAGCAGCGCTTCGATCTGGGGCCACGCCGCCCGGCCCCGGCCACGACCGGCCACCGGATTGACGATTAAATACAAGTTATTTCCTCCCCGCCTACGCTTAGATAACTGTTAACCCTAGGCTGATCTCTAGTGCATCATTTACTTTTTCCATATACTCTAAATCGAGTTTGCATACCTTCTCTTTTAACCGGTGTTTATCAATTGTTCTGATCTGTTCCAGCAAAACCAGCGAATCTTTCTCGAGCCCATAGCGTGCCGCCGGCAAGACGACATGAGTCGGGAGTTTGGCCTTATGAATCCGCGAGGTTACGGCCGCCACAATCGTAGTCGGGCTATAGAGGTTGCCCACATCGTTTTGTAACACCAATACCGGGCGCGTCCCGCCTTGTTCCGAGCCTTGGACCGGGCTGAGATCGGCAAAGTATACTTCACCGCGCACGACCTTGAGCTGCTCACGCATCAGCGTTCTCCTCCAGGAGAAAACGTTCATACAGCGCCCAGGATTCGTCAAGGTTTTCGGCGGCCATTTCCAGATTGAGTGCTCCCATCTCCAGATAGCCTTGCTGCATCTGCAGCAAGGTTTCGCGGTGGCGCCTCACCCGCATATAACAGCGCATCGCAGCCCGGACAAACTCGCTGCGATTACCGTTATGGGCTTTGACCATCGCATCAACTTCGGCCAAAAGACTCTCCGGCAGCGAAATCGCAATTCTGGTTACGGTAGAGGTCGTCAAGCCACATTCATCCTTTCTTATACTTTGGATTTATAGTGGCTCAACTTGTTGACGATAATACCGGTCAAACTGCCGGTTAATAATGATACCGCCAGTAGCGGGGGTAATAAATAAAAGACCCCGGCCGAACTCACCACCAGCGCATAGACGCCTAGTTGGGCCAGGTTATGGCCGGCCGCTCCGGCGATGCTGATGCCCAGGAGTCCAAAGCCGGGCAACCGGAGCAAAACAGCCATCACCAGCAAGGCTGCTGCGGCCCCCGCCGCCGAGAGCCAGAAACCAAGCCCGAACAAGGTCCCCGTAAAGATCGCGGTCAGTACAACGCGCAAGCCGACCAGCAGCGCCGCCTCCCGCAAACTCAGCCAAAGTAAAGCCAAGAGACTGACGATATTGGCCAGCCCCCACTTCGCCCCCGGCACACCCAATGGCGGCAGAAAGACCGACTCGACCAGGCTAAGCGCCAGGGCCAAGGCCAAGAGCATTGCTAGCTGCACCATTTTCCCCACACCGTTACCAGGTAACCGCATCATAGCGAGCCCTCTCTTGTACCGCCGTGATCAAGACTCCGTTTGGCACACAAATAATCGCCATCGTCTCGCTCGGGAGTCGGCCGGAATTAACGCAGATCTGATCAGGACAACCGGCAGCAGTAATGCGGATTGTCCCATCAACCACCACGGCTGTGAGCGAACCGAGCCGGCCAGGAATCGACAGCTCCTGGTTTTGGGTTAAGTCGACGGTAAACGCCTCCCCGCTCGCCAGGCGCACCACCGCCACCGGCGCCAACGACAGACGCGCCTGGAGCAGCCAGCCGCCGGCCGCCAAGAAAAGCAGAAAAAGGGAAAGGCCTAAGTCCCGGCAGGTAAAGAGACGCCGCCGCTTAGGCCCGTATAGATTTTCCTTTGCCCCCTGCATACTGCCTCACATATTTCTACTTGCTAATCTGAGAAAAGACCTTGCGAGCCGCAGACAGGGTCTGTTCGATCACCTCGTCGGTATGGGCCAAGGAGAGAAAGATCGCCTCGTAGGAGGAGGGAGCGAGGTAAATCCCGTGAGCCAGCATGGCCCGGAAATACCTGCCAAACAGATCCTGGTCGACCGTGGCTGCCGAGGCAAAATCAACAACCTCTTGATCGGTGAAGAAGATGCTGAACATCGCACCGACCCGATTGGTCTGCATCGGCAGGCCCGCTTCGGTAGCTGCAGCGTGGAGTCCGTCGGCCAACCGCTTGCTCAATTCCTCCAAACGTTCGTACGTCCCGGCCTCGCTGAGGATTTCCAAGGTCGTAATACCTGCGGTCATCGCCAAGGGGTTGCCGGAGAGGGTCCCGGCCTGATAAACCGGTCCGGCCGGCGAGACCTGACTCATAATCTCCGCCTTACCACCGTAGGCGCCCACCGGCAAACCGCCGCCGATAACCTTACCGAAGGTGGTCAGATCGGCCTCGATCCCAAACCGCACACCGGCGCCGCCCCAGGCAACCCGGAAGCCGGTCATCACCTCATCAAAGATTAACAAGGCCCCGTACTCCTTGGTCACTTCACGCAGCCCCTCTAAGAAACCGGGTTTGGGCGGTACAACTCCCATATTGCCCGCCACCGGTTCCACGATCACGGCTGCGATCTCCTCGCCAAACTGACGAAAAACCTCTTTGACCGCCGCCAAGTCGTTATAGGGCACGCTCACGGTGTCTTGGGCCGCATTCGGCGTAACCCCCGGACTATCCGGTACGCCGAAGGTGGTCGCGCCGGATCCGGCCTTGATCAGCAAGCTATCGGCATGCCCGTGATAACAGCCGATAAATTTGACAATTTTCGGACGTCCGGTATAGCCCCTGGCCAGGCGGAGCGCGCTCATCGTCGCTTCGGTACCGGAGTTGACCATCCGGACCATTTCCACCGACGGGACCGCTGCACAGATCAATTTGGCCAGTTTGATTTCGAGCTCGGTTGGGGCGCCAAAACTCACCCCGCGCTCGACCGCGTGCTTCAAGGCGGCCACCACCTCGGGGTGCGCATGACCTAAGATCAACGGCCCCCAGGAACCGACATAGTCAATGTAGCGATTGCCATCCGCATCCCAGATATAGCAGCCGGAACCTTTTTCGATAAAGACGGGATTGCGCCCGACTGAGCGAAAAGCGCGCACCGGACTATTGACCCCGCCCGGGATCACCTTTTGCGCTTCGGCGAACAGCCGATCGGATTTGTCCGTACGTAGAGCGTTGACCATTACGAGTCCCTCCTTGGGGCACGATAAATCATTCTCTCTTTTTTCAGCTCTTTCACCGTAAAGAGCAGGTGGTAATCGCTGATTTGCGCGGCTTGGGCGATCTCAGCGGCAATCTGTTCGCACTCCTCGTGCGAGGAGGCATGCAGCATCGTATACAAATTGTACGGCCACTCGGCGTAGGTCGGACGGGCATAACAATGGCTGACCGCTTTGAAGGTCGCCATAATCCGCCCAACTTCTTCCTCGCGCTCCGCCGGTACCGCCCACACCCCCATCGCGTTCGCACTCAGGCCGACCGCATAGTGTTTGAGGGTGGCCCCAAACCGCCGGATCACCCCGGCGGCGATCAGCTCCTGCAAACGCTGGAGCAGGGTTTCGATACTGAGATTGAGCTTGGCCGCAAAGGGCGCAAACGGGCTGGTCTCTGCCGCCAATTCCGTCTGGAAAGCCTCGATCAACTGCCAATCCTGCTCCGAAAGCGCCACCGGCCCGGCCGCGTGCTGGGCCTGGCTTTGCCCGGGTGCATCCCGCAAGGCGGCGTCCGCACCTTCTAAATCAAACTGCACCTTGATCTTATACAACCGACGGGCAGGTAACGGCAGCAAATCCGTAATCCCCGTCTTGGCCTTGATCTCGGCCAGCGTTGCCTCGACCTCGGCCTGGGTCGGCGCGGTGAGGGTGAACCACAGGTTATACCGCAGCTCGAACCCGTCACGAGCCTCCCGCAAATAGTTATGGGTTACCCCCTCATAGCTGTTGATCAGCTCCACCGCTCGCTCTAGCTCAGCCTCGGGACAGGCGGCCGCCACCAACAAACTCCGGTACCCGATACTCTTGCTATCGAAGACCGGACCTAAACGGCGCACCAGCCCGCCGGCCTGCCAGGCTGCGACCTTCGCGATGACCTCGTCCTCGGAGAGCCCGACCTGTTCGGCTAGGATCGCAAAAGGGCGCTCGACAAGTGGAAAAGACCTTTGTAACAGATCCAGCAACCGTTTATCCGCTGCTGACAGGGGTTGGCCCGACATTAAGCTCCCGCTCCCGCAGCTGTAGCTCCGGCCCGATAGAGGCACCACGGATCTTCAGCCATATAGTCTCCGTCGGTGGCGTAGTATGCCCTGGCCCGACAACCGCCGCAGACATCCTTATGGTCACAGGTTCCGCACCGACCGCCCCATTCCATCGTCCGCAGATCCTTGAAGATCGGTGATTCGGCCCAGATCTTGTCAAAGGGGGTCTCAAGGACATTGCCCACCTTAAGCGGCAGGTACGGACAGGGGTTAACATCGCCGTTCGGCGTAATTACGCAGTAGGATGTGCCGGCCAAGCAGCCGCGGGTGAAGCGCATCTCCATCCCCTTCATCCGGGCAATCCGCATGAACTGCGGGGCACAGGTGGGTTTGAGCTCGATATCCACCATTTTCTGCTTATCCAGAATCCGGTGGAGCAAGCGTTCGTAATGGGCCGCGGTCAGCATCTCGCCGACCAATTCTTTGCCCCGACCGGTCGGTACGAGGAAAAAGACATGGTGCGCTTCGGCCCCTAATTCAACCGCCAAATCGGTGATATTCTCCACATCGTCATAATTGGGCTCGGTGACGGTCGTATGCAGCTGAACCCCGAGGCCAACCTCGAGACAGTTCTTGACGCCTTCAATCGCTGCCGCCCAGGACCCCGGGACCTGATGCAACTCATCGTGATGATCAGGGGTTGAGCTGTGGATAGAAATACCCATCCGCAGAGCTCCGGCATCCTTGAGTTTTTGCGCCACCTCTTTGGTGATCAGGGTGCCGTTGGAGCCGAAAACCGGCCGCATCCCTAACTCTCTGGCGTAAGCAACCAAATCATAAATGTCATCCCGCAGCATCGGCTCACCGCCGCTGAAGACCATGATCTTGAAGCCCGAACGAGCAATCTCCTCCAGCAACTTCATCCCTTCGGCGGTCGTCAGCTCCCGCTGCTCTTTAGCGCCGGCATCCCGATAACAGTGTTTACACTTGAGATTGCAGGCCCGCGTCGTATTCCAAGAAATGATCATTAATGCTCCTCCTTTAACCATTTAGCCGCATCTTTAGCCCAATAGGTCAAGATCAGGTCTGCACCTGCCCGCTTCATACTGAGCAACATTTCCAAAGCTACGGCTTTTTCATCAATCCAGCCTTTAGCGGCTGCAGCTTTAACCATTGAATATTCCCCGCTGACATTGTAGGCGGCTATCGGCACCGGAAACTCATCCGCGACAAGTTTAATAACGTCGAGATAAGCCAAGGCCGGTTTGACCATGATGATATCCGCACCTTCAGCGAGGTCCAGTTGCGCTTCCCGGAGCGCTTCGCGGCTATTGGCCGGATCCATTTGGTAGCTTCGCCGATCGCCGAAGACCGGCGTCGAATCCAAAGCCTCCCGAAATGGGCCATACATCGCCGAGGCGTATTTAACCGCGTAGGAGATTATGCCGACGTGGGTCAGGCCCTCACTATCCAGTCGCTGCCGAATGGCTCCGACCCGACCGTCCATCATATCCGATGGAGCAACATAGTCGGCACCGGCCTCTGCATGGGAATAAGCGATCCGGGCCAAGTATTCCAGGCTGGGGTCATTGAGAATCTCCTGCCCGGAAACCACGCCACAATGGCCATGATCGGTATAATCACAGAGACAGACATCGGTGATCAGGACCAGCTCGGGAACGGCAGCCTTGATCGCTCTCAGAGCCTCTTGCACCGGGCCGTCCGCCTGCCATCCGGCAGAACCCACCGCATCTTTGTACTCCGGGATCCCAAAGAGGAGAATGGCCGGTACACCTAACCGATAAACTGCTTCCGCCTCTTTGACAATCTCGTCGACCGATAGATGATAGTTCCCCGGCATCGCCGCAATCTCCTTGCGCACCCCTTGGCCCGGACAAACAAACATTGGATAAATGAAGTCTGCCGGGTCCAACCGGGTTTCAGCGATCATGCGCCGGATCTCGGAACTGCGCCGGTTGCGCCGCAGCCGGGTGATGGGATAATGTGCCACGATCTCCCCTCCCGATTAGCCAACTTTCTCCGCCGATTCGACAATCCCGATCTCTTCATCGGTGAGATAACAGGCCGGGTCCTCAGCCCACATATCACCATGGACAACCTCAGCCCTGATCCGGCAGCCACCACAAATGGAGGTGTATTTGCACGCAGCGCAGCGCCCTTTGACATGGGCAGCTTTATCCCGCATCATGACCAGGAACTCGTCTTGGGAATTCCGCCAGATCTCGCTGAATTTCTGTTCTTTCACATTGCCCAGGGTCCGGTGGCCCCAGAATTGGCAGGCATGCACGTTACCAAAGGGGTCAACATTGGACATTTTCACTCCGGCCGAACAACCGCCGTGCATCTTGAGGAGCTGCCAGACCTCCTCCGCCCGTTCGGGCAGATGTTTCAGCACATACTGATAGATGTACACGCCATCGGCGTGGTTGTCGGTGGTCAGAATTTCGATCTCGAGCCCTTTATCCTTAAGTTCAAATGATTTCCGCACCAAGAACTCGATGATCTCCCGCTTCTGAGCATGGGTGGTATCCAGTTCAAGCATCTCCTTGCCGCGACCGGCGTACACCAGATGATACATACAGAACCTCGGAATCCGCTCCCGCTCAACCAGTTCCATCACTACCGGCAGGTCGTCAATGTTCTTGGCATTGACCGTAAAGCGGACGCCGGCCTTCACCCCGGCTTCCAGCGAGTTCTTAATCCCGGTGATCGCTTTCTGGAAAGCTCCGGGAACCCCGCGAAACTCGTCGTGTTTCTTCTCGGCACCGTCGATACTCACCCCAACATACTGGAAGCCGGCCTCTTTAATCGCTTTGGCCTTCTCCGGAGTGATCAAGGTGCCGTTGGTGGAAATGACCGGGCGCAGCCCCTTCTCTGCCGCCATCCGGCCAAGGTCAAAGAGTTCTTTACGCAACAACGGCTCACCGCCGGAAAAAAGTAGCACCGGAATCTGCATCTCGCCGAGGTCTTCGATGAAGCTGATCGCCTCTTCGGTCGTCAATTCTCCGGAATAGTCGCGGTCTTCGGCATTGATGTAACAATGTTCACAAAGCAAGTTGCAGCGATTGGTGGTATTCCAGACCACGAGCGGACGGGCATCCGATGAGAACTGTAACAAGTGTGGCGGCAACTTTCTGGTATCCCGGCCATAATTGAGGGCCTCCGAAACCGTCGCCTGTCCGCAAAGTAACTTTGTGCACCCAATCATTCTCATTTCCCCTTTATCTTGTTAGTGAGTATAAAAAGAGACTAAGGCCTGAACCAGCCCGTCAATGGTGTATTCCGCAGCTTCGATATCGACTTTAATACCGGCTTCAAGGGCTGTCTGCTTGGTAATCGGGCCAATACAGGCAATAGTCACATCTTTGAGCAACTCAAGCCCGCCTCCGCTCCGGGTGAGCAGAGCGAGAAAGTTTTTCACGGTAGATGAACTGGTGAAGGTGACACAATCCACCGTGCCCTCGGCTAGCTCGGCCAGGAGACTCTCACCGGCCGAATCATCGCGAATCGTTTTGTAAACCGGGACTTCGAGGACCTGGGCTCCCCGTTTCCGGAGTTCGTCCGGTAAAACTGTCCGCGCCTCCAGCGCCCGGGGAATCAATACCTTGCGGCCGCGCACCTCCGCCTCCGGGAAACCGCTCAATAAAGACTCGGCGACAAACTCATCCGGGACGAAATCGACTCTGAGACCGCGCGCCCACAGGCTATCTGCGGTCGCTTTGCCGATCGCCGCGAGCTTGGCCCGGCCGAGAGAGCGAATATCATGGCCGGTAGCAAAGAGGCGCTCAATAAAAGCGTTGACCCCATTCACACTTGTAAAAACAATCCAATCAAAGCCTGCAGCCAGTTGCTCAATCGCCGCATCGACCGGAGCATAAGAATCCGGCTCGACAATCTTGATCGCCGGATACTCCAGCGGCTCAGCGCCAAGCGCGGCTAACCGCTCGGTTAGTTCGCTGGCTTGGGCTCTGGCCCGGGTGACAATGATTCGCTTGCCGAAAAGCGGCTTGTCTTCGAACCAGCGCAGGGTCGGCCGGAGGGAGACCACCTCGCCAACCACGATGATCGCCGGCGCCTTAAAGTTGGCCGCTTGAACCTTGTCCACGATATCGGCCAAAGTCCCTTCGAGAACTTCCTGCCTGGGTGTGGTCCCCCAGCGCACCAAAGCCACCGGGGTCTCCGGCATCCGCCCGTGGGCCACCAGTTCGGCAACGATCTGCGGTAGATTGCTCACACCCATTAAAAAAACCAAGGTATCGGTAGCGGTAGCAAGCTTCTCCCAATTAATCGCAGAGGTCTCCTTGGTCGGATCCTCGTGTCCGGTGACGATGGAAACCGAAGAAGCGATGCCGCGATGGGTCACCGGAATCCCGGCATAGGCCGGGGCACTGATCGCCGAGGTCACGCCGGGGACCACTTCGAATTTGATCCCATGGCGCAAGCAGTATTCGGCTTCTTCGCCGCCCCGTCCGAAAACGTATGGATCCCCGCCCTTGAGACGGCAGACCAGCTTGCCGGCGAGCGCCTTTTCCACCAAGACTTGGTTGATCTCATCCTGAGTCAGGGTATGCCGGTTGGCCATTTTGCCGACATAGATCAGTTCGGCATCAGGACGGGCATAAGCCAAGAGTTTCCGGTTGGCCAAATAATCATAAACCACCACATCAGCCTGTTCGATACACTCTTTACCCTTAACCGTGATCAGTCCGGGATCTCCGGCGCCGGCTCCCACTAAAAAAACCTTGCCTACCCCTGGAGTATACTCAAGCATCGTCCCTCTCCTTTAACTGGCGTAATTCATCCAAGACCGACTGGGCCCCCTCCTGCCGCAGCTTACGCCCGAGGGCCTCGCCCACCCGGGCGGCTTCAGCAACCGGACCCCGCTCATAACCACGAAAGACCCGCGCACCATCAACACTGGCAATCACCCCGGCGAGGTGGACCTCATCCCCATCCACTTGGGCTAGGGCACCGATGGGTACTTGACAACCTCCTTCAAGCTGAGCAAGAAAAGCCCGTTCAGCTTCGACACAAGCGGCAGTCGCCGGATCGTGCAGAGTTTGGACGAGTTCGATAATCCGCTCATCGTCCGCCCTGGTTTCAATGCCCAGGGCGCCTTGTCCGACGGCCGGCAACGAAACTTCAAAAGGCAAGTATTCCGTAATTTGGTCGGCCAAACCTAAGCGAAGTACCCCGGCAGCAGCCAGGATGACTGCATCCAGCTCAAGTTCGCTCAGCTTGCGCAGCCTGGTACCGATATTCCCCCGAATCGGCTCGAAGACCAAGTCCGGCCGGACTGCTTTTAACTGGGCGATCCGCCGCAAGCTGCTCGTACCCACCCGGGCACCGGGGGGCAAATCAAAAAGGCCGCGCCATTTCGCGGAAATTAAAACATCCCGCGGATCTTCGCGGCGAGTAATTGCACTGATCTTTAATTTGGGCGGGAGGCTGGTCGGCACATCCTTCATGCTGTGGACAGCCAGATCAATTTCGCCATTTTCCAAGGCAAGCTCGATCTCTTTGACAAAGAGGCCGCGGTCACCGATGGCGGCCAAGGGACTATCTAAGATCTTGTCTCCGGTCGTACTGATCCGCTTTTGTGAAAAGATAATCTCGGGAAAACGGGCGCTCAGCTCGGCTTGTACCCAGTCGGCCTGCCATAATGCCAACTGACTGCCCCGCGTGCCGATTACAACCTGCTGCAAACCGATAACCTCCCAACTAGACTAGTACCAGATAATAATATCAACGAAAAAAGCGGGAAACTAGTTGCGCGAAATCAGAGGAAAGTGGAATTTTTAACAACTGTGCTAGCTCCTGACGCAGCTCTTCCGGTGTGGCGGCTGTGCGGCACAGCTCGGGCAAGCACTCTGCCAGGCGGCCAAAGACGGCTTGACGGTCTGCTTCCGGGATAGCTTCGATAATTAGCGGACGCAAAAAAGCCTCAACCGCCAAAACCAGGTCATACTCCGGACCGAAATACTCTTCGAGCTGGCGGCGAATTCTTTTGGCCAGCGCCGGACCGGCCCCTTGGGTCGAGATGGCGATTTGCAGGCGCTCCCGGTTCACGACCGCCGGGACAAAAAAAGAAGAAAGCCCCGGGCTGTCGGCCACATTGACCAGTGCTCCCGCGGCAGTTGCCGCTTGCGCGAGAGCCTGATTGGCCGCGGGATCATCGGTGGCACAAAAGACCAACCGAAAACCATGGACATCGTCAGGCTCGGCCCGGCGCCGTTTGAGCGTAATGCGAGCGGCTTCAGCCCACGCAAGCAGTTCCTCCGTGCAGGCGGGACTGATCACCGTTACCTCGGCACCGGCGGCGAGGAGACTCTGCACCTTGCGAGTGGCCACAGCCCCACCCCCAACAACCAAACACGGCACCCCGGTTAATTTCAGAAAAATCGGATATAGTCTGTCCACCTAGCGACTCGGACCCCCGAAAAACTCTACCGCAAAAAGCGGTGTTCGGTAGCCAAATTCAAGCTAACCCCAAAGTAGTTAAATAACACCGCACCAAAGCCGATCAGCACCAGGATCATCGCGCGTTTGCCGCGCCAACCCCGCACATAGCGCAGGTGCATATAGACGGCATAGACCAGCCAAGTGATTAAAGACCAGGTTTCTTTGGGTTCCCAGTGCCAAAAAGAATCCCAGGCCGTTTTGGCATAGATCGAGCCGAAAACAATGCCCATGGTCAACAAGGGAAAACCGATGCTCACCAAGGTATGAGCGAATTTTTCTAGCGTCTCCAGTCCGGGCAGGATGTAGTATAAAGGCGTGATTTTCTTCTTTTTCAGCTGGTACTCCTGGCCCAGATACATCAACCCCAAAATAAAGGAGAGAAAAAAAGCACCATAAGCGGAAAAATTGAGGGTAATGTGCACGATCAAGAGCCGGCTCTGCAGGATCGGCAGCAACGGTCTGATATCCCTTTCAAGAGTCAGCGAAAAAGTGCTCGTCGCCGCCAAAGCGGCGAAAACCACCACCCCAAGAATCGGCCAGCCTTGTTTCCACTCGAAATAACTGTAAATGCTCAAGATCACCCAGGACAGAAGCAACAAGGTATCAAAGAGAGTATGATAGGTGAGATGTCCCAAAGCGATCGTCCGCGCCAACAAGCTCAAGGTCAAGGTCACCCAGGCACAGCGCGAGGAGATATGCGCCATCCGGGTGAGTTGGAGAGATTTGCTGCTGACCCGGAAAATGTTGCTAACCAGGGCCAGCCAAATAAACCCGGCGGCCAGGCGCAGCAAGACCTCGGACCAGACGAGCATCGTTAGACCTCCTCCGGCCCGGGGGAAGCAACCCGTCTGCCTACTTGCGTCTCCGACTCCGCAGCCAGATTTAAATTAAAGAGCCGTTCGATTAGGGAGGCATAAAACTGGCCGTCATGCCGGTTATCGCAGGCCAATTGCTTCAGCGAGACCACCGGAGAATGCAAGAGTTTATTAATCATCAGATTGGTGGCGGAGGCGATACACTCCCGCTCCCGCTCGCTCAAATTAGGCAATTTATTGAACAGTCGGGCCAGTTCCTGCTCTTTAATGTTATGCCCGTAGCTCTTCAAGGCCTTGATCACCGGAACCATCTGGCGAGCGGACCACCATTGGCCGAACCGCTCAACCTCCTCGGCGATGATAATCTCAGCCTTGCCGACTTGAGCTTCGCGTTTAGCTAGGTTGGCCTCGACGACATTTTGCAAGTCGTCAATATTGTAGAGGTAGACATTGTCCAAATGATGAATCGACTCCTCGATATCACGCGGAACCGCAATATCGATCAAAAACAAAGGGCGATTGCGCCGCAGCTGCATGGCCTTTTTGACCATGTCTTGGGTTAAGACGGCATGCGGAGCACCCGTAGAACTGATAATGATGTCGGCCAGCGCCAGATTCTCGGTGAGCCGCTCATAGTCCACGGCACGCCCGTTGAAGGCTTGGGCCAACTCCTGGGCCCGCCGGAAGGTGCGATTGGCCACCAGTACCGAGCTGACACCATGGGCGGCGAGGGTCTTCACCGCCAGCTCGCTCATCTCGCCGGCCCCGATGATCAAGACCGTCCGTCCGGTCAACTCGCCAAAAATCTTGCGTGCCAGTTCAACCGCCGCATAACTGATCGAAACCGCACTTTCACCGATTTCGGTCTCGGTGCGAATCCGTTTGCCCACCTCGATCGCTTGGCGGAAGAGTTTGGTCAAGTGGGTGGAGATCGTGTTATGCTCCAACGCAAAATGAAACGCGGTTTTAACTTGCCCCAAAATCTGGGCCTCACCCAAGATCATCGAATCCAGGCTGGAGACGACCCGAAAGAGATGGTGCACTACCTCCAGATCGATGAGGGTATACAGGTATTTGTCTACTTGAATGTTGGCGTCAACAAACGATTGGAGAAACTGTTTGAGCTGGGCTAAGCCCTCCTGTGCCGGGCCTTGGCACAAGACATATACTTCGGTGCGGTTACAAGTGGAGAGAATTACGGCTTCGGTTAGCTGCTCCAGGTCCAAAATCCTGTTGAGGGCTGAGGCGAGTTTTTCACCTGAAAAGGCCAATTTCTCACGGACTTCGACCGGTGCGGTCTTATGGTTCAAACCTACAGCCAAAAAATGCATATTAATAACACCTCGGGTGAAGTTCGGCTCGTAACCTTAAATACTTTTCGTTACAAAACCTGGGTTTCCTTTGTCCAGTTTTATCCCCAAGAGCCGCTTTATCGCAAAAATGCGGCCTCAGAATCCTCCTGAGGCCGCAAATCCGTCCAATTCCCTAAGCTATTACCATTTATGGCAGTTGGTACAATTCATGAAGTCGTCGGTATCGTGGCAGGTATTGCAGGAATCGTGGCTGATCCATACTTCACCCTCACCGCTATGGCCGTGAACCATACCGGCATGGCAACCCATACAATCGATCTCGAGAT
>JAAYHC010000073.1 GCA_012735535.1 Bacillota bacterium
CCTCTCCGGTGATCTCGCCGGAATTATCGCCTGTCAGCGCAAGAACACTCTCTAAGCAGACAAAAAAGCCCCGGATTTCTCCGAGGCTCCGAAAACTTGCTGAACACGAACTATAGAGCTACCTCAGCCGGTTGGACATGTACGACCTTAGAATCCTTGCCCTTGCGCTGAAAATGCACAATACCATCGGCTTTGGCATACAGGGTCATGTCCTTGCCCATGCCGACATTACGGCCGGGATATACTTTGGTCCCGCGTTGACGGACAATAATGCTGCCTGCAGTGACAAACTCGCCATCATGGCTTTTTACACCAAGCCGTTTGGAAATGCTGTCACGGCCGTTTTTCGAACTACCAACACCTTTTTTGTGCGCGAAAAACTGTAAATCAAAGCGAATCATCGGGAAACACCTCACTTTCTATGATATCCAGACTTCCCGGATAACGCTGGGCAATCTGTTCCAAACCGAGTCTTAACGTTCGTAATAAAGTATCCGCTCGGCACAAGTCCTCAGCGCTACAAGCCTCTTCAACTACTCGTACCGCCAACCAGCCGTTTGCACCTTGCTGGACATTAACGCGGGAGGCTAAAAACTCCGCCAGCCCATTGGCAATCCCTAAGCTCAATCCGGAAATCCCGGCACAGACGATATCTTCGCCATGTGGTGCATACTGTGCATGGCCGGAAAGGATGAACCCTTGGATCGACAATTTCCGCCCCGGTACGAACGTTGCCTTGACCATACTAGGCCTCGATCTCTTGAATCATCAGTTTGGTAAAGGGTTGACGATGACCTCTCCGACGACGGTAGTTCTTTTTGGCCTTAAACTTAAAGACCAAAATCTTCTTCCCTTTGCCATGGCCCAGAACTTTGGCGGTAACTTTGGCCCCGCTAACCAGCGGTGTCCCGACCTTGAGCTCCGAACCGTTGTGGACCAGGAGAACCTTATCGAGAGCTACTTCGCTGCCCGCCTCGGCATCGAGTTTCTCGACGGTAATCACATCGCCTTTGGAAACCTTGTACTGTTTCCCACCGGTCTCTACGATTGCGTACACTAGGATTGCACCTCCTCCACATGAGACTCGCCGAAAACAGGTAGCCAAACAGCTTTTCCGACCCGTTTCGTGCGGTTGGGCGCATAACACATGCTCAATTATTCTATCATAGCGACTAATCTAGTGTCAACGTCACCGTTAGAATCAGGTCCGCCGAGCACTTGGACGACTTTTCCTTTTGCATAAGTGCGAAAAGCCCGGTTGATTTCCAGTTCGACCATTTTGCCCACGAGATCGCCGCCGTTTAATACATCGATCACATAGCCCTCAACCCGGGCGATCCCATCTTTCGGATTCGTCACGTGTGGCTCTTCGACCAGCACTTGGATCCGCTGACCTTCTCTTACCGGAACCGCTTTTTGTTTGATCTCCTCAACAGTTCCAGCCACAATCTGCGCATCCGTCAGATGCAACCCCTGGTTGCCCTTGATAAAGATGGTCCGACCTGAGACCTCTTCCAACCGCTTAAGATTAGAGCCCCCCGAACCGATTAAGAGGGCCGCTACGGCCGGATGGGCATTGACCAAGACCGCTTCGATCCGATCATTATTGGCCAACATGCTTAATAGACGGCGCTCGGTATTGATAGCTACAGTCTCTTCCGATAAGACTCGGCCGACGCCATCACAGTACGGACAAGGTTTTTGCAGAGTCTCATCCAAATCCCGTTTGACCTTTTTGCGGGTGATTTCGACCAGGCCCAGCTGGGTAAAGCCAACGATGTTGGTTTTGACGCGATCCCGTTTAATCTCTTCTTGCAACAGGTTGATCACCTTTGCCCGGTCTTCGTCACTTTCCATATCAATAAAATCCACAATAATTATCCCGGCCATATTGCGCAAGCGCAACTGGCGAGCAATCTCTTTGGCTGCTTCTAAATTGGTTTTCAGCACCGTATCCGACAAGTTGTTGGTATTACCGATATATTTGCCGGTATTGACATCGATAATCACCATTGCCTCGGTTTCGTCAATGACTAAATACCCGCCACAATCTAGCCAAACTTTACGTTTCAAAGCCTTCTCAATCTGTGTTTCTATTTGGTAATAATCGAAAATTTGGATATTCGATTGATAGTAGCTGACTTTTTTCCGCAGTTTCGGAGAAAGGTTGCCGAGCATCTCTCTGATGCGCTCATACTCAGATCGCGAGTCCACTACCAAGCGATTAATATCATCGCTGAGATAATCCCGCACAATCTGGCTGATCAAATCATAATCTTTGTGCAACAAAGCAGGTGCTCGCACAGCCCCGGCTTTCTTTTGGATCTTGTCCCACAGCTTCACGAGGTATTTCATATCGCGCTTTAAACTCTTCTCGACTTGGCCCTCAGCGGCGGTACGAACAATTACCCCCATATTCTTGGGCTTAACCTTTTCGGCAATTTTGCGTAAACGTTCCCGTTCGGCCGGATCTTCAATGCGCCGGGATACTCCGACATAATTAACCGAAGGCATCAAAACCAAAAACCGACCTGGTAAAGTCAGACCGGTGACCACGCGGGCCCCTTTGGTGCCAATCGGTTCCTTGGTAATCTGAACAACGATCTCCTGACCAACTTTGAGCACATCGTCAATCTTTGGTTTCCGCTTTTTCGGCTGGTCAATCTCGTCGGGAATATCCTCATCACTATACCCGACCAACGCATCCTCAACATACAAAAAGGCGTTGCGTTCAAGACCGATATTAACAAAAGCCGCCTGCATACCGGGGAGTACATTTTCAACTCGGCCCTTATAGATATTGCCGGCAACCCGCTCATTAAAGGTTCGCTCAATGAACAGCTCCATCAAGCGACCATCTTCGACAAAGGCTGCCCTTTTTTCGCTATGCGAAACATTGATGATGATGTCCTTCTGCATCTGGTCACCCCCTTTCTATCACCCGTTTTGCTCAGAATAACTCGACTTCTGATTCGGTTGCCAGTTCGGTCCGCTCGACCAAAAGCCCTGGAGTGGTCAAATCCAGATTAAACAATCCTAGCACTTCACGGGGATTGGTCGCACCCTCCGAACCGACCCGCAGAGTGAACTCTAAATAAGCAACCGGCCCGTCAACCCAAGCCCTCAGCCCTAACAGATGCGGTCTAATCTCAACCCGCCGGGTTCTCCCTTTTTTCTCCCGCTCTACCACAATGGATTCTCTTTCCAGTATATCACCGATCTGGGCCGGCAGTGCCTTGGCTGCGGGCACGAGTTGTAGATCTGCCCGCACCAAATAGCTCGCGCGATCAATTAGCGTAGTCAGGGCCGGCTGGTCGATTGGTACAGCCGCAGCGCGCACGATCCGGCACTCGACCGGGAGCACCCGGTTTAAGCGGGACTGCACCTCAGTCGGCAAAACCGGTGCGGCAAAGAAAAAATCGACCAATTCCACTCGGCTGATGATCCCGAGGGCTAGGGCGGGACCATAGGCAATCTTGGGCATCGGATGAAACCCTTCGGAGTAAGCGATAGGCAGCTGAGCTCTTTTGACCGCTCGTTCCATTACTCGGGTGAGGTCGAGATGAGAAATGAACCGTAAATCGCCCACCTTAGTATACTGGGCGCGAACTCGTAAAGCTTCCACACACTATCCCCCAAACAAACCGGAGTCCCGGTAACGCAGACGATTAGCCACTTTTAGTCCCGGACAAACACCACAATCTTCACAATCGGCACGGCAATCCACGGTCTTACTGCCGGCAAGCGCTTTGTCGGCTTCCCGGGCCAAAAACTCCTTGCTAACCCCACTATCGATGATCTCCCAAGGCAAAAGCTCCGTGTACCGGCGCGGCCGGTTCGCATAGAAAGCCGGATCAAGGCCGCAAGCTGCAAAAGCCTCTTCCCACCGGGTCACGCAAAAGAACTCGCTCCATCCCTCCAGTTTCGCCCCCCGGCGCCACGCTTCGTAAATCGCCCCGGCCACTCTACGGTCAGCTCTGGCCAAAACCGCTTCGATAAAACTCACGTCAACATCGTGGTATTTCAGCGCAAGTCCCCGGGATTTTTTGAACAAGCTTTCGAGGTACCGCTGCTTGCGGCGCAGCTCATCCCGGGTATCCTGGGCAAACCATTGAAACGGGGTGTGGGCTTTCGGCACAAACGACGAAACACTGACGGTAACCGTAACCCGCTTGCCGCCGCCAATCTCGCGTCGAACACTTTCTCCTAAGTCTGCAACTTTCTTCGCCAACAAATAAATCCCTGCGAGGTCTTCATCGGTCTCCGTGGGCAAACCAAGCATAAAATACAGTTTAACCGTATGCCAGCCGGCGCGAAAAGCCGCCTCGGTAGTCCGCAGCAGGTCCTCTTCGGTGACATTTTTATTAATCACATCTCTTAACCGAGCCGTACCGGCTTCAGGAGCAAAAGTCAAGCCGGTCTTGCGGATGGACTGAATCTGCTCGGCAAGCTCAACCGCGAAAGTATCAATGCGTAGTGAAGGTAAAGATAAAGCGATACCTCGCTCTTTTAATTTGGGCAGTAACTCTTCGACCAGACGGGTCAGACCGGTATAATCGCCTGTACTCAAAGAGACGAGAGATAATTCATCATATCCGGTGGCCAAAACAATCGCCTGGGCGAGCTCAACTAAATTCTCGACGCTCCGCTCACGCACCGGCCGATATATCATCCCGGCCTGGCAAAAGCGGCAGCCTCTGGCGCAACCGCGAAAGACCTCCACCATTGCGCGATCATGCACCGTCTCCAGATACGGTACGATAAAGCGGGTGGGGAAAAAAGCTTGATCCAGATCTTTGATCACCTGTTTCTTAATCGGGAACGGAGCTTGGTCACGGACTTCCCAGCGGCTCAGCTTGCCATCTGCGTCATAAACCGGCTCATATAAAGCCGGTACATAGACACCGGGCAACTCAGCCAAAGCTCTTAAAAGCTCCGCCTTGCTCAATTCTGCGCTCGCGCGGAGCCGGCGATACTCGGCCACTAGCCGCGGCAGAATCTCCTCGGCTTCTCCGATGACAAACAAATCGATGAAAGGCGCCAACGGCTCGGGATTGAAAGCACACGGCCCGCCGGAAATAACCAAAGGATCATCCTCTTGCCGGTCGGCTGCAAATACGGCTAAACCGGCCAGATCGAGCATATTGAGGATGGTCGTAAAGCTGAGCTCGTACTGGAGGGTGAATCCGATCAGATCAAAATCTTTGAGCGGTCGGGAACTCTCGAGAGAAAAAAGAGGCACGCCCCGCCTCTGTAATGCCTCTTCCATATCCGGCCAGGGTGCATACACCCTTTCGGCCAGGACGTCGTCCTCCTGGTTCAGCAAATGATAGAGGATTTTTAAACCTAGGTGGCTCATGCCGACCTCATAGACATCGGGGAAGGCTAACGCCACCTTGACCATCTCGGCGCTCCACTCTTTATGCACCGAATTTAATTCATTACCGAGATACCGGGCCGGTTTACTTACTGTCGGCAAGATCTCATCTCTGAGTATTGACCTAATCCTGTCTGGTTGCATCGATGTTATCTCCATCCCTGGTATAACCTAAACATATTATGCAGTTGGGGAAGTCTGGATTATTCCCCATAATTATGGTGTTAATATTCGCTTCGCGCCTACTATTCCCTTCCCAAGGGATGCACCGGCAAATCCGCGAGCGGGATGTCCAGACCCTGATTCAACAACGCTTCTATTATCTCCAACTCCGTCACATAGCCCAATAATTCCTTGTTTTGACCAAGCAGATAAACTAAGTGATAGCGCTGAGGTAAAAAATAGCGCACCACCTCTTTCACAGGCGTCTGATAGCTGCATAAGAGCGATTCGACCGGGCGCGGACCACGTTTGCCCAACTCAGCCCGGCGCCTGGTGATATAGCGGACAAACAGGTAGCGGCTGTAAAACTCCTCTTTTTTGGCCGCAAACCACAAAAAAATACCCGCCACCGGAATGCTGAGATTGCCTGTGCCGAGATATAGTAGGTAGGCGCCGCCGCAAATCAGGGCGACCGACCAGACACGAGCCGAGATCAAAGCGATCTGGGTAGCTCGCCGATAACCAAGTGATCCGGCGAGGTAAGCTCGGAGGATCCTGCCGCCGTCGAGCGGCAAGGCGGGCAAGAGATTGACGGTTGCTAGCGCCAAATTGCCAAAAACCCCGTAGACGAGTATCTCAGGATAAAGCGGCCAGTCGTTCTGTACTGCCCAGCTCAAAGCGGCCAAGAACAAACTGGCCGCCGGGCCGGCCATGGCGATCGTTTTCTCAACCTCAGGATCGAGCGCCCCCAGGTCTTCTATTTTCGCCACCCCGCCAAAAGGGAGTAGTTCGACTTCCTCAGCTCGCAGGCCGTAGGCGCGCGCCGCCAACGAATGGGCCAGCTCGTGAATGAGGACGGAAATAAAGAGCACGAGCGACTGCGGCAGCAAACCCAATAAGGCCAGCGCCAACAAGGTTACCAGAAACCACACATTGATCTTCACCGGCACTCCCAGTAGCGAACCGACTCTCACTGCAGATTCCTCCCGGGAGGCTCGGAAGCTAGATAAACCAGCGGATCAACCGGAACACCCTGGAGAAACAGCATAAAGTGGAGGTGGGGTTCGGCACCTAAACGTAATAATCCTGTGGTGCCGGATTGGGCGATCACCATTCCTCTCGCAACGAAATCGCCCTCCCCCACCAAGATCTGATCAAGATGGGCGTAACCCGATGCCCACCCCTCACTATGCTGGATAATCACCGTGTGCCCAAGGGTGGCGCTGTAATAGACGCGGCTGACCTGGCCCTCGGCAGCCGCCCGAACCGGCGTCCCCACCGCGACCCCAATATCAACCGCCCGATGATAGTACGGCAACTTGGTCAACGGGTGCTTGTGCCAGCCATAAGCAGAAAAAATCGGCCCGTTTACCGGCCAACTGAAGCGCTGGGTGGTGGTAACGACCAGCTCGGGCTCTTTCCATGGGGAAACCAATTGTTCAAAGTAAGCTGGGATTTGCGTCCAGACTTGGGGCAGAGTCGACGGCACCGGCCGGAACTCGCCGGACAAGAAAAGAGAGGCCACTGCCAAAAGCAATAGATATCCCGCAATCCAAACTACCCGCTTCATGGCAGTCCCCCCTTATTAACTCTTCTGCAAGATATTATATTACCGACTTCGGGGGGGTAGTACGTCTAGCCTTGGAAGCGTAGCCGATGCCGCCGAGCATAAATGTTAACCAAAAGACCGATACCGATCATATTGGTCAGTAATGACGAGCCGCCATAACTTAGAAAAGGCAACGGAATACCGGTGACCGGCATAATTCCAAGATTCATCCCGATATTGATCACGATATGCGTAGCCAACATTGACACTACACCGACGGCAATTAACATGCCATACTCGTCCTTAGCGGTATACGCCACCATCAAGCCCCGCCTGAGGATGATAAAATAGGCTATCAGCACGAATAAGCCGCCCATGAACCCGAACTCTTCACCGATCACCGAGAAAATGAAATCGGTATGGTGGGCCGGTACAAAGTTGAGTTGAGTTTGTGAACCGGCAAATAAGCCTTTACCCCACAGCCGTCCGGAACCGATGGCAATCATCGACTGGATTACATTGTAGCCTGCGCCAATCGGGTCACTATACGGGTTGAGCAAAACCATGATCCGCTTTTGCTGGTAAGGCTGGAGGGCGAAAAAGTAAATCAGCGGCGAGATCGCTAGGGCTACGGCGATAATAAGGCCTAAGTGCTTGGGATTAGCGCCGGCTACAAACAGCATACCCAGCAGAATCCCGGCAAAAACCATGGCCGTGCCCAGGTCTGGTTGTAATAAAATTAAGCCGATCGGGACTAACACAATGACAAACGGTGGGATCAAACTTTTAAACGAGCTGAGATCTCGCTCAGCCAAGTAATTGGCCAAATACTGGATCACGGCAATCTTCGCCAGCTCGGAAGGCTGAAAAGAAGCGATACCGCCGATACTAAACCAGGCCTGGGCGCCGGAGACCAGCTTACCGACGAGCAATACCAGCACCAGCAGGCCAAGCATGGCTAGATAGATGGTTTGACTAATCTTGCCAATGACATCGTAATCGACAAAAATAGTCCCGACAAAAGCCAACAAACCTACGAAGATCCAAAAAACCTGGCGTTTGAGATAAAAAGTCGGATCAGCACCCGCCTCAAGCAGCCTAGTGTGCGTGGCACTATAAACGGCCAGCGCACCTAAGGCTACCAGAGCCAACACAACCCCAATGAGGATCAAATCATAATCTTTGGTGAGCATTCTCGCTTGCGCCAATCCTATGCCCGCCTAACGCTTTTGACCGGAATATTGGCCACCAGAGCCACGGTATCATCTGCCCGGTCCAGATTTACCTCCAATCCGGCCACATCAATCTCCAGGTATTTGGTAAGAACATTGATTAATTCTTCTTTAAGCGTCATCAACAACTCCGGAGAGAGTGTCGCCCGATCATGAACCAGGACGAGGCGAAGCCGTTCTTTGGCTAGATCTTTGCTGGGCACATCGTCTTTGTTAAGCAATTTGTTGACAAAATCAATGAGAGCCCCCATCTTACTTACCTCCCACCAGTCGACGCAGTTTTTCTAACAAACCGGGAGAGCTAAGATCCATTAAGGGGACATCTTCACCGGCAATTCGGCGGCTGATATTGCGGTACGCTTGCCCAGCCCGGGAGTGTTTATCCAATATCACCGGCTCGCCGCGGTTGGTTGAAACAATAATACTCTCGTCATCGGGCACCACGCCTAACAGATCAATGGCAAGGATTTCGATCACATCATCAATATCCATCATGTCCCCTTTTTTCACCATATCCGGGCGTAACCGGTTGATGATCAATTTCGGCGCCGGAATTTCGGCAGCCTCGATTAACCCGATAATACGGTCGGCATCTCTGACGGCAGAAACCTCCGGGGTTGTAACGATGATCGCCGCATCCGCGCCGGCGATGGCATTCTTAAAGCCGCGCTCAATACCGGCCGGGCAGTCGATTAAGATATATTGAAATTGTTCCCGCAGCTGCCGGTTTAACTCGATCATCTGTTCGGGCTGGACGGCATCTTTATCGCGGGTTTGGGCCGCCGGCAGCAGATATAGGTTCTCATTACGTTTATCCTTAATTAACGCATTGCGTAACTTACAGTTACCCTCAACCACGTCAACCAAGTCATAGACAATGCGGTTTTCTAAGCCCATAACGACATCAAGGTTGCGCAACCCGATGTCGGCATCTACCAAGCACACCTTGTATCCTTGCTCAGCTAAGCCATGACCTAGATTAGCCGTGGAGGTCGTCTTGCCGACTCCCCCTTTGCCCGAGGTAATTACGATAACCTGTGATGATTCCATTGCAATCTCCCCCTTAGGAAGCAAACTCTTCAATTAAAACAACCCCATCCTGGACCCGAGCTACCTCCGGCCGATCGGGCAGGCTAATCATTTCATCAGGAGCTCTCGCGATCAGATTAGCAATCCGCAATTGGGTCGGCGCTAAGCGCAAGGCAATCACGCGTGCAGCTAAGTTGCCGGTCGCACCCGCGTGTACCACGCCCCGCAAAGTACCAAAAACAATGATGTCCCCGCTGGCAATGACTTCGGATCCAGGGTTGACATCACCTAAGACCACGATATCTCCGTCATGGCTTACCTTCATGCCCGAACGCAGCGTTCGCTTGATTACTTTCGCTCCTACCGGTGGGGAAACAAGTGGTTGAAGATTAGGCCGACTTTTCGATTTGGCTGGCGCCTTAACCTCCAATTGGGTGAGGGTCATACCGTGAGTGACCAGTATTTGGGCCAATTCAGCCAGCTCGGCGGGCTGCAGAATCCGACCTTCCGTGTAAACCCTGGCCGAACTGCCTTCCGAAAAAAAGCTCCTGTTGTTGGAGAGTTCAGCAGCCAACTGTGAAAAAACTTCCGATAGTTCCGCCTCCGCCGATAGAATGATCCGTAACCCGGCCTTATCTCCCTTAAAAGTAACTAAGTCCGACAAGCATTATCCCTACTCTCATACCAGCCCAAAGCCTAGTTATTACCAGATTTCGCTTTGGCCGATTATTATCCTTCATGGCAGTCCAATTTCTCCGGGGTCCTCGCCAAGCTCTTCCTCAGCCGGCTCCTCAACCACATCAAGACCGAAATAAGCCTCGAGCACGCGCCGCGCTACCGGCGCCGCCGACCCGGAACCCCCGCCGCCACGTTCCATGGCTACAACGACCACCACCTCCGGATTATCAGCCGGGGCATAGCAGGCGAACCACCCATGAACATCGGAAGTACTCTTCCCGAGCTCGGCGGTACCGGTCTTTCCCGCTACCGGTATCGGAAAATCAGCAAAGACATTGCGCGCCGTCCCATGAGTAATCACGCGGCGCAACCCATCACGAACCGCGGCCAAAGCTTGCGGCTTAAAATCAACGCGTCGCTTGATGACCGGCGAAAAAACTTCGGCGATCTCCCCGGTGGGTTTTAAAATCGCCTGCACCAAATAGGGCTCATAAAAAACTCCACCATTAGCGATCGCAGCGTAGGCTACCGCCATCTGTAGCGGGGTCGTCAAAACAGCACCTTGACCGATGGCCACGTCTAAGGTCTCGATCGGGTACCAGATCTGCTGGTCGGCTCGTTTAAAGTTGGCCTGTTTCCATTCCCGGCTGGGAACCAGCCCACTGGCTTCGGGCGGATAAATATTGAGGCCGGTTTTTTCGCCAAATCCTAATAGACGCGACCAGCGATGTAATGAATCAATCCCCACCCGGCGCCCGATTTCATAAAAAACAATATTGCACGAATCACGCAAGGCCTCAGCAATGTTGATTCTCCCGTGGTTGCGGCCTTGGGCCAAAATCCAGCAGGTCTTTTGGGGATAGACATAGTCACGCCCGGTCGTCTCAAATATTTCCCACGGAGTCGTCTTGTTCTCCGACAAAGCGGCTAACGCGGTAACTACCTTATACACCGAGCCCGGGGTGATCTCGCCCTGGGTTACCCGGTTGCGGAGCGGATCATAAGGATTGTTAATCAATTCCCGCCAATACTCCACACTGACGCCGCCGACAAATTTCCCGGGGTCGTAGCCCGGCTCGCTGGCCATCACTAAGATCTGCCCATTGCGCGGATCCAAAACGACTACCGATCCTGCGTACGCATTGGGATATCGACCCTCATTCCGGATCTCGGCCAAGCGCTCTCTGAGTATCTGTTCGGCCTTGGCTTGTAATTTAATGTCAAGGGTCAGGATTAAATTGTTGCCCGGAACACTATCAACTTGACCAATAACCCGAATCGGCCGGTTCACCCGGTTTACTTCCACCTGTTGGCCGCCTTCAATACCACGCAAGACGGTTTCATAAACCCATTCCAACCCGGTTCGGCCAACGATATCATTGGCGCTGTAACCCAAAGGTCCGAGTTCTTTTAACTGCTCTAAACTGATCAAACCCAAATAGCCCAGGGTTTGGCCGGCCACTTCAGCGAAGGGATAATTGCGAATCGGGGTCTCCTCGATGATCACACCCGGAAGATCCAGACGAGCCTCTTCGATACGGGTTACGATCTCCGGCGAAACATCGCGAAACAAACGCACCGGATAATATGGGAGGCGTTGCTGTGTCTCAATTGCGGTGGCAATCTCCTCCGGAGCATGCCCGACAATCTCGCCTAACCGCTCAAAAACGGGGGTCGGGTCGGATGGTAAGGCCCGGGGGATAATCGAAACGGTAAACGCCATCCGGTTGTTTGCGACGGGGACCAGATTGCGGTCGTAAATGATGCCACGCGGCGCAGGGATCGGCACAACACGCAAGGCGTTCGCTTCAGAACGACGCAAAAACTCCTCGCCTTTGATAATCTGTAGATACCAGAGCCGCCCGGCGATAGCCAGAAAGACAACAGCTAGGAAAATCAGGCTGATCTTAAGGCGCTTTTCAGTTTGCTGTTTAACCTTATCGATCATGAAATCCGCTGCTCCTTATACCAGCCTCTGACCAGAAACTCATGGTACAGAGTTTTCACGAGTTTGACAATAAACGGCATCAACAGCGCGGTATAACCGGCACCAAAAAAGGTGAACCGCCGCACACTGATCCAAATTCCTTGGCCCAGCCCAAAGGACTGGCCCAAGAATAAAAAGGTAAACTGGTCGAGGATCACCGCCACCAAACCGGTGAAGATCGGGACAAGCAAATTATCTGCGTATACACGCTTGGGGACGAAGCCGACAGCCAACCCGGTCAAGACTTTGCCGGGAATCGATAGCCCGATGAAGGTGCCGCGATATAAATCGACTAAGAACCCGCCAAGCAGACCTGCCAGTATGCCTTCACGCGGTCCGGCGATAATGGCAACCGCAACCACCAAACCCAAGATCAAGTCCGGCCTCGCCCCAAAGAGTTGGAGATGCGAAAAGAAAGAAGATTGCAAAACAAAGAGTATGCTGATCAGAATCGATAAGATTAAGGCACGCAATTGGCTACACTCCCACCGCCTTCAGCTAGTTCGGGAGGATAACAAAGACTTCTTCAAGCCGCGCAAAATCAGTAGCCGGCTTTAACAGTCCGGTCACGGTCAGACCATACTGATCCTCTTGTACTTCCACGATCTCGCCGATAGTAAGCCCCTTGGGGTAAATATCCCCCAACCCGGAGGTCAAGACCTGACCGCCCACTTCCAATCGAGCATCATCAGCCAAAGGCCTGACCTTTAGCAATCTCGACTGATCCTGGGCGCCTTCGACCAACACATAATCACGATTGTCAGCAGTAATACCGCCAATCGCGCTACGTGAATCAATTGCCAGCAAAACCGTAGCCGTATTGGCGGTCACTTGCCGGACTTGACCGACAACACCGGCGGTGGTAATCACCGGCAGGCCAGGTCTAACCCCGGCCAACTCCCCTTTATCAATCGTGATCAGATTAAACCAATCCGGTATCGCGCGTCCGATAACTCGCGCCGCCAGCAGATTGTACTCTGAGTCTTGTTGGAAAGCGAATAACGCGGCCCAGCGTTTGTTTTCGCGGGCCGATTCCTGCAGCAAAGCATTTTCTGCTGCCAGGCGCGCCAGTTTCTCTTTTAGAAGCTGATTCTCGCGTTGAATTTGCCCCAAGTTGACAAATAAGTTCCAAGTTTCCGTAACCTGGTCAATGACTGACGTTATACCTTTTTGCAAAGGGGAAACAGCATCCCGCAACCAGCGCTCGACAACGGTGATCTGAGTGCGCTCACCGGAAGTAGTGTAGACCATAATGATCAGGCCGAGAATTAACCCAACCAAGACAGGCCAAACCCACCGGGTGGACCGGAACATTTGCTATCTCCCCCACCGGTCTTAGACTCTTTTTGGCGATACCAAGACCCGTTTCATTACATCGAAGTGTTCAAGAGCAGCGCCTGTACCGATGGCCACACAAGCCATTGGGTCGTCAGCCACCAGAACCGGCATCCCTGTCTCTTCACTGAGCAGCCGATCCAAACCCTTGAGGAGGGCACCGCCCCCAGCCAGGATGACCCCTTTATCCATAATATCGGCCGAAAGTTCAGGCGGAGTGCGTTCAAGCGTGCTGCGCACCGCCTCAACGATTGCCGCTACCGGCTCGGCCAAAGCCTCGCGGATCTCCTCAGAGGTAACCGTGACCGTCTTGGGCAAACCACTGACGAGATCACGCCCTCTGACCTCCATCGTCTCATCATCGCCCAGATCGTAGGCGCTGCCGATCTGCTTTTTGACCTCTTCGGCGGAGCGTTCACCGATCATGAGGTTATAATTGCGCCGGATATGCTGCACAATCGCTTCGTCGAGCTCATCGCCGGCAACCCGCACGGAACGGCTGGCGACTACGCCGCCTAACGAAATCACCGCCACCTCCGTAGTACCGCCACCGATATCGACGATCATGCTCCCGGTAGGCTCCTGTACGGGTAAACCGGCGCCGATGGCGGCCGCCATCGGTTCTTCGATTAAGCGAGCATCCTTCGCCCCGGCCGCCAAGGTAGCGTCGATGACAGCCCGCTTTTCAACTTCGGTAACGCCGGTTGGCACACAAACGATCACCCGCGGTTTGAACAAACGTCCTTTGTGAACTTTGGTGATAAAATAGCGCAGCATCTTTTCGGTCGTATCAAAATCGGCGATCACGCCATCTTTCATCGGCCTGATGGCGATGATGTTGCCAGGCGTCCGTCCGACCATCCGCTTTGCTTCCTCGCCCACGGCCAAGACCTGCTCCGTATCGCGGTCAATGGCAACTACTGAAGGCTCATTCAGCACAATGCCTTTGCCTCTGACGTAAACTAAAGTATTGGCCGTGCCGAGGTCGATGCCCAAATCTCGAGAAAATCTGCCAAACATCTATTGTAAGCTCCTTTCGGAATAATGCACCTAAACCTTGTTTGTATTCTGGAAACAAGGCGTCAATACCTTTTGTCAGACTATCCCTTTTTCCCGCAGGCTAACGAAGGTATTATCCCCGACAATAATGTGATCTAACACCTGAATCCCCAAGAGTTTCCCACAGTCTACCAAGCGTTTGGTCAACTCGATATCCTCCCTACTGGGAGTCGGATCACCGCTGGGGTGGTTGTGCGCCAAAATGACTCCGGCACCGGATCTGGAGATCACCGGGCGAAAGACCTCGCGAGGATGGACCAGGCTGGAGTTTAATGTTCCAACCGAAATCAGCTCGTTGGCGATCACCTGGTTCTTGGTATCGACAACCAGACAGCGAAAAGTTTCTTTCGGTAAGAAGCGAAGGTCTGCCCACAGATAGGAAACAGCCTCGCGCGGCGTGCCGATCGTTTTTTTCTGTCTGGCTTCCAGTTGGGTCAGTCTCTGTCCTAAAGTCAAGGCTGCGCTCACTCGCGCAGCTTTTACCTGCCCAATCCCACCAATGGTGGCGAGTTCACTTGGACTGGATGAGGCCAAGCCATGTAAACCGCCAAAGACCGATAAAAGCTGGTGTGCCAGCTCCAGCGCCGAGCACCCGCGTACACCGGTACCCAAAATAACAGCGATCAATTCACTATCCGATAAGTAAGATGGACCCTGAAAATACAGTTTTTCACGTGGTCTCTCTACCAAAGGTAATGTCCTCAGATTGCTTAATCCGCTGATCGTGATCTCTCCTTTGGAGTATGGCAAAGTCAAACCGCTTGAGGAGTTGATCAAGCGCGGACAGGGGCAAACCTACGACATTAAAATAACAACCTTTAATGCATTGGATAAAGACGGCGCCTAAGCCTTGGATACCATAAGCCCCGGCTTTGTCCAGCGGCTCACCTGAACGGACATAAAGAGCAATCTCGGTTGCTGTCAGTGGCCGAAATTGCACCTCGGTGCCCACTACGTCTTGCTCCAGCCGACCCGTTGCCGCATCAATCACGGCCAATCCGGTATAAACCATGTGGCTGCGGCCGGAAAGGCGCGACAGCATGTCCACCGCCTGCGCGGCCGATTCCGGTTTACCCAGCACTTTACCGTCGAGAACGACAATCGTATCGGCGCCGATAACCAAACCGGAATGGAACTGCCGGGCAACCGCCAGAGCCTTCGCCTTGGCCAGCTCCTTCGCGTATGCGGCCGGGTCACTTCCGTCATAAGTAGGCTCAGTAACCGTACTAGGAATTACTGCAAAATCCAGGCCCAACCCGGCTAACAGCTCTTTGCGCCTGGGAGACCCGGAGGCCAGGATAAGCTCTGCCAAAGCTAATCACTCCTAAAAATTAGGTAATAATAGAATTTTTTCCTGTCAGCTTTATACTTTATTTTTCACTTTTCACCCATCTAACCGGTAGGCTGCCAAATAATTCGGTCTGACCTGCTGCATCGACAAACAAAGCCCTGATCTGTAGCCCGGTCGCTTCTTCAACCTCGGCCACTTTTGCCGGGCCGGTCACAAACAGCAGCGTAGACAGGATATCCGCCGATAAACCGTCAGGTGCAATCACCGTCACCGCCCGAAAGTCTCCGGTTGGATAGCCGGTTCGCGGATCAATCAGATGGTGATAGCGGCGGCCTTGATAGAAAAAACCTCTTTCATAATCACCGGAAGTGGCCACGGCCAAACCGGAGGTCAATTCAAAATAACCCAGGCTTCCGGGGGCCACGGGATTGCGTACCGCAACACGCCAGACTGGTCGCCACAAGCTTGGACGACCAAAGACTCTGATGGTTCCGCCTATATCAATAAGAGCTTTATTAGCACCTTGCGCCTCAAGATAAGCGTAAATCCGGTCGGCCGCATATCCTTTGAGCAGTGAACCGAAGTCCAGCTCACCTAGGCCTTGTTCAATTAAGCGCACTGCTGCAGCGACCTTGTCCGGTGCCGGTGGTTCTCCGGCTCGAATCGCCTCCTGCCACAACATTGACAGAGGTGCGATATCGACCCGGTAGGCTCCGCCGGATAGCCCGGCATAAAAATCGGCCTTAGCTGCCAGCAGCATAGTCTCGGCGTCAGCTAGGTCACACTCGACCTGGTCGAAAATATTATAGCGCTGTTCCAGGCGGGCCAACTCAGAGCTGATCCACTGCCGGCCGGGCTGCTGCTCCGGTTCGGCTAAGCTCGTTTTAACCCGATAGTACGAATCCATGGCAAAACCCTCCAGGATAAGCTCCGGGAGGGCCCGTTGATAAAGGATAACAAACAGCGCCACTAAGAAAAACGCGGTCAGTAAATAGATTTTATGACGCATCTTGAGCTTGCTCAAACAGCATGATCCCCTTTAGTACCAAACATTTCTTGGGACACTTCGCAACACAGTCGCCGCATTCATTACATAATTGATAATCGACTACCGGTAGGTTATCTGCCATCTTGAGGGCCCCGTGAGTACATGCTTTTACGCACAAGCCACAGGCAATACAACCCGAATTACAAACGGCCAAAACCTGTTTGCCCTTTTCCGGATTCCGGCAGAGCAACTGCCAGGTCTCAGTTGGCTCACGCAAGACAATGACCGATCTCGGACAGGCTTTGACACATAAGCCGCAGCCGGTACACAGCGCCTCAGCGACCTGCATCAGCCCCTGCTCATCGCGGTATATTGCCCCCACCGGGCAGACAGCCTGACAATCGCCCAAACCAACGCATCCGTAGGCACAGCCTAGAGTACCGCCGATCAAAGTCTGGTAACCTAAACAGGTGTCAATCCCGGTATAAGACGGAGGTTCTTTCAAATCAGGTTGGCAACGAATGACCGCTTTTTTCGTCGGACCGACTTGCGCGCTCCGGCCCAGCAATGCTCCGATCTGATCAGCGGTCGCTTGCCCGCCGACCGGGCAGGCATTGACCTCCAACACCCCGGCGACAATTCCTTCGGCAACGCCTCGACAGCCGGTTTGGCCACAAGCACCACAATTGATACCGGGTAAAAGTTCTTCAACCTCATCGATGCGGGGATCGGTTTGAATCTTAAACTTCCGCTCGACGATAGCGAGAACTATACCGAAGAACACAGCTAGCCCGCCCATTAACAAGGTGGCCGCCAAGATCTCTTGTACTAACCCCATCTCCATTACCTCTCTTGTCGATTACTGGGCTACCAAACCGGTAAAGCCAAGAAACGCCATTGAGAGCAAACCGGCGGTAATCAGAACGATCGGTTTACCTTTAAAAGCTTCGGGAATGTCCGCCCATTCTAGACGCTCACGAATGCCGGCCAGCAAGACCAAGGCCAAGGTAAAGCCCAGACCGCCACCGGTCGCAAAGACAGCAGCTTCAAGCACATTGTAGCCTTTCTGAGCCACGAGAATCGCCAAGCCCAAGACGGCACAGTTCGTGGTAATGAGCGGCAAGAAGATACCGAGCGTCCGATGCAGCGCCGGACTGGTTTTGGCCAAGATAGTTTCAATGGTCTGAACCATGGTCGCAATGACCAGAATATAGACCACATACTGCAGAAAACCAAGGTCAAAGGGGATCAACACATATTGCTCCAACCCCCACGTGACCACCGCGGAAACAGTCATGACCAGAGTTGTGGCCCAGCCCATACTGAGCGCAGTCTCAATTCTCTCTGAGACTCCGATGAAGGGACAAATCCCTAAAAACCTGGATAAAACGAAATTATTGACTAATACTGTGCTGACCAGTATGAGAAATAGGCCCTGCAACACCGGTTACACCCCCAGCCACTTGTTTTTTTCGACTAATTTCGACTGCTTTAAAAGTCGCCAAGATTAAGCCCATCGTAATGAAGGCTCCCGGCGGGAGTAAGGCCAGGATCACCGGTTGATAAGCACTTCCTAAGACCTTAATCCCAAAAAGCGATCCGGCACCGAGGAGTTCCCTCACCGAACCGATCAGGGTCAGCGCCCACGTGAATCCCAGACCCATCCCCAGACCATCAAGGAGCGCTGCCAGCGGCGGGTTCTTGGCGGCAAAGGCCTCAGCTCTGCCCATGATAATGCAGTTGACGATGATTAAAGCGATAAACAGTCCTAAAACTCGATGAATCTCCGGAAAAAAGGCCTCCATAACCATATCTACAACCGTCACCAACGCAGCAATCATTACAATATAGGACGGAATCCGGACTGCTTTGGGTATGAAGTTGCGCAGCAAAGAAACAAGTAGATTCGAACAAACCAAAACCGCCGTAGTAGCTAAACCCATCGCGATCCCGTTAACCGCTGCGGTCGTCACAGCCAGAGTGGGACACATCCCGATCATAATCACAAAAATGGGATTTTCTTTCCAAAGCCCTTTCAGGAAATTATTCACCTACGACACCTGCCTTTACCAGAGCCACTACTTTGTCAGCCGCCGCCTTAACACCTTCAGTCACTGCCCGGGTCGAAATTGTGGCCCCGGTAATCACTTGGATGTCATGTTTCACCCGAAAAGGATCTGCCAGTGACTTGCCGGCGAATTGATCCGTAAAGGCAGCTTCTGTGATCCTCGCCCCCAATCCGGGTGTTTCACCGTGCTCAAGAACAACAATTTTCTCAACCCGTTCCTGATCCACATTAACGCTGACCATCAGAGAGATCGGGCCGCTAAAGCCGGGCGGTGCGGTCGTAAAAGCGACCACTTTCCCAGCCGGCGTATCGGCAGAATAAATTTTTCCGCCCTCGATCTCGGTGGTCGTAAAGGTTTCGGTCCCCAACACCGCGCTGACGGCGGCCTGTTCGCGCAACCGCCGATTCTCAGCAATTTTCTCGGCGGTAATACCGTTGAAATAGGCTAACGCCGCCCCGCTGACAACGGCAATCACAGTTAAGACAAGTGCATAACGGATCAGCGTGTTGTTCATTTCACCGCCCCCATTGGTTTCGGCCAGGTAGCTCGTTCAATCAGAGGTACCGCCGCATTCATCAGCAGAATAGCGAAAGACACACCCTCAGGATACCCTCCGAGCTGCCGGATCACGACCGTAATTATCCCGATACCGACACCAAATAACCAGCGTCCGGCCGGGGTAACCGGTGAAGTCACATAATCGGTGGCCATAAAAAAGGCTCCTAAGATCAAACCGCCGCTAAACAAGGTGACCGAGACCGGCACGCCAAACCCTGCCCCTAAAACAGCGCTGCTAATGAGGACTCCGGCCGGAATCCGCCAATCAATATAGCCCTTCCAGAGCAGGAAGGCTGCGCCCACTAACAAGGCCAAGACCGAAGTTTCTCCGATGCTGCCGCCGATATTTCCAATAAACAGCTGACCCCAGGAGGGCAGCTGCTCCCCGGCTTTCAGCAAAGACAGCGGGGTGGCGGTTGTGACCGCATCCAGCGGTGCCTGCCAGGTCGTCATCGCCACCGGAAAAGAAATGAGCAGAAATGTCCGACCAACCAAGGCCGGATTAAATGGGTTGTTCCCTAACCCGCCGTAAACCTGTTTGCCCAAAATGATCGCCACCACAGACCCGAGAGCCGCCAATACCGGCGAAAAGGTTGGTGGCAGGGTGAGCCCTAGGAGCAACCCGGTAAGCAGGGCGCTGCCATCCGGGCGTGGCTCGTAACCCCGCACATATTTGAGCCACAAATATTCGGTGACTACGGCGGCCGCCGAAGTAGTCGCCAAGACAACCAAAGCAGTCAAGCCAAAGAAATAAACTCCTGCCAAAGATGCAGGTATAAGTGCAATAATCACCGACCACATTATCGTACGAGTCAGTTCCGGTGATCCGATATGCGGGCCGGGTCCCTGAACCAAAGCGCCCATCTCACTCACCTTTCCTTTCCCGTTGGCGCTGCTGAAGCTTGAACTTGATCTCCCGAATTTGCTGTACCAAAGGACGCTTACCGGGACAACTATACGCACAGGAACCGCATTCCAGGCAGGCCAGCGCACCCGCTTTCTCGGCGGCATCAAGTGCACCGGCCACGCCGGCATCAGCGATATAGCCAGGATAAAGCCCCATTGGGCAAGCAGTCAAGCAGCGCCCACACCTGATGCACGGACTGGTCTCCAAAGAGCCGATTTCGGCCGCGGTCAAAGCCAGGACACCCGAAGTGGTCTTGGTAACCACCTCCGAAAGAGCGCTCGCTGTCCGACCCATCATCGGACCACCGAGGACTACCCGGACACACTCATCCTCGCGCCATCCGGAGGCCTCCAGCAAAGCCTGAATCGGGACGCCAATCGGCACCAGATAATTGGCGGGTTTAGACACCGCACCGCCGTTGACCGTTACCACCCGCCGAGTCACCGGCTCGCCATAAGTAACGGCGCGAAAAACGGCAATGAGGGTGGCCACATTTTGCACCAGCGCCCCAACCGCACTCGGCAAGGCTCCCAAGGGCACGGTGCGGCCGAGGACGGATTTAATTAAGTGCTTCTCCGAGCCCTGCGGGTACTTGGATGGCAAGACGACAACCTCAATATCGGAGGCGTCTTTGATTACTGCGCGGACGGCTTGAATGCTGTCAAGCCGGTCGGCTTCAAACGCCAAGTAACCTTTTTGGGCACCAACTGCCCGCATGGCCACTCTTAACCCGGCCACCAACTCGGTAGGATTCTCAATTACCAAGCGACTATCCGCGCTCAAATAGGGCTCGCACTCGCACGCGTTGACCAAGACCGAGTCGATTGGTTTGTCCGGCGGCGGCGCTAATTTAATATGCGTTGGAAATCCGGCGCCGCCCATGCCGACAATGCCCGCTTTGCGCACCCGATCGCGGATTTCTTCAGGGCTGAGCTCTCTCCAATCTGTTGCTTCGCCCGTCGGTTCAGCCTGTTGATCAGCGGCCGTCTCAATCACCACAGCCGGAATGGTCGCTCCGCCCGGCCTGCGTATGGTGGTGATTTCTTTGACTCTCCCCGCAACACTGGCATGGATGTAGGTGGAAACAAAGGCGGTCGGCTCACCGATAACACTACCGATGCGTACCTCATCGCCAGGCGCGACCACCGGTTTGGCCGGCGCCCCAATATGCTGGAGAAGCGGTATCACCACTTCGTCCGTTGGGGCAAGCGTGGTGATCGGTTCGGAGAGCGGACGAACCGGGCCGTGGATTTCCACCCCTCCCTTATATGCAGGGCGTTTAAACAAGTTCAATACTGCTCCCATTTACTTCCCCCTACCCTGGTCCCAGAGCTGTCGGCCGGCGATGCCGGGCTCGGTCAGCTCATTGGGGCGCATGATTACATCTAATTCCGCTGGTGTCAACAACCCTTTCTCGAGCACGATCTCGGCCACCGACCGACCGGTGGACAGTGCCTCCTGGGCAATCGACGAGGCTTGATCATACCCGATATGCGGGCTGAGTGCGGTAACGATACCAAGGCTCTTGTTAAGTAACTCGCTACATCGCTCGCGGTTGGCGGTAATTCCGGATACACACTTCGTTGTAAAAACGGTGACCACGTTGCGCAGCATATCGGCGCTGTGCAGCAAATTGTGAATGAGCACCGGTTGCATCACATTGAGCTCCAACTGCCCATTCTGCGCGGCCAGGGCCACCGTCACATCACTGCCGATCAGCTGGAAAGCTACCTGGTTGACCGTTTCCGCAATAACCGGGTTAACTTTACCCGGCATGATCGAGGAACCTGGCTGAACCGGCGGCAGATTGATTTCACCTAATCCGCCACGCGGCCCGGAAGAGAGGAGTCTGAGATCGGAAGCTATCTTGGATAAGCTGACCGCAGCAGACTTAAAGGCCGTCGAGACGGCCACTAAGGCATCCACATTTTGGGTCGCATCCACCAGGTCCTCGGCCCCGACAAACGGGTAACCGCTAAACTCGCGGAGATATTCTAAGACTTTGCTGATATAAGCCGGATCGGCATTGAGCCCGGTACCAACCGCCGTAGCTCCCATATTCACTGTGAGCAAGCCCTCACGGGATCGCTTGATTCGCTCCGCATCGCGTTTGACGACCCGGGCGTAAGCACCAAACTCCTGCCCTAATCTAATTGGGACCGCGTCTTGTAAGTGAGTTCGTCCCAACTTAACAATATCATCATATTCGGCAGCAAGACGAAAAAATTCCTCTACCAGATTATTCAGGGCCTCGATTGTCCCATCTAAGATGCGTAACAAGGCAAGCCTAACCGCAGTGGGAATCACATCATTGGTGGATTGGGACATATTGACGTGGGTGTTGGGATGCACCAAGAAATAATCACCGCGACGACCGCCCAACAATTCGATCGCCCGGTTGGCCAAGACCTCGTTCATGTTCATATTAATCGAGGTCCCGGCCCCACCCTGAATGGGATCCACGACAAACTGCTCCAACCATCGGCCGGCTTCGATCTCGGTGCAAGCAGTGATAATCGCCCGACCGATGTGAGCGGGAAGAAATCCGGTATCCATATTGGCCTGAGTCGCCGCTCGTTTAACTAGAGCCAGCGCTTTAATCAATGCGGGATGGAGCCGCAAACCGGTAATCGGAAAATTCTCGGTGGCCCGCAAGGTTTGAATTCCATAGTAAACGTCGGCGGGAAGTTCCCGCTCTCCCAGGAGATCACGCTCAACACGCAACTTGTGTCCCTCCAAAGTTATTGACTATAATCGTTCGGGCTCGTCCACTATTTTCCTACAGGGATTTGCGGAGCAGTTTAATTTGTGCATTTTTTGACTATTTCCGCCGTTGCCTGCCCCTGCCAATAAGCATCACCTACGCGCAGGAGGGCCAAGGCCAGGATGAGCAGCATTGTTCCGATTAACAGCGCCCCCAGATTGCTGAAAAAGCGGTATCCGAAGATCAAACCGGTGAGAAAAAAGGCCAGCGGGATCAGATACAACCAAGCTGATGCGGTAACGAGACCACTCGGTGACATGGACACGACCACTGTCTCACCAAGCGCGGCTGAAATCCGGTTATATGCCCTGATTTCGTGCACGCGCGGGGCGCGTCCCAAGTTGCACTTACCGCACGCAGCACAGTGTGACAACTGGACAACCCGGACATCAGCCCATTCCCCGTCGACACGGATAACCTCCCCCGTGAACTCCATCCTCTCTCCCCCATTTTGTATGTCTTTATTGGGCCAACAGAATTCGCGCTCCGACCGCAACCAAAGCCAAGCCAATCACCTTCCACCATGGAAAGGGGATGCGCTCCATCCCGAGGATCCCCAGATGGTCGATGAGCGCAGCCGTCAAAATCTGCCCGACAATAATGGCCGTCGTAGCCGAGGCAACACCGGCTTTTTGCATGGCATAGACTACACCGTAGGTGATAGCCACCCCGATCGCTCCACCAAGCCAAGTATACCACGGCGCCTTAACAATCGCAGTTACATTTCCCTCACCCAAGCCAAAACCAAATAGCAACATCCCGGCGGCAAACGCAGCAACGGCTTGCACAATAAATGTGGCTTCTAGTAGCCCGGTAATTTTCGACAAAGCCGTATTCAACGTCCCTTGCACAGCCATCGCTAAACCGGCCAAAGCTGCGACCACCAAAGCTATCAGCTGTAATCCCATCGGCTACTCCTTCCGGCAAAATAATCCGGTTATAGGATTACCCTGATAGCAGCAGGTATGCTATGAAGCGAAATCCGAGTCAAAAGACCCGGAACGCAAACCCGCCAAGTCAAGGCAGATATGTTGATAACCAATTGACCGCAATCGTTCAACAATCGTCTCCTTAAGAGCGACAGCTTGCGGAAATTCGGCTGAGCTAACCTCCAAGCGCGCCAGATCTCCGTGGCTACGCAGGCGAAAATCGGTAAAGCCAAGCTCGCGCAAGAGGTTCTCCCCGCTTTCCACTTTAGCCAACAGCTCTCGGGTGAGCAAAGTGCCATAAGGAAAACGCGTGACCAAACAAGGAATCGAAGGCTTATCCCAGGTCGGCAAAGCGAGTTGACGAGACAGAGTGCGGATCTCCGCTTTGGTCAAGCCAACCGCTGCCAGCGGTGAAGCTACCCCCCATTCCTTAACCGCCCGCATCCCCGGCCGATACTCACGTGAATCATCCTGATTACTGCCCTCAGCCACCATTTCGTAGCCTAAGGCTCCTGCTAACTCGACTAATTTACCGCATAAATTATTCTTACATATATAGCAGCGCTCCGGCGGGTTGAGCGCAAAACCATCGAGGCTGAGCTCGTCGGTCACAAGCAAGCGGTGCTCTGCTCCGACCAAGCCGGCAAGCGCTTTGGCCTCATCGGCTACCCGGGCGGGGCGGAGAGCAGAAACCGCAGTTACAGCCATGACCTTGCTATTGGCCGTTACTGCGGCTTTTAAGAGCAAGGTGCTATCAACACCTGCCGAAAAAGCTACTACTAGCCCTGCCGGTCGCGCCAGCAACTTAAGTAGCTCCTCATATTTGGCCTGCACACTCATATTAGAATCCTTCGACAGAGAGGTAGCGCTCACCTGTATCCGGTAATACTGTCACCACATATTTGCCCCAGCCGAGCTCATCAGCCACCTTGCAGGCTGCATAAGCTGCCGCCCCACTCGAAATCCCGGCCAAAATACCTTCCTGCTCGGCCAAGCGGGAAGCATAAAGAAAAGCTTGGTCATCCGGAACCGTAATGATCTGATCAATTAACGACCGATCCAAAATCTCGGGCACAAAACCTGGCCCAATCCCTTGAATTTTGTGCGGTCCTTTGCTTCCTCCGGACAGGACAGGGGAACCGGCCGGCTCAACAGCGTAAATTTTCAGGTCAGGATTTTTCTCCCGCAAGTATTTACCTGCCCCGGTTAGTGTACCGCCGGTGCCGACCCCGACAACAAACGCATCGATCTTACCTCCACACTGCTCCCAAATCTCCGGACCGGTGGTTTTGTAATGAGTCAACGGGTTGTTGGGATTGGAGAATTGTCTCGGCATGAAAGCCTCGGGATACTGCTCTTTCAACTCGTTGGCTTTCTTAACAGCCCCCTCCATGCCCTCCGCTGCCGGAGTCAAAATCACCTGTGCACCGTAAAGCTTGAGCAGTTTGCGCCGCTCGATACTCATGCTTTCCGGCATTACCAGGATCAATTGATAGCCCCGACTGGCCGCCACCAAGGCCAGGCCGATGCCGGTATTGCCCGAGGTTGCCTCGATAATCATGCCGCCGGCTCGGAGCATCCCACGGGCCTCCGCCTCGGCGATCATATTCCAGGCTATTCTGGTCTTGACACTGCCGCCGGGGTTCTGCCCCTCCAGCTTGGCAAGGATGGTAGCGCTCTTATTAGGATTTATCTTGCGCAACCGTACGAGTGGAGTATTGCCTATTGCTTCAACAATCGAAGAATAATACATCACAGCACATCCTTTCTCGATTAATCCCTAGTATTTTGCTTGGAATTATTGCACATATTCCCTCTAAGGGTGCCAAACTCCTGCCAAAAGCTGAATTATCTTGTTATTCCGACTACCGGGGCAGATACTTTTTCCAACTCCGAAATCACTTTGCCGAAAGCATAGCCCAAACACGATGAACATAGCATCGGCGAGGTGTTGCCGGTTAGAGCCGGGAAACAATATAGGACATCATAAAGCCTGCGACCGTAGCCAAACTGATGATATTGCCCCCGCTTTTTAGGGCTTCCGGCAGCATGGTATCCGAAAGCATGGCCAGTAAAGACCCGGCTGCGAAGGCCAGCAGGAAACCGAGAAAGTCGCCGGGAACCACTCCGGCAGCTAGAAAGCCCACAATCGTCACCCCGGTCGAAATCACGCCTAAAGCCAGCCAAAAGAGAATAATCCTGCCGGTACCCCATGATTCGCCCAACTTACTTGTACCGGCCATCGCCTCCGGGATACCGGCGATGACCGCGCCGAGCATGACGAGAAAGCCGAGGCTTGAACCGGCTTTAACCCCGACGCCAATCGCAAATTGTTCGGGCAGGCTGTCGAGTATGCTTGCCAGCAGGATTTTAACCCCGGATTGTTCCGCCGGGTTTCGGAAGTGAAGACCTTTTGGAGCGGAGTGGCGCAGAAAAAGTAAATGAAAAAGATAATAAGCTCCGGCACCGACAGCTAAGCCAAAAGCGGTCGAGTCAATTCCCCCATGACGAAAGCCATCTTCCATCAAGCCAAAACTCACCGAAGCGATAAGGGCGCCCGACCCAAAACCCATGATCAAGCCTTGAATTCGTTTCGGGAACGGCCGGAAAAAGCAGAAAAGGCTTCCGAGCAAACCGGCAAATCCTGAAATCAAACCGTAAACGACCGCGATGAACAATTTGCTCCCATTAGCCTCCATTAGTGTTTAACCAAAAGGATTATCCCGGTCGGCAACTCGTGAATCATGCTGTTGGTAATACGGGCCAGGGACGTAGCGATTGCTTGCACCTCAGCAGTGTTCTCAGCCACCAAAACCAAAATATCCCCGGCCAACCTTTCCCGCGATTCTTTGGTTACGACCGCCGCGATAATCTGGTCGCCTCCTTGCATCACGCTACCTCCCGCTCCGCCGGGCAGCCAACCGTCCGGAAATGGCCGCGCTCGGTCGTCGTTTCGCACTTTCCAACAGTGGAACATGGGCGATGGCGACGCGCATCGCCTCGGCATCCTTGTTAACCGGGACAATGAAAATGCCAATTTTGCCTGATTCGTGGTCCAGACGTGCCTGCGGGGAGAATTCAGGCTCATCCTGATCACGACGGATGCCCAAGATCGTCGCCAAATCGTGGAGAATTGCTTGGCGCTGGCCAAGATTGGCCAAGGTGACTCGGGCGTTAATATCACGGGGTGTTAAAACCGCCCCGAGCCCATGTTCAAGGATCAGATCTCTGGCCTCACGGCTGCCGACATTCAGCAACATGATCTCATCAACATACAGGATAGAACCCTTAAACGATAAGCGGGCCGGGGTGATTTCGGCATAATCACCCACTCTCGCTCCGCGCAAACTATCCCGCAGATATAACACTAACAGTAGGCTGAGAAATGCTGCCAGACTGACCTCCAAGAATCCATTTGCTTCGACCAAATAGATTACACCTGAAGTTATCAAAGCAGTGAACATCGCGATATAATTACGGGCTTCAAAAGCTTTGGCAATACCCTCAATGTAAGCGGGTCCACGGGGCACCAACTCGACCTTTTCCAAGTTTTCCAACCCGGTCCGCTCTAAATTACGGATCTCGCGGAACTGTTGGGCCGCCAGCGCAAGAAAAGTGGCGGCGGCAAAATCTTTACTGGCCAAAGCAGGAATGGCTACCGCACCCAGAAAAGCAGCGATAGCGCCCAATGACAAATGAACCAAGTATCCTTGGGGATAACTGGGATATTGACGGTAGTCCACTGTTAAGAAAAGAAACCGGCTGATCGTGCCGATAAGAGTAGCGAGAGCAACCGTAGTACCAGGAGTCATATACCCACCTCGTACTTAAGTTGCCCCAAACATAAGCGGTCTATTTGATGATCACTTGGGAATAGCCGTCGGAAATCAACTGATCAACAAGGTGCTTGGCCGCCGCCTGATCGGCAAAAGCCCCAACCTGGACGCGGTATGGTTTCTCAGTCGTAATGTAGGTCTCATAGCCATCGGCCTTTAGCTTCTCAGCTAGGACCATCGCCTCAGGCCGGCTGGCGAAAGACCCGACCTGAACTCGGAGCAGACCATCGCTTTTGGTGGTTGCGGAATCCCGTGGCGGTTCCGGCGGGGCCGCGGGCTGGGCATCCCCCAACCGGACCAACAAGTCACCGGTTGCGGGCTGAGTCGGCTGACTGGCTTCGCTAACAGCCGGCAACGGTGTAACCGGTTTCGGCTCAGCCACGGGCTCAGGCTTAACCGTAGTCTGAACCGTCGGTAAACTTGTCGTCCGACTGGGATTATTACTCGGAGCGATTGCCATCTTGATGAAGTAATTACCCAGGAAATAACCTGCACAAATGGCAATGATTGCCACGATGATCAGGCTAAGACCGAACGAACCGTCGGACTTGGTCCTCTGCTTTTGTTTCACTCGCTTACCGGCCACCTTGCCACCTCCCTAGTCTTTTGAGTATTACGGAATCCCTGTGGCGATTTCCTGCCTAAATCTCAGCGTGCCACGGCGGTAATAGCTGGCGCCGCAGCGGGAAAATATCCAGCTCCGGAGTACAAGTCTTGAGATCAGGATGTCGGGCCAACAACGTGCTCTCCACCGCCAGTGCCACGAGCGGCAAATTCACGATACGAGCGGCTTCTTTGACCATCGCTAACCCGCGATAAACTTGTTGTATAGTGGTTTCCCCCAACAGGTTAGGGTTAGCGATGATGCCTGTCGGCGGTAGACCGGCCGCCTCCGTTAACGCCTTTACTAACTCGCTAATCTGTTTCACTGCAGCGGTGAATGGCCGGAAAGGGTTGATCACCACCCAAAAATCCGCAGCCGCAAGGCGTGCTTCACCGGCAAAGCTGCGCATAACCTTGGCCCCAACCGGATCGCCGCCCAGATCAATGATCAAGCGCGCCTGGTCCAACCGGATCGCCGCCGCAACCTGCCCGGAGATTGCCGGCAAATCAGCCGTCTCATACCCTCGGGCAGTGGAAATAACCTCCACCGTCTCCGGCAGATTTCCGGCTTGTTCGCGCGAGCGGAAATACGGATTAACGAAGTCCAGATCGGCCAGGATGACCCGCTCACCGCTCTCAGCCGCTTGCCTGGCCAAGTGTAAAGCGATCTCAGACTTGCCGCTACCGTATGCCCCACCGATAATGATAATCCGACTCGCGTTCATTTCTCCACACTCTGCATCAGTTTAGTGCGGGCCGGGCCGACGAGAAAGAAAGAACCGAAGATGGCCACGAGCGCCCGGTCGGCTTTGGCTTTCGCGAGCCCCAACTCCACCGCACTTTCCAAGTCCGCTTCCTCGATAATCTGCATACTCGGCGGAAAAAGTGCGGCCAGCTCGCGACTCGACAGTTTGCGTTCGCTCCACGGCTCGGTAATAACTAACCCTTGAAAAGGATACTCAGTAAGCAGTGCGGCCACCGTCCGGTAATCCTTGTCCAGTAAAGACCCATAGACCCCCCAAATGGGAGTATCGGGGAAATACAATTGTAAATTTTCCAACAAGACCTTAATCGCTTGGGGGTTATGCCCGACATCAAGCAGAACCTGCTGGCCGTGGCTCTCCAGTAATTCAAAACGCCCCGGCCACTTGGCCTCAGCCAAGAATCGCGCTATCCTTTCACGGGTCTGGGCTTGTGCTAACTGGCCTGATCCAACATACTCCTCTACGGCAGACAGTGCACAGGCGGCATTCATCACCTGCTGCCGGCCTTTTAACCCGAGACGAAAAGTATACCGTTGATCGTTACCCGCTAGCCACGTAAAATCTGTGCCGGCAGAAGTAAACTCCAAGATCTGATAGCGCTCAGCAACCGGAATCAAACGCGCTCGCTGTTCGAGCGCGACAGCTTCGATGACCGCAGTGGCCGCTGCCTGTTGTTCGGCAACAACTACAGGTTGCCCCGGACGGATAATCGCCGCCTTTTCGGCGGCAATGCTAGCCAAATCGGTCCCGAGCCGGTCAAGATGGTCATAGTCGATCGGGCAAATAACAGCCAATTTCGCCGGAAGCGCTGTCGTCGCATCCAAACGCCCGCCCAGGCCAACCTCAAAAACCGCGTTGGTCAGCCCGGCTTCGTAAAAGAGCAAGACCGCAGCAACGGTCCAGGCCTCGAATTCGGTTACCGGCCCCAAGGAGCTCGGCAAGTTTTTGGTGGCCTCAGCCACCCGGGCCAAGGCCAGCTCCACTTGTTCAAATGGGAACGGGCGTCGCCCTTGATCATCGACGATCTGAAAACGCTCGTTGAGTTTTTCGAGGTGCGGCGAAGTGTACAAACCGACCGGTTCCCTGGTGACCGCACTCAGCAAACCGGCGGTTAAATACGAAACGCTTCCTTTCCCATTGGTACCCGCCACCTGGATGATCTGCAGTTTGTCTTCGAGATGACCAAACTCGGCCAGTAACGGATACATCCGTTCTAAACCCAAACGCCAATGAGAATCAAAGGCTTTCAACTTCGCTAATCCGCTCCTCCACTTTGGCTAAATCGGCCTTGTACGCGGCCAACTTGGCTCGTTCATTCTCCACTACGGCAGCCGGTGCTTTACTGATAAACGCCTCGTTCGCGAGTTTTTGTTCCGCCCGAGCTACTTCTTGCAACAGGCGCTCCCGCTCCTTGTTCAGCCGTTCCAGCTCTTTTTCCACATCGAGCATACCTGCTAGGGGCAGGTAAATCTCGACCCCGGCAGCTAAAGCGCTCAGCGCCTTTTCCGGTTTGGCGGACTGCGCCGGCAGAATCGTTAACCGAGCGAGGCCGGCCAAAGCTGAAAACTCCGCCTCCAGCGCGGCAAAATCAGCCAGCAACCGGTCGTCAACCAACAAGATCGCTTCAATTCGTTTGCCCAATGGAACTTCGGCTTCAACCCGGGCATTACGGATAGCTCTGACTACCTCAATAAAGGCGGTCATGGTCTGCGTTGCCTCCGGGAAGCTCAGCACAGACTCCCGTTGCGGGTAAGCCGCGGTCATAATTGTCTCGCCGCCGACCTTGAGATTCTGCCAGATCTCCTCGGTGATAAACGGCATGAATGGATGCAAGAGACGCATCGTTCCTTCGAGGACGTAAGTCAGCACCGCTTGGGCCACCTTTTTGCTCTCGGGAGTGCTCTTATCATACAAACGTCCTTTCACCAGCTCGATGTACCAGTCACAGAAGTCGCCCCAAATGAAATCATACAGGACCCTGGCGGCCTCGCCAAGATCGTAGCGGCCTAATTGACGATTGACCTCAGCCGCTACCCAGGCATAGCGGTCTAAGATCCACTGATCCGGCAGCTCCAAAGGTAGAGCGACCAGCTCTTCAGCGGACAAAAGACCATCAGCATAATCGGCCAGGTTCATGAGGGTAAAGCGGGCCGCGTTCCAAATCTTATTGGCAAAATTACGACTCGCCTCGACCTGCTCAATGCGGAACCGCATATCGTAACCGGGTGCCACGCCGGTGACGATGCTGAACCGGAGAGCATCAGCCCCATATTCTTCGATCACCTCAAGGGGGTCGATGCCGTTACCCAACGATTTGCTCATCTTGCGTCCTTGGGCATCACGCATCAAGCCATGAATGAAAACCTCATGGAATGGAATATCTTCGGCGAACTCCAGCCCCATAAAGATCATGCGGGCAACCCAAAAGAAAATGATATCAAACCCGGTTACCAATACCGAAGTCGGATAGAAATGCGCGAGCTCAGGTGTCTTTTCCGGCCAGCCCAGAGTCGAAAATGCCCAGAGAGCCGAGCTAAACCAAGTATCCAAGACATCCGGGTCTTGTTCCAGATTGGTGCTGCCACATGGACAGCTGGTCGGATCTTCGCGGGAAACAATAACTTCACCGCAGTCTTGACAATACCACACCGGAATCCGGTGGCCCCACCAGAGCTGCCGGGAAATGCACCAATCCCTGATGTTTTCGACCCAATTGAGATAGATCTTGGCAAACCGCTCAGGGATAAAGCGGATCTTGCCTGTCTTGACCACTTCGATGGCCGGCTCGGCCAAAGGAGCCATTTTGACAAACCACTGTTTGCTAATGAGCGGTTCAACCACAGTGCCACAACGATAACACTCACCAACCGCGTGGCTGTGGTCTGCTACCGCAACCAAATACCCTGCGGCTTCGAGGTCGGCAACCACCCGCTTGCGGGCTTCATAACGCTCCAGGCCGGCATAGACACCTGCTTCCTCGGTCATCTTGCCATCTTTACCAATCACGGTGATATTGGGCAGGTTATGACGCAAGCCCATTTCGTAGTCGTTCGGATCATGCGCCGGTGTGACCTTGACCGCACCGCTACCAAACTCCCGATCCACATATTCATCAGCGATGATCGGAATTTCTCTGTTCATCAACGGGAGAATCACCGTGCGGCCGATGAGATGCTGATAACGCTCATCTTCCGGATGCACGGCCACAGCCGTATCGCCCAGCATCGTCTCGGGCCTGGTGGTAGCAACCGTGATCTCACCGCTGCCATCCGCTAAAGGATAGCGAATATGCCAGAGGTTGCCTTGACGTTCCTGATGCTCAACCTCAATATCGGAAAGGGTGGTGTTGCAGTGCGGACAGTAGTTGATAATTCGGTTATCCCGGTAGATCAGGCCTTTTTCGTAAAGACTGACAAATACTTCGCGCACCGCCCGCGAACAGCCCTCATCCATGGTAAAACGCAGCCGCTGCCAGTCACAGGATGAACCGAGCCTTTTGAGCTGGTTGACAATGCGTCCACCATATTCCTCTTTCCACGCCCAGACTCTTTCAACGAAGGCTTCACGCCCTAGATCATATTTGGTCAGTCCTTCTGCGGCCAGGGCTTCCTCGACCTTAGCCTGGGTGGCAATACCGGCATGGTCGGTACCCGGTACCCACAACGTGTTATCGCCAAGCATCCGGTGCCACCTGATCAAAATATCTTGCAAGGTATTGTCCCAGGCATGCCCCATGTGCAATTGGCCGGTAACATTCGGCGGCGGAATCACAATACAAAACGGCTTACGAGTCGGATCAACCTCTTGATGAAAATACCCCTGCTTCTCCCAATACTCGTACCATTTCTGCTCGGTGCCGGCGGGGTCGTATACTTTCGGCAATCCTGCTTGCATTGGTTACTACCTCCTGCTGATATACTGACTACAAACTGAATAAAAAAAGCCTTCGTCTAAGGACGAAAGCAATTCGCGGTACCACCTTAGTTCGCCTCGTGGGCGCACTCTAGTGCGATTTAACGCATCGCGGTCGGCGGCAACTACTGCCGGTTCGCTGCCGCAGCTCCCGGGCGACTTCCTGTGATCAAACCGTAGCGGTCTTTCAGCCGGTGAACCGCCTCTCTGATCCGGTCGGCATCAACAGTACTACTCCCGTTCCTCGCCGATTAAAGCCTGCTGAGATTAGTAACATAATATACTGTATATTTCCTGACTGTCAAGGGGAAAGGATTTTGACAGTCCGGACTGGAATGATAAACTCATGTATACTCGATTAAAATTCGATCTTCCCGCAGAAATAACAGCGATTATCACCCGACTGGAAGACTCGGGTCACCAGGCCTATCTCGTTGGTGGAGCGGTCAGAGATCTCTGTCGGGGCGTAACCCCTCATGATTGGGATATCTGCACGTCCGCCCGTCCTGAGGAAATGTTGGCTCTTTTTGCTGATGCCTTTTCCATCGGTGCCAAATTCGGCACGGTGACCGTTCCCACTCAAACTTGCGGACAAGTTGAGATCACAACTTTTCGTCGTGAAGGCCCGTACTCGGACGGGCGTCATCCGGATTACGTGGAGTTTTCTACCGAACTCTCATCCGATCTGGCTAGACGTGATTTTACGTGTAATGCGCTGGCTTATCATCCTCTGTCCGGTCTCGTCGACCTTTTCGGCGGGCTGGCCGATCTTGAGCAAGGTATTCTCCGTTCTGTGGGCGAGGCCAAGGCACGCCTGGCAGAAGACAAACTGCGCATCCTCCGCGCTTTTCGCTTCCAACTCTTTCTAGGCTTAAGGCTGGAGGCTGAGCTCAAAAAAGCCATCTGCCAGTTAGCTCCGCTCGTTGCCAATCTGCCTGTGGAACGCATTGGCGGCGAAATGCGGCAGATCTTGGCACATCCTGAGGCGTATAAAGCGATCAGGCGCATGCGCGTCACCGGGGTTTTAGACGGAGTTCTGCCGGAGCTGGCGGCTTGCTACGGCCTGGTGCAGAACCAATACCATGCCTATACCGTCTATAGCCACACCATCGTAACCATGAAACACTGTCTCGATGACCTCGAGGTCCGCACGGCTATGTTATTGCATGATCTCGGCAAAGGGGTCATCGCCAACCAATCTGCCGACGGGATCCGCCGTTTTTGGGGGCATCACGAAGTCTCCGCTCAGCTGGCAGAGGCCATCCTGCGCCGCTGGGCCTGGCCGAGCCGGTCGCGAAAACGCATCGTCACCCTGGTGCGGGAACATATGTTTTATTGGCCGGATGCCCCTTCCGAAAAGGCGCTCCGCCGCTTCATCGCCAAAGTCGGTCCCGACCTCGTCTTATCCCTGATGGAGGTGCGCAAGGCCGACATTATCGGCTTAGGACCACAAGGCAAACGCAGATTATGGCCCTGGAACATCTTGCGCAACCGGATCAGTGCCATGCTCGAAGCAGAGGAGGTTTTCTCCCTCCGTGATTTGGCCCTGGATGGCAATGATCTCATCGAACATTTCCAACTGGCTCCGGGACCGCTCATCGGCCAAATTCTTGACCAACTCCTTGATGCGGTAATCTCCGAAGAAGTCACTAACGAACGCCGCGCTTTACTGGAATACGCTAGGAGATTTGTGCCAGATGGTGAGTAAGATTCAGGGCCAAGACCTTATCCCCGGTCTTTGCCAAGCTCACCACCGAAACCGCTGCATTGGCGATCTCCAGGCGATTACGATAATGTAACTGCATGCCTAAGATCAGAGTTAACAGCGTTTTGATCAGACCGCCATGGCTCACCACAATCACGCTTTGGCCTTCATGACCCCGGACCTCAGCCAAAAACTGCGCCGCCCTCGCACCCATCGCCTCCAAGCTCTCTCCGTCCGGAAGAGTCGTGCCGGCCGGGTTGCGTAGATAAGCGCGGAGATCAATACCGAACTTAGCTCGCGCCTCCTCCACGAGAAAGCCTTCACAAACTCCGAAACACTGTTCGCGCAGTTCACGGCGGAAAACTATCCGGCCGTTACACTTGGCAGCGATCGCCTCGGCGGTCTGCCGAGCCCGGAGCAAGTCGCTGCTGTAAATCTGATCATAGTTGGCAGACAGCCCGGCCAAGTATTCGGCAACCATCTCGGCTTGGCGCCGACCAAGCTCATTCAGCGGCGGATTTTGCTGACCTTGAATCCTCCCGGCTTTATTCCATTCGGTCTCACCATGTCTGACAAGGTATAGCCGTACTGCCATTGTGAAGCCTCCTAAAAATAAAACGAGGACAGCTGTCCTCGTTTACGCCGCAACCGGATGCAAAACAATTATTCCTCAGGCTCCGGCGCTCCTACCGGACAAACATCGGCGCAGGCGCCGCAATCAATGCATTTATCCGGATCGATCACGTAGGTAGTATCACCTTCGGAAATCGCTCCGGTGGGGCACTCCGGCTCACAAGCCCCGCACATGATACATGAGTCATTGATTTTGTATGCCATTTAACTAGCCCCCTCTATTACTAGGAAAATTATTCTAGTGATATTAGTTTTTGAGGCGCTTTTTTCCTGCTATAGACAAAAATTATGCGGTAATTCTCCAGGTAGCGGTATACACATTTAGTCTGCGTCCTCTGGCAAAACCGGCGACGGTTACTCCCAGCTCATCGGCGATAGCTAGAGCCAACTCGGACGGCGCCGAACGACTGACCACAATCGGCAACCGCGCCTTCGCTGCTTTGATGAGCATTTCGGAGGAGATTCGTCCGCTCGTCATGATGATCTTGTCGGATAAATCCCACTCCTCTAGCACGGCCCGGCCCAACACCTTATCGACCGCGTTATGTCTACCGATATCCTCCGCCAGCACCAAGAGCTTGCCCTCCGCATCACCGATCGCTGCCGCATGTACTCCGCCGGTGAGGAGGAACAATCCTTTTGTCTCCTGCCAAACGCGCATCAATTCGCTGATCCGGTCGGCACTCACCCTTACCTGGGACTCATTTTTCGCGGTGCCAAGTGAGTCGGCAACATGGTAGAAGATCGTTCCGCGGCCGCAACCGGTGGTAATCGTGCGTTTGCCGTATAGCTTCTCGGCCAGCAAGTTCTTGCCGGCCAATTCCACTTTGACGCGTTGTTTTTCCAAATCCGCCTCAAAGCTCACCAGATCGCTCTTCTTTTTGATCAACGACTCGGTAAACAAGAAGCCAACAACGAGCTCTTCCAACATCAGCGGGGTACAAAGCAGGGTGACAAACTCTTTGCCGTTGACCTCCAGGGTGATTGGAACCTCCGAGATCAGATAATCCTCGGTCGTGAAAACCTCATCACCCCGGTAACTGACAACCTGTCTGACCGCTACCAATTCCTTAAGTTCAGGGCTAAGCTCGGCATACAATTCACGCCGCTGATCATGTTCAGTTGTGGCCATTGGTCTTCGCCTCCTGAATGGCGAACGCAGCTTCTAAGGTATTCTCCAGCAGCATGGCGATTGTCATCGGGCCAACCCCTCCGGGTACCGGAGTAATGGCTGAAACTACCTCAAGCGCCTCGGCAAAAGCCACATCGCCATACAATTTTCCTTCAACGCGATTAATACCAACGTCGATCACAATCGCACCTGGTTTAAGCCAATCGCCACGAACCAGTTCTTTGCGCCCGACGGCAGCCACCACCAGATCTGCCTGCCGGACCACGTTCGGCAGATCCACAGTGCGTGAATGGGCTATTGTGACTGTCGCATTCGCCGCCAAGAGCATCGCGGCAATCGGCTTACCGACTAAATTGCTGCGGCCAATAACCACGGCCGTTTTCCCGGTTAGGTCAACTCCGGTGGTTTGGATCAGCCGCATGATGCCTTTTGGAGTGCAGGGAACTAAACCCGGCAAGCCGGATGCCAAGCGCCCTGCGTTGAGCGGATGAAGCCCATCCACATCCTTGGCCGGATCGATGGCATTGATTACCGCAGTTTGATCAAAGCCCTCCGGTAAAGGGAACTGCACCAAAATACCGTGCACCCGGGGATCTTTGTTGAGGGTATCAATCAGCGCCAACAACTCGCTTTGCGGCGTTGAGGCCGGAAGCCGGAATACTTGCGAGTGAAAACCGACTTCTTGACAAGCCTTTTCTTTAGAACGCACATAGACTTGCGAGGCAGGATCATCGCCGACCAGAACAACGCTGAGGCCGGGAGGAAACCCGGCCCACGCCTCAAATTCGGCTGCTTTGGCAGCCACATCCTTGCGGACCAAGGCTGCGACAGCTTTCCCATCAATAATCTTGCTCGTCAGATCCATAGTTCTACCCGAAAAAGCGGCGGATTTCGATCTCCGCAGTTTCAACTGAGTCTGAGGCGTGAACAACGTTGTGCGGCAAGACGGTGCCATAGTCACCGCGAATAGTGCCCGGTGCTGCCTCCAGTGGATTGGTTGCCCCGACGATGTTGCGGACTACTTTCACCGCGTCGACACCCTCGAGCACACCCATGACAACCGGGCCATCGGTAATGGTTTCGACCAACTCGTCAAAAAACGGCTTGTCCTTGAGATGAGCATAATGCTCTTTCACAACTTCCGGTTCAATCTGTTTAACCGCCAGCTTAGCTAGTTTTAAACCCCGAGCTTCAAATCGCTGGATGACGATGCCAACCAGCCCACGTCTGACAGCTTCGGGCTTGACGAAGAAAAAGGTCTGTTCCACACGATCTCCTCCTGAGATTAAGGTTAAAAAACAACGTACAAAGTATTCATCTTTGCCCGCAGGATGTCCTGCTAAGACAGCCCGGTTATCCGACCCTGCTCATCGATGCTCATTCGCTCCACGGCCGGCTGAGCCGGCAAACCGGGCATGGTTTGGATTTTCCCGGTATAACAGATGATGAAGCCGGCCCCGGCGGCAACCTTGACTTCCCGCACCGTGAGCTTCCATCCCTTCGGCGCCCCTAACAGACGGGGATCATCGGACAGCGAAAACTGGGTCTTGGCCATGCAAATCGGCAAGCTGCCAAAACCATTGCGAATCAGCTCGGCGATTTGGGCTTCAGCCTGAACCGAGTAATGAACATCCGCTGCTCCGTAAATCTGTGTCGCTAAACGATGAATCTTCTCTTTAACCGACTCTGCCGGATGGTAGAGGGGCCTAAAGCGGTTTTCCGCCGTTGCCAATACCTCCAAAACGGTCTCCGCCAACTCCCTGCCACCTGGACCGCCTTTGGCCACACATTCGGAAATGGCTGCTCTGACTTGTCGCTCCGCACAATAGGCGAGCACATAGTCCAGCTCGGCTTGGGTGTCGGTAGGGAAACGGTTGATACAGACGACAACCGGCAGACCAAACTTGGCCAGGTTGTCCAGGTGGGCTCCTAAATTGGCCAGACCGGCCTCTAGTGCCCGCAAATTTTCCGTGGCCAATTCGGCTAGGGATAATCCGCCATGCATTTTTAGCGCCCGCACCGAGGCGACGAGCACCGCCACATCCGGTTTGAGGTCGGAAAGACTGCAGACAATATCAAAGAATTTTTCTGCCCCGAGATCAGCCGCAAACCCGCCTTCGGTTACCACATAATCGGCGAGGTGCAAAGCTAAATCGGTCGCGATGATACTGTTGTTCCCATGGGCGATATTGGCAAAGGGACCGCCGTGCAGGAATGCCGGCTGCCCTTCGAGGGTCTGGACCAGATTCGGTTTGATCGCATCCTTTAATAAGATCGCCATCGCTTCCTCAGCCTTAAACTCACGGGCCAAGACCGGACGGCCATCGCGATCATATCCAACGATCAATGAACCTAAGCGTTTCTTTAGATCCGCGAAGTCTTTGGCCAGACAGAGCACCGCCATAATCTCGGAGGCCGCGGTGATCTCGAAACCGGATTCGCGGGGAATACCATTCTCTTTGCCCCCTAATCCGACCACAATATGCCGCAGTTGACGGTCGTTGACATCGAGTACCCGGCCCCAACCCGGCTTGGTCACATCAATGTTCAGCCGATTGCCGCGATAAATGTGATTGTCCACGAGCGCAGCGAGTAGGTTATGGGCAGCCGCAACCGCTGCAAAATCTCCGGTAAAATGAAGGTTAATATCTTCCATCGGAACTACCTGAGCATATCCGCCCCCTGCCGCCCCGCCTTTGATTCCGAAAACAGGACCTAATGAAGGCTCCCTGAGGCAAACCGCGGCTTTTTTTCCCAAAGCCCCGAGCGCCTGGGTTAAGCCGATTGCGGTACAAGTCTTTCCTTCCCCGGCCGGTGTCGGAGTGATCGCAGTAGTGAAGATGAGTTTGCCGCGCGGATTGTTCTTAACTCGTTCGCGCACCGACAAGGAGACTTTTGCCTTATACTTGCCGTATGGCTCCAGCTCTTCGGGCAAAATCCCTAATTGAGCCGCGATTTCGGTAATCGGGCGCAGCTTGGCCTGTTGGGCTATTTCAATATCACTCAGCACGTGTTAGACCTCCGTGGATAAATAGTTAATGATCGAACGCGCCGCCGTCCGTCCGGCGCCCATGGCCTGGATGACGGTGGCTGCACCGGTAGCGGCATCACCGCCGGCCCAGACATCAGGGATATTCGTCCGCCCCTCCGCATCGACCACGACGTTGCCTTTCGGACCCAGCTGTAATTCCGGGATCGACTGAAAGAGAATGGGATTGGGACTCTGGCCAATCGCGATGATTGCGGTATCAATGGGCAACGTATATTCCGAACCCTCAATCGGTACCGGGCGCCGCCGGCCGTCAGGCCCGGGCTCGGTCAGCTCCATCTTTTGCAAGACCACTGCCTTGACCCAACCCCGCTCATCGCCGACGAACTCCACCGGGCTGACCAGAAGCTCAAATTTGACCCCTTCTTCTTCGGCATTCTCGATCTCTTCGAGCCGCGCCGGCATTTCGGCCCGGCTTCGCCGGTAGACAATCCGAACATCTTCGGCCCCTAAACGCAGAGCAGTCCTTGCCGCGTCCATGGCCACATTACCCGCGCCAAATACGGCCACGCGTTTGCCTACGCGTACCGGGGTGCCGGATACCTTAGACTCATATGCCCGCATCAGGTTAACCCTGGTTAAGAACTCATTGGCCGAGTAAACCCCGTTCAAGTTTTCGCCCGGGATCTCCAAAAAACTAGGCAGGCCGGCCCCTGAGGCAATGAAGAAAGCCTGATAGCCTTGTGCGCGCAAATCGTCCAAGGTAACGGTCTTGCCGACCAAAGTGTTCAATTTGATCTCCACCCCGAGAGCCTTAATCGCCTCTATCTCCGCTTCCAAGATCGCTTTGGGCAACCGAAACTCCGGAATACCGTAACGCAAGACCCCACCGGCCGCATGCAAACTTTCGAAGACCGTGACCTGCATGCCGGCCTTGGCCAAATCCGCTGCCGCCGTCAATCCGGCCGGCCCGGAGCCGATCACCGCCACCTTTTTGCCGCGCAACTCCGGAACAGGTTCGCCGGGCCCGGACTGCTCCGGAGCAAACTGGGCGACAAACCGCTCGAGCATCCCGATGGCCAGCGGCTCGGCTTTGACGCCGCGGATACACACCCCTTCGCACTGGGACTCCTGCGGACAGACACGCCCACAGACGGCTGGCAGCGCATTTTTCGCCAAAATGGTCTCCGCCGCTTTGCCGAAGTCTCCCCGCGCAACTTGGGCGATAAACTCGGGAATCGGTACCCCAACCGGACAACCTTTAACACAAGGAGGATTTTTGCATTGCAAGCAGCGCTCGGCCTCTTGCCGGGCCTCTTCAGGGGTGATGGTTTGCGCCACCTCCTGGAAAGTGGTACGCCGCCGGTCCAACGGGATCTTCGGGGTTTTTACCCGTTGAGACATTGGCACTCACCCCTTTCTTTCCGATAGCCGTCATAAGCCGTTTGCTCGTATTCGCGGTACTGGCAGAGACGATTGGCCAGACCGGTAAAATCGACCAAATGACCGTCAAACTCCGGTCCGTCAACACAGGTAAATTTGGTCTCGCCGCCAACCGCAACCCGGCAGGCGCCGCACATACCCGTCCCATCGACCATCAAGGCGTTCAAGCTAACCGTAGTCGGCAGAGACAGCTGCTTGGTAATCTTACACACTGCCGCCATCATCGGCAGCGGCCCAATCGCCAAAACCTCCTCGATTTTGTGTCTCCGGCTGACTTCAGGAATCAAGTCGGTCACAAAACCATGGTGTCCGGCACTGCCGTCATCAGTGCAGATATGAAGCTCGCTACTCACTTCCTGCAGGCGGTCAACCAACAATAATAGTTCTTTGCTGCGCGCGCCAAGTATAGTCACCACTTTCCGTCCTTTCTGATGATAATCACGGGCGCGTGGCAAGATCGGCGCTGCTCCAACCCCTCCGGCTACGCAGAGGACGGTCCCCTCGCCCGGGCTTACCTCCGGAGCAATCCCCAAAGGGCCGAGCAAAGCCGGCAGCTTCGCCGGTGGCTCAAGCTCCGCCAGCAGTGCGGTCGAGACGCCCATTACCTGAAAAATCAGTTCAATACAGTCATCTTGGGCTGAAACAATAGTCAAGGGAATCCGCTCGCCATCCTCGATGGCCTGAACGATGACGAAATGACCAGGGGCCGCTTTCGCCGCTACCAGCGGGGCTTTCACCAGGATGCGGTAGATCCCTGGCGCCAGCAACTCTTTATCAACAATTTCGAACATCAAGGAACCTCCCATCTTGAAAATAAAAGCGACCACCTGGTCGCATCCTTACGTATCGCCCAGTTCGCGTTGGCGCCTTCGGCGTTGTTCCGCAAAAATGGCGGAAACGATCTTATCCTGCACTCGTGGTTCCAGATCAACAAATTTTAACCCGTAATGATATTTGTAGTCCGCTCGATCTTCACTCTGCAGCTCATGCAAGTTGACGACCTTGCCTTTGACCTTTTGATCACCGAAAATCTCATGCTGCAGACTTAATTCAAGGAACGCGCCTAGCGGCAGACTAAGATTTGCCGCCAGTTTGATTCCTCCGCCACTGACATCAAGAGCAAGCCCCTGGTGGACTTCGGCTGGATCGAATCGGTCTCGATGTTCAGGCACTGCCAAGACGGAAAACTCCACCGGAAAGATCATCGGCAGCCGGAACATCTCACGGCGTTGGAACCTCGCTACCGCCGTCGGCAGGCTAAGATCATACAGACGCAGGTCGTTTGTTCTCAACACCCGTCTAGCCAGTACCTTGCTGGTGAAAGAGTAGAAAGCATCCGGTTGCTCATAGCCAACCTGGATCAAAGCTCCCAATCTGAACGGAACTACCGCACCTTTGTCAAAAGGTGCGCTGATGGTTATTTTTTCATCATCATAATCCTCAACTCGACTCGCATACCACGGCTGCTCCGGTTCGACGATGCGAACCTTGATTCTCTGACCTATTGCCGGAAGATTCTCCACACCACTTAACCCTTTCATCACAACCGTATTACCGTTCTAATGCCAACTCAAGCACTTCATCCATATGATTGACGAACTTAAACTCAAGCTTATTTCGCACATTTGCAGGAATTTCCTGCACATCGCGGCGATTCCGTTCCGGCAGAATAATCGTTGTTATGCCGGCTCGATAGGCCGCTAAGGCCTTCTCTTTCAACCCGCCGACCGGAAGAACCCTGCCTCGCAGCGTAATTTCACCGGTCATCGCCACGTTATTGCGCACCGGTACACCCATGAGGGCGGAGGCCAGAGCGACCGCCATCGTTATCCCTGCGGAAGGACCGTCCTTCGGAATGGCTCCTTCCGGACAGTGAATATGCACATCCTTGCGTTCATAAAAGTCTTGGGCAATACCCAGGGTCTCAGCCCGGGAACGGATATAGCTGTAACTGGCCTGAGCTGACTCTTTCATCACTTCGCCCAGCTTGCCCGTTAGGGTCAGCTTACCTTTGCCGTCGACAACGGCAACCTCGATGGCCATCAAGTCGCCGCCCACTTCCGTCCAAGCCAAGCCGTTAGCGACCCCGACCAAACTTTTTTCTTCCGTCTCACCCCAGTGAAACTTAGGCGGCCCCAAGTACTTTTCCAAATTGCTTAAGGTAATCCGGACGCTCGCGGTTCGGCCTTGAACGATCTCCTTGGCCGTCTTACGGCAGAGCGCAGCAATTTCACGCTCCATACCACGCACACCGGCTTCCCGCGTATACTCTCTGATGATGCTCAAAATCGCATTATCAGAAATACTCAACTGCTCGGGCTTGAGCCCGTGGGCCTCCAATTGCTTGGGAACAACAAAACCCTTAGCGATGTTCAGTTTTTCTTCCTCGGTATATCCCGCAATCGTGATGACTTCCATCCGATCCTGCAAGGGGCGCGGGATATTCTCAAGCAAGTTGGCCGTAGTGATGAACAGCACATCGGAGAGATCATAAGGGATTTCGAGATAGTGGTCTCCGAAATTGCTGTTTTGCTCCGGGTCTAAGACCTCCAATAGGGCGGCCGAAGGGTCGCCTCGGAAATCGGTGCTCATCTTGTCGATCTCATCGAGCAGGATCACCGGGTTCTTGGTTCCCGCTTGTTTCATCACCTGAATGATCTTCCCAGGCATCGCACCAACGTAAGTGCGACGATGACCCCTGATCTCGGCTTCATCACGCACCCCGCCAAGTGAAAACCGAACGAATTTCCGTTGCAAAGCGCGAGCGACCGACTTGGCCAGCGAGGTCTTGCCGACACCCGGCGGACCGACCAAGCAGAGGATCGGCCCTTTTAACTTGGAGGTCAATTGTCTGACCGCTAAAAACTCGAGAATCCGTTCTTTCACTTTGGTTAGGCCGTAATGATCCTCATCGAGGATCTCAGCGGCGACATTGATATCCAAACGATCCCTGGTCTTTTTGGTCCAGGGTATGGCCAATAACCAGTCAAGATAGGTGCGGACCACTACCGCCTCCGCAGCCATGGCTGGCATCCGCTCAAGCCGGGAAAGCTCCTCGTTCGCTTTTTCCTCGACCTCTTTGGGCAGTTTGGCTTTGGCGATCTTCTCCCGATACTCGGCGACCTCGGCTGCCCGCTCATCGCGCTCGCCGAGCTCTTTTTGGATCGCTTTGATCTGCTCGCGCAAGTAGTACTCCTTCTGGGATTTTTCCATCTGCTTGCGCACGCGGACATGAATCTTTTTTTCGACTTCTAAGATCTGAATCTCTTTACTGATAATCTCTAGCAGTTCTTCAAAGCGACCCCGCACGGACGGGTTTTGCAAGATTGATTGCTTATACTCGATGGATACGGGCAACTGTGAGGCGATACTGTCGGCCAAACGCAAGGGGTCTTTGATGCCCGAAATTGACGAAAAAAGCTCCCCCGGAATCTTGGTGCTAAGTCTGGAATACTCCTCAAAGCGGTCCAGAACCGCACGGGTTAACGCCTCAAGCTCCAAGGAATCCTCGAATTCGTCTTCGAGAATCGCCAAGCGTACTTTATAAAAAGGTTGAGTATGGATGTAGCGTTCAATCCGCACCCGCTTGAGCCCTTCGACCAGGATGCGCACCGTACCGTCAGGCAGTTTCAACAACTGCTTGATCTGGCCCACAGTACCGACACGGTAGATATCATCCGGCTCCGGTTCGGAAATTGAGGCCTCTTTTTGGGCAGCCAGAATAATCATCCGGTCCAGTACCATAGCCTCTTCCAACGCGCTGACCGACCGCTCACGGCCGACATCAAGCGGAGCGACCATATTCGGAAAAACGATGACTCCCCTGAGCGGGAGGAGTGGTAACTCCAACGGGATCTCAAGGGCGTCATCATCTGCAGAACGTTGTTCTTTGATGACGTACTGTCCAGCCTGTTTAGTGTCTTGTGCCATCTATGCCACTCCCTCGGCGGAAGCCTATTTCCATTTTATTTTTATATACTATTCTTTAGGGGGGTAGCAATTCCTGCCTAGCTGCCGGAGGAGGCCGAGGCTGGGCCGAAGATCGCGGCATCGCTTGGTTCCCACTGTACCAAACCGGTTTTTTCGGACGCAGTAGGTACCCAAATGGCTGCTTGGATGACTTCTTCGATCCGGGAGACCGGGATGACTTTAACCCCCTCGAGCTTAGTAAAGAGGTCTTGCCAGTTCTCCTGCGGAATAATCACCCGTTCGGCTCCGGCGTTCTTAGCCGCCATTACCTTTGGGATGATACCGCCAACCGGTTTAACCATCCCATGGATCGACACTTCACCGGTCATCGCCACCTTATTGTCGATGGGTTGGTTAGTGATCGCCGAATATATTGCGGTTACCATCGTCACGCCGGCCGATGGTCCATCCACCGGGGTGCCGCCGGGGAAGTTAAGGTGAATATCGTAGTCATACGGGTTGACCTTGAGATTGCGGCGTAAAACGGTAAAGACATTCTCGACCGAATTTCTCGCCAAGCTCTTACTGCGGATCAGCTTATTGTGCCCGCTAATCTCCTCTTCCTCGACCACACCGGTGACGGTCAAGCGACCTTTGCCCGGTTCAGCCTTTAGCGCAGAGGCCTCGATTTCCAGCAACATCCCCATATTAGGCCCATAAACCGCCAGGCCATGGGCAAAACCGACCTGGGGATAAGGCGCAATCCGTTTTTCCGGTCGCGGGGAATACTGGCCGCTGCTCACCACCCACTCTGCATCCGCGCGGGTGATGGACTTCCGCCCATCGGTCAGTGCCAAGCCGGCCGCAATTTGGATCATATTAACCGCTTCGCGTCCGTTGGTAGCGTATTTGGCAATCACTTTCAGGGCGTCTTCCTCTAAATTGAAATCAATTTTCTTAGCTGCATTTTTGGCGATAATTTCGATTTCTTCAGGTAATAACGCCCGAAAGAAGATCTCCAAGCACCGCGAACGAATCGCCGGCGGAATGTCTTCCGGTCGCCGGGTGGTCGCCCCGACCAAGCGGAAATCAGCCGGCAACCCTTTCTGAAAGACCTCATGGATATATGGCGGAATCGCCGTATCCTCCGGGCTGTAATACGCGCTTTCCAGAAAGACCTTGCGATCCTCCAAGACCTTGAGGAGTTTGTTCATCTGAATGGGATGAAGCTCTCCGATCTCATCAATAAAGAGAATGCCGCCGTGTGCCTTGGTTACCGCCCCCGGTTTTGGCTGGGGAATCCCGGCCAGCCCCATCGGTCCGGCCCCTTGGTAGATGGGGTCATGAACCGATCCCATCAACGGGTCGGCGATCCCGCGATCATCAAAGCGGGCGGTGGTCGCATCAACCTCCACGAACTTGGCTTCCTCGGTAAATGGTGATAAAGGATTCTTTTTAGCCTCCTCCAGGACAATGCGGGCAGCGGCGGTTTTGCCCACCCCAGGTGGGCCATAGATGATCACATGTTGCGGGTTAGGACCGCAGAGAGCCGCCTTGAGTGCTTTGATACCATCTTCTTGACCGATGATTTCGTCAAACTGTGTTGGTCTGGTTTTTTCACTTAACGGCTCGGTTAGCTGGATCTGGCGCAACTTGTGCAGACGATCAAGTTCCTTGCGCGATTCTCTTTCCACAGCTGACCGGCTGGATTGTTGAGTCCGGAGGAGGTTCCAAAAGTAGAGTCCTATGATGATCGTAAAAAAAAGGCTTAAGATGCTTATGAAACTAGCCGCCACGTGTACAACCCCCTCGATTAATTGGTTTTCTGAGGTTAGTATACACGTGGCGACTTTGCAATTATCCTGAGATCAGCTTGTTAAAATGAGGCAGGGTTATTAAGCCCCAACCTCCTTTGATTTTGGCTCAGCCCGCAACAGCAAGGGTTGGGACTCACCTGCCACAACCTGCTCGTTGATTACAACTTTGACAATCCCTTCTGCCGATGGAACTTCGTACATCACGTCGGTCATGATCTCTTCGATAATCGTCCGCAGTCCCCGTGCGCCGGTCTTACGACTGAGGGCCTTCTTAGCAATCGCCCGCAGGGCCTCCGGCGAGAACTCGAGCTCGACATTATCGTAACTCAGCAATTGCTGATACTGCTTGACCAAGGCATTCTTGGGCTCGGTGAGAATCCGCACCAGCGCCTCCTCATCCAGTTGGTCTAAGGTGACGACTACCGGGACCCGGCCGATAAACTCGGGGATCATGCCGAATTTGAGCAGATCCTCCGGCATCAACTGCCGCAAAAGCTCACCGATCGGCTTTTCTTCCCGCTTTCGCACATCAGCGCCAAAGCCCAACGATTTTCTACCGATCCGATTTTCGACCAGCTTCTCAATCCCCTCAAAGGCGCCACCGCAGATAAACAGGATATTGGTTGTGTCAATTTGAATGAAATCCTGGTGCGGGTGCTTGCGTCCGCCCTGCGGCGGGACACTGGCAATCGTACCTTCGAGTATTTTTAACAATGCCTGCTGGACACCTTCGCCGGAAACATCCCGCGTGATTGAAGGGTTCTCCGATTTACGGGCAATTTTATCGATTTCATCGATATACACAATGCCTTTCTCTGCCCGCTCGACATCGTAATCAGCCGCCTGGATCAGCTTTAACAGTATATTTTCTACATCTTCGCCAACATAACCGGCTTCGGTTAGCGATGTAGCATCAGCAATGGCAAAGGGAACGTTGAGAATCTTCGCCAGGGTTTGCGCGAGCAAGGTTTTCCCACACCCGGTAGGGCCAAGCATCAGAATATTGCTCTTTTGCAGCTCAACATCGCTGGTCTTATGGCTGCTGTTAATCCGTTTATAATGATTATAGACAGCGACTGAGAGTACTTTTTTGGCCTCTTCCTGCCCGATTACATATTGGTCGAGAATCGCCTTGATCTCCTTGGGCTTCGCAATATTGCCCATTTCCATCTCGGCATCCTCGTTGAACTCCTCTTCAATGATCTCCGTACACAGCTCTATACACTCGTCACAGATGTAGACCCCTGGACCGGCAATCAGCTTCTTAACCTGCTCTTGAGTTTTCCCGCAGAAAGAGCACTTCAGCTGTCCCTTCTCATCGCCAAATTTAAACATTGAATCACCTCATTAAAAATGGGGGCCTAACAACACAACTATTTAACTACCTCGCGCTTATTGGTGAAAATATTGTCAATAATCCCGTACTCTTTTGCTTCTTGGGCTGACATGAAATAATCGCGGTCCGTATCAACTTCGATCTTGGCGAGATCCTGCTTTGTATGTTTGTGCAAAATTTCATTGGCTACCTGTTTGAGGTAGAGTATTTCTTTCGCGCGGATTTCGATATCTTTGGCCTGCCCTTGAGCCCCACCTAAGGGTTGGTGGATCATAATCCGCGAGTACGGCAGGGCCGAGCGTTTCCCCGGCGTACCCGAGGCCAGCAACAAGGCGGCCATTGATGCTGCCATCCCAACACAGATTGTGCAAACATCCGACTTAATATACTGCATTGTGTCGTAGATGGCCAGCCCGGAGTAAATATCGCCTCCAGGGCTGTTAATGTATAAGTAGATGTCTTTATCGGGTGCTTCCCCCTCAAGATGCAGCATCTGAGCGATGACCAGATTAGCGACGGTGTCGTTAATCGGTCCGCCCAGGAAAATGATCCGCTCCTTTAACAATCTGGAGAAAATATCATATGCTCTTTCTCCCCGATTGGTTTGTTCAACTACCATCGGAATTAATGAGCTCATCGTTATTAGCTTCCTCCCTGCAGCTTAGTCAACCGGTTGCGGCTCCACCGTCCCTGTGTCAACCGGATCTTCAGGATCTTTATACTCGGTAGTAACATCCGCATGGTCGACTAAAAACTGTAATATTTTTTCACCCAGTATCTGATCTTTAAAACGTCGGCTGGCGCCGTCATGTTCCAACCGGGCCTTTAATTTTGGCAAATCTTCGTCAGTAGCGCCAAAAATCTCTTTAATTCTGGCTTCATACTCCGCTTCATCAACCACAATATTCTCTTTCTTAGCCATCGCTTCTAGAACCAAGGCGGTTTTAACATCTTGGATTGCGCCAGGGCGAAACTCTTCCCGCAACTGGTCGCCGGAGATCTTTTCCGCCTCCAAGTAGGCCTCCAGGGTATAACCTTGCTGCGAGAGACGCAAGCTGAGGTCGTTGACCCTCCGGTCGATCTGCCGTTCGATCATCTTCTCCGGAATATCTACCTCGGAGGCTTCGCAAACCATCCGCACCAACTCATCCTCGAGTCTGCGGCTAGCTACCCTCTCGTTATCTTTAGCCACCGCCTCGGCAATCTCTTCTTTAAGCGCCGCCAAAGTTTCGTGTTCACTCACATCTTTGGCGAACTCGTCATCCAACTCCGGTAGTTTCTTTTCTTTAATCTCCTTGACCTTGATCTTAAAGATGGCGGTTTTGCCTTGGACAGAATCAGCACCGTATTCGTCCGGAAAAGTAACCGAAACCTCAACCTCTTCTCCTAACTTGGCTCCGACAACACCCTCTTCAAATTCGGGTAAAAACCGGCCACCGCCAACCTCCATGGTCACATCTTTGCCTGATCCACCGCTGAACGGCTTATCATCAATGAAACCTTCAAAATCAATCACGACGAAATCGCCCTTGGCAACCTCTTGTTTTTCGGAGGCAACCAATTCGGCTTGACGATCCCGGAGCTGATCGAGAACCATATTGATTTGGGCCTCAGTTACATTTTCGACAACCTTAGTCGCTTTTAGTCCGGTGTATTGCCCTAATTTAACCTCAGGCTTAACCTCAATGGTAGCCTTGAAGATAAACGGCTTATTCTCTCCAAACTGGACGAGCTCCAGCTGTGGATCATCAATCGGCTCAACTTGCTCTTTGGCGAGAGCCTCACTATAAGCACCAGGGAATAGCTGGTTCATGGCTTCTTCGTACAGAACTGCGCTGCCAAGATGGCGCTCCACCAAGGCTCTGGGCGCCTTGCCTTTACGAAAACCTGGAATGGTTACATTGGTGCGTAGTTTACGATAAGCTTTTTCGATTGCCTCGTTAACTCGTTCCGCCTCAACTTCGACAGTCAGTTCGACGGTATTGTTCTCAAGCTTTTTCAACTCCGTTTGCATGCGGTTTCCTCCTGCTTCTCTAGTCTATGCCGCTACCTTAGCATCTGTAAACCAAGGGCTATTTCATGAGAACCTTTCGCTAAAAGCGATACAATTCCCTCTAATTTAAATCATTCCAAAATAACACCAAAAGGAGTCCTTGCACTGACAAGAACTCCACTTTCGACAAGTCTGGAGCGGAAGACGGGACTTGAACCCGCGACCCCCACCTTGGCAAGGTGGTGTTCTACCACTGAACTACTTCCGCCCGGTCTCTATGGTGCGAGAGGGGGGAGTTGAACCCCCACGGTTTTACCCGCTAGATCCTAAGTCTAGTGCGTCTGCCAATTCCGCCACTCTCGCGAACCGCAGTCTTTATGATAACACAGCTTACCGATTTGCGCAAGAGTGACTTCGCAAGTCCTAGTAGAGCTCGATGACCTGGTATCCGGCATCCGCCAGCGCCTCCTGAAGGCGGCCGACCCCTATTTGTTCGGGATCATACCTGATTTCGGCAACCGCTTCCGCCAGATCGACAATAACCTGCTCGACCCCGGGCAGCTTTTTCAAGCGCCCTGCTAGGAGGATATTACTCTGTTGGTCGGAGGTCCCGGCAATCTTGAAGGTTACCTCTTGCATTAGTCCCCTCCGGTTCTTTGCACTTACCTCTTAGTATAACCCGGAAGCCGAGGAGTAATAACAAAGAATAGAAAGGACTTTCTGCCGGTAGAAAGTCCCCTGAAAAATGTTTGGGGTGAGTGATGGGACTTGAACCCACGACCTCCAGGGCCACAACCTGGCGCTCTAACCGGCTGAGCTACACCCACCATAGTTGACTGATATTGGCGCGCCTGGTAGGAATCGAACCTACGGCCCACGGATTAGAAGTCCGTTGCTCTATCCCCTGAGCTACAGGCGCAGGAAATGGTCGGGGCGACTGGATTCGAACCAGCGACCCCTTGCTCCCAAGGCAAGTGCGCTACCAAGCTGCGCTACGCCCCGATCCGCCATGAAAGAATGTGCAGTCCCCAGGACTGCTTTATTATGATAACATGAGGCGATTGCCGTGTCAACAATCGGCCCCCGATAAAATTTCGGCCAGTACCTCTTTGAGCTTGGCCATCGCCACAGCACGGTGGCTAATCCGGTTCTTTTCTTCCGGTGTGAGCTCGGCAAAGGTCTTCCCTAACTCCGGCAGATAAAATAACGGATCATAACCAAAGCCATTAAAACCACGGGCTTCGGTGGCAATCACTCCCCGACAGGTTCCCTCAACAAAGATGGTTGGCTGCCCCGGACGAGCCAGTGCAATCACCGAGCGGAACTGCGCTCCCCGCTCAGCGGGGGGCACGTCTTTCAGCAAAGCCAGCAGCTTTGCGTTGTTTTCGGCATCAGAAGCATCTTCCCCGGCAAACCGCGCCGAGTATACCCCGGGCTTACCCCCCAGAAAATCCACCTCCAAACCCGAATCATCGGCCAGGGCCCACTCTTGGGTATAAGCCGCGATCGTCTCGGCTTTTTTCGCTGCATTCGCCTGGAAAGTCTCGCCATCTTCGACCACCGCCGGAGCTTCCGCAGGTACCGGTACGATCGTCAGACCCAAGTCGGCCAGCAATTCGGCTAACTCGGCGATTTTATGTTGGTTGCGCGAGGCTAAGACGATTTTACGCACCCGACCATCTCCCAACCTTGGCGGCATCGGCTCCCAAAATTTCTTTTTGCAGAGCAATCAACTCGGAGATTCCTTGCTGGGCCAAAGCCAGCAACTCGCCCAACTCCTCTTGAGTAAACGGATATTGTTCTGCGGTTCCCTGAATTTCGATCACTCGGTTACCGGAGGTCATCACGAAATTCATATCGACCTGAGCCACCGAATCCTCAGCATAGTTGAGGTCCAAGAGCGGCACTCCCTCTACTATCCCCGCACTAACAGCTGCGAGATAATGGGTCACGGGCAAAGTCCGCCAGTTGAGGTTGTCATTGTTCTGCCAAATATGCAGTAGCGCATCGATTAGCGCGACGAACGACCCGGTAATCGAGGCGGTCCGGGTACCCCCGTCGGCCTGGATAACGTCACAGTCCACCCAGATCGTCCGTTCTCCCAAAGCCGTTAAATCAACCACCGAACGTAGTGCGCGCCCGATTAACCGTTGAATCTCCATCGTCCGTCCACTTTGCTTGCCCTTGCTGGCTTCACGGAGATTGCGGGTTTCGGTCGCCCGCGGAATCATCCCATACTCCGCGGTGATCCAGCCTTGACCGGATCCTTTGAGCCACTGCGGCACCCGGTCTTCAACGGTAGCGGTACAGATAACCCTGGTATCACCGGCTTCAATCAGCACCGACCCTTCGGGATACTTGAGATAATTGCGGATTATTTTAACCGGGCGCAGTTCTCCCGGTGCACGTCCATCAGCACGCATCAATTGATCCTCCTTGTCGAGATGCAGTTCTCACTTTAATTCAGATACCAACTCTTTAAACACCCGACCACGTTCGCGATAATTCGGGAACATGTCGAAACTGGCACAAGCTGGCGAAAGCAGCACCACCTCACCAGCGACAGCAATCTGCCTGGCTTTATTGACTGCCTCTTCTAAACTAGCGCAGAGCGTGTAATCCGGACCATCCGGAAGTGCATCGACCAGTTTGGCGATGAGCGGCGCGGTTGCCCCGAGCAGCAGTAAGTGGCGCACCCTCCCGGGAAATTCGCGGACAAACTCGTCAAACGGCAATTTTTTATCGTACCCGCCGGCAATTAAGATTACCGGTTCGCTAAATGAGCGGATACCGGCGATCGCTCGCGCCGGTGAAGTAGCAATTGAATCGTTATAGTACTTAACCCCATCCAACTCCCGTACCAGCTCTAACCGATGCTCGACCGGCCGGAAATCGCGGATCGCCTCCCGTATCACTTCAAGCGTGACCCCACACCGGTCCGTGAGAACTGCTGCGGCCAGAACATTCTCCACGTTGTGAGCTCCCCGCAAAGGGATCTCGGAAATCGGCAAGACCGGGCGAACAGCTTCACCTGTCGTGAGCACAAGTTGATCCCCCTCCAAACAGGCCCCATTGGTAACCCGTCTCTGCCGGGAGAACGTAAATAATTGACCGGGGGCCTCGGCAGCTAAGTACATCAGCACAGGATCATCCGCATTTAACACCACCGTATCACATTTCTCCTGCCGGGAGAAGATCTGTTTTTTGGCCTCGATATACTCCTGCATGGAAGTATGGTAGTCAAGATGATTCGGTGTTATGTTAGTGATCAACGCTAGTTGAGGACTTTTCCGTACATTCATCAGCTGAAAACTGCTTAGCTCCAAAACCAGGATGGTCTGCTCCGTCATCTCCGGCACTTTAGTGATCAACGGTTCGCCGATGTTTCCGCCGACAAGCACCAACCGGCCGGCCTGCTGCAGGATATGCCCGACCAAACTGGTCGTGGTTGTTTTCCCGCTCGACCCGGTGATGCCGATGACCAAACCCGGAGCTAAATGCAGCAACAAATCTATTTCATTGGTGATGATCGCTCCATCGGCTGCCGCAGCCTTGACCAGTGGAATATCTGCCCGGATGCCGGGGGAGACAAATACATAATCGAACCCGGTCAAATGCCGGGTAAAGCTCTCCGGTCCAAGCTTTAGGTCAACACCAAGCTCCTCCAGGGTTTGTGCAGCCGCCCCCAACTCCGACCGGGTTTTCTGGTCATAACCGACTAAAGAAACCCCCAGCTTAGCCAAGTACTCCGCTACCGCCTGATTGGTTAGACCAAGGCCGATCAAGGCACACCTTTTTCCTGCACCCAAATCTGCGAACACTCTTATCCCCAGCTTTCTAGATTCACTTTTCTCGGATTCGGCAGCACTTGACCGATCAACCGCGAGCCGATCCGGCCAAATTTACCGGGCTCGCCGCTGGTGAAAAAGCGGTCATACCCGCTCTTTTTTTCAGCGAACAGTTGATTCTGCGTTAAGTACTCTTTGACCTCTAAGACGCAGCTGCGCGCCGGGTTGATGTGCTGAAATTGGTCTGGAAAGAGGCGCTCCACCTCGGCCTGTAAAAAAGGATAGTGGGTACATCCGTAAACGAGAGTGTCGACTCTTTCCTGGTGCAAGGGGGCAAGATACTCGTGCAGAGCCCCTTGGACCGCAGCCCGGTCAACCAGACCGTCTTCAATAAGTGGAACGAGTTTGGGCGCCGCCTGTTCAAACAGAGTCACCTCAGGATTGAGGGCGGTGATCGCTTCACGATACGCCCCGCTCTTGACGGTCGCCTCGGTCGCCAGCAACCCGATCCGCCGGTTCTGGGTGGCCGCCACAGCAGCCTTGGCCCCCGGCTTGATAATACCGAACATCGGCACGGCAAATTGCTCCCGCATCGTGGTCAGCGCCAACGCCGTTGAGGTGTTACAGGCAAAGATGATCGCTTTTGCGCCCAAAGAAATCAAGAAATTGATGATCTGTCGATTAAACTCGATAATCTCGGCTTGAGTTCGACCACCATAAGGCACCCTGGCCGTATCGCCGAAATATATGATCTGCTCGGCCGGCAACAAGTCCCAGACCTCTCGGACCACCGTCAATCCCCCGAGCCCCGAATCAAAAATACCGATTGGCTTATTTCTCATCCCTGTTTTTGTCTCCATCATGGCTATTGTATTTGTATCACCTGAACCTTATCCACTATACCTGCCCCTGGTTTAACGGGGGTAACTTGGAGCTGCTGCCAACTAAACTCTTCTTTATGCTCCGACCCGCTCTGAGAGGCACTGCCGGAGGTTGCCGGCGGAGCCAGAAACTCCTGAAGCCCTGGACCCGCACTTGTCGGGGCCAGCAATTCTCGATACTGCCACGTTGGGCCGGCGAAGTAAGCTACTAAACCCCTGAAGATCGCCTCGGCAGCCTTTTGCCTAAACGCAGGTTGCCCTAACAACTTCTCCTCGGCTCGATTACTGATGAAAGCGACCTCAGTTAAGACAGCCGGAACTGTGTTCTCCTTGAGCACCACAAAATCCCGGTTTGGCCTGGGGGCGCGATTGCTCAGCTCTAAAGTCGTGAGCATCTCCCGCTGAATCAGAGTCGCTAATTCTTGCCCTTTGGGGTCGGCATAGTAGTAGTATGTCTCCGTACCGTTAGCCTCTTTGTTAACCGAAGAATTGACATGAATGCTGACAAAGACTTCGGCTCCGGTCCGCTCAGCCAAACAAGCTCGGTCGATCAGCGAGATGAAGGTGTCGTCTTCGCGGGAGAGTATTACTTCCGCACCCTGCTTTTCAAGCAAATCACGCAGGCGCAAAGCAATATCCAAGACGACATCTTTTTCGCGCAAGCCGGTCCAGCCGATAGCACCGGGGTCTTGCCCGCCATGACCGGGGTCGATCAAGATCCGGTGGCCGGCTAAAGGCGATTCATTCACAAGCACCCGGAGCCCCTGACTACTCGCGAGCACCTCGTGCCCCCGATAACCGCGCAGCCCAATCTGGACTTGCACCGCTGTCGGTGCGACCTGCAACAGCTTAACATCGCTAACCGGTCCTTGTTCAAAGACCAATCTCGGTTGATCCGTCGCCAGTATGGCCGACGGAATGTCTACGAGAATCTGGGCGAGGTCGGGGAAATACTCGACCACATACTGGTCGATCCCTGATCCCTGAATCAGGAAGGCCAAGCGCCCATCTACCGGCGAGACCTGCACCCCGGTTATTTTCTTCACCAGCTCAAAGAGTAATGAATTCGGGTCAGCGGTTTGCGCCAGCACCGTCCCGGCCGGATTGTTTAGCTCCAGGACTATCCGCACGATATGTGGCAAGAATTGATTGACCCTGATTTTGTTGACCAAAGGATCATTGGGCAGTTCAAGCTCTTGTATCGCCGTCGCCAGCGTAGCTTTCTCAATATCGATGACCAAGCGCTCCGGATTCTGGAGACTGGTAACCGAGTAATGCAAAGGCCCCGAGCCTTTGATCTCTAGTTGGGCCTTGCCGAAAATTCGCTGGAAGGAGACGGCTTGCACCTGCTTATATAACTGGATATCCAAGCCCTGGCCGTTCGGGGCCGGCAGCACCTCAAAACCAACGCTGCGGGCCAAATCGATAACCACCCGGGCGACATTAGGTCTAAACTGGTGCCAACGGATACCTAGAATCCCGGTTTCTACCGGTAACGAGCCGTCAAAATCGCCATGCAAGTCGATCTGCGTATCATACAAATCAACGACGATACGATCCGGCGCAGCCAGTAAATAGGTTTCAAACCGCGGCAGGCCGGTTGTGCGGATGCTCACCACGGGCCGGCCTTGCTGGATCGTGGCACTCAGCCCGGTCAGCAACTCGGTCGGAATTGACAGATCGATCCGGTCAGGTCTGATCTCCGTCTCGTAACCAAAAACCTCGGCGAGAAAGCTCAGGGGAATCATCAACCGGTCGTTGACCAACTGCATGGGCTCCCTGAGAAAAAACTGGTTGGAGTTGACCAAAGCTACCGTCGCTCCGACTTGCAGATACGCAATTACGGAGGTGTCTTTGATCCGGACCGTTTTGGATTCGTCCAACCACCCGAGAGTCAACCCGGTCTGCTCCGCGAAGTCCCGTAAAGAGACGAGCCATTCCCCTTCGGTCTGCCCCGGTAAGAGAGCGACCGGATAAGCGTATCCGTTAATGTAAAAACCGATTTGGCTTTCTTCAGCTCGGGTGATTGGGGAAAGAACAACCCCCACTAAAAAGCAAAAAACTAGATACAGTGCTATTTTCTTACTATAACAGCTTCGGGAAGCCGCGACGGATCTGATCACACTAACTCTCCTCAAGAGATTTACAAGAGTAGTTTTCTACTCCCCGAGTGGTAATCCTCTACCTTTTGGCTTTGGTAAAAAACAGAAAAGAGGCCTGTAGTGGCCTGCGCTCCGGCTACCATAGATCCCTACAGAACCCGCAACAACCTTTCGGCTGCTACAGACCCTTACGGAACCTATGACAACCTTTGCTCGACTACCACAGATTCCTGAGCAACCTGCAGCAATCTCACGACTGCTGCAGATCACCAGCTCGAGTAGCCTGCGGAACCGGTGATAGTCTTAACTCGGCTACCATCGATCTGGTCTGGAGCCTACTGCAACCTTTCGGGCTGCAGTAAACCCGTGGCCGACCGATGATAACCTTCGCTCCGGCTATTATGGATCCCGCCGCGAACCCATAATAACCTTTGCTCGACCGATACGCATCCGAAGTCTCGAACACGTATCGATCTTAGTCCGGTCACTACAAACCTCTTGCCCATAGCTTCTCCGCGCCGGCAGCCAATTATACATCGCTCGTGCAGAAAATTATGTGTGGGGGTTCCAATCATCATCAAGAATGCACACCGTTTCGAGTATCATCAGCGTTGCCCCACCCGCATCCCATTGCTGTTGCGAGGCAAAGATGCATTTTAACGAGTAGACCGCATCCGGCAGCGGATTGGGCACCGGGGGCAGATTGACTCGGAAGAACTCTCCCGGCTTAACAAGGACCGCCGGTTTAGGTTTGGCAATGAAGTTGGTGTCACTACGCGTACCGGTGATGGCCCGGAAATCCTCGCTAGTGCGCAACAGATCCAAGATCTCCGCACCAAAAGGACTGTAGATGACCAAACCGAGGAGATAATAGTTCTGGCTGCTGCCGTTGGCCAGCGCAAGCTCTCCAAAACACCGCCCTTGCTCCAAACTTGCCGGCGTGTAATAGAGGTGAAAATC
>JAAYHC010000074.1 GCA_012735535.1 Bacillota bacterium
ATCTTGCATCAATACTACGAAACGACTTGACTGAGGTTTACCAGGAGCCGTGTACGAGGCCCGTACGCACGGTTCTGTGAGAGGGACAGCGCTAGAAATGATCAGCTAGCGCTGCCCTACTCGATCGGACCAATTGGGCCAATCGCCGATATACTATAGAGAGGTGGTTAGGTGATGAGCACCTGCTCGGTAGTTGTAGCTGTTGGCTCCGGACTGGCGGAAAACCGGTTCTTTTTTAACCGCTTGTTTCGCAATACTCCTAGCCCTTTTGAGCTGATCGTAGTTGATAACGGGACCTGTGACGGTACAGCGGCTTATCTCAATGAACTCCCCGATCGGAAATTGATTCGCTTCCCGGTTGATATGGGACTGGCCAGAGCGTGGAACTGTGCATTGCGGATTGCCACCGGTAAACAGATTGTCTTTGTGCGCACTAGTGCTGTTCTACCGCCGGGGTGGCTGGAGACCTTACGGGCGGAGGCTGCCGCGGCACGTCGCCCGGCGGTTGTGCAACCAATTAACCGCTCAACCCTTGTTAAACACCCTAATCTCTTTCGGCGGGTGCTTGGCCAGCTCACGGAAGTAGGTGAGTCGCGGTTTGCCAGCGAAGAGGAGCTGGCGACGGTCTATCGCGGTGGGTATGATCAATTTGCGCGGACGCTGGCAAGAAGATTTGGCCATGTGAAAGTCGGGTCCTCTACAGCCGGCTGTCTGTTGGTGGCGCGCGAAATTTGCCAGGCCGGCTATCTTTTTCCCGAGGGTTTTCTCTCGACCGTGAGCGATGTTATCGGTCAATTTATTGCAACCGTAGCCGCCGTGGGGCGGTACAAGGTGATTGTTACGCCCAAGCTATATGTCCACAGCTAAGAACACCCCTCGCTAACTCCGACATAGTATGTTGACAGGACAAGTTCAAATGGAGGTAGCGAGATTAATGAAAGCACTCATTACTGGAATTACCGGCTTTGTTGGTAGCCACATGGCCGAATATTTGCTCAACCATACCGACTGTGAAGTCTACGGAACCGTGCGCTGGCGCAGCAAACGTCAGAACATCGAAGACCTCCAGGACAAGGTCGAGTTAATCGAGTGTGAGCTCAGGGATGCCAATTCGGTCGAAAAGATGATCGCCCAGGTCAAACCGGACTATGTCTTCCACCTGGCGGCGCAGAGCTTTGTACCGACCTCGTGGCACTCCCCCACCGATACATTCATCAACAATATAACCGGCCAGTTGAACCTGTTGGAATCGATCCGTAAACATGCTCCGCATGCGGTTATTCAGATCGCCTGTTCGAGCGAGGAATATGGGCTGGTTTATCCGGACGAAGTGCCAATTACCGAAGAAAATCCGTTGCGCCCTTTAAGCCCCTATGCGGTCAGCAAGATCGCCCAGGATTACTTGGCTTATCAGTATTTTCGCAGCTATGGGCTGAAAACTATTCGCACCAGAGCCTTTAACCATACCGGTCCGCGCCGCGGAGAAGTCTTTGTCACCTCAAACTTCGCCAAACAGATCGCCGAAATCGAGGCTGGCTTGCGAGAGCCGGTTATTTATGTCGGAAACCTCGAGGCCCAGCGCGATTTCACCGATGTCCGCGATATTGTCCGCGGTTATTGGTTAGCCGTGACCAAGGGTGAGCCGGGAGAGCTGTATCAGCTCTGCTCCGGACGGGCCTGGTCGATCCGCAAGGTGCTCAACTTCCTGATCAAACTCTCCGGCGTTGAAGTGAAGATTGAACAAGACCCGGCCCGGCTCAGGCCATCGGATGTTCCGTTGCTGTTGGGCAGTTACGAGAAATTCCATCGTCAGACAGGCTGGGAACCAGAAATCCCACTTGAGCAGACCCTCGCCGACTTACTTGTCTACTGGAGACGTCAACTAGCCAACTAGAAAAGAAACAGGCTATAAGCACATCAACCCCCTTTTGCATAGTATGGTACTGAACGTGGACAAAAGGGGGTTTTTTCATGGCGACGAACAGACCGGGGACAAGAGGCCCGGTAGGTGATACAGGTAAAACTGGTAGGAGCAGCGTCCAAGTGCAAAGTTCCCGGAGCAAAACGATCAAAGCCCATATTGCTGAAAGCAAAGATGCCTTGACCAAGGCCTTGGCCAAGTTCCAAGGGCAGCAGACCATCTCCCGGGGGAAAGAGGATCTGAATGCCCGTGCGGTAGCGGTGTCGCAGGCAGCGGAGGAGGCCGCAACTTCGCCCGTCATAGTTGCACCGACGCAGGATGTTGTTGTGGCACCCATGCAAGACTTTGGGGTGGCACCGGTGACCCTGCAACCAGGTCAGGTCTTGTTGGACTTTACGGCGCGGAAAGTTCGGGAAATCCGGGGCGAAGTGCGTGATGTAGTAGCGACCGTAATCGAAAACAAAGTGATCGTTCAGGGTGTGATCCACAAGCAGATTTTCTATGTTGACCTCGAGGGGATCATCAGGCATCAGGCTGAAGACCTGCGGTTTAGCACCTTCTTGGATGTACCCGGAGCGATGCCGGGGATGAATGTGCTGGTCAACCCGGTAATTGAAGACATTATTTTCCGCTTAATCAACCCGCCTAGCAGGATTCTGCTGGAGAAGGTCGTGCTGCAAATCTTTGTCAAGGTCACCGAGACGGTCCAGGTGCAACTGGCGGTCGGCGAAGGCCCGCTCTTTAAGACGGAATCGGTGATCGGTGAGGGTAGTACCCAGGTCCTTTCCGAAACGGTGGTTACTCTAGATAATCCGGCGGAGAAGGTCGCTGAGATCGTCGCGCGGATTCAGGATGTGACCTCGGAGATTATTGATGACAAAGTAATCGTCCAAGGCATCATCCATAAACAGATCTTCTATGTGGATACCTCAGGTATCAGCAGGCATCAGGCCGAGGATGTACCCTTTAGCACCTTCCTCGATATCCCAGGGGCAGGGCCGGGGCAGAACATCCAGGTCCATCCGAATGTTGAGTTCGTCGGGTTTATCCTCGAAGACCCAACTACGCTGAGACAAAAAGTCGTCCTTGAGATCTTTGTGAAGGTGACCGAGACGATTCAGGTGCCGTTGGCACCCGGATCCGGTCCGCTGATTGCCATTGGTCAAGTGGTCGGTGAAGGAACGACGCAACTCTTGAGCGATACCGTAGTGACCCTCAACCAACCGGCGATTAAGGTCCGCGAGATCGTTGCCGAAATCCGGGATATTACGACCCATGTCTTGGCGGATAAAGTCGTGATCCAAGGAACCTTGCACAAACAGATCTTCTTCATCAACGAGAATAATATCGAAATTCATCAGCCGGAGGACATTCCCTTTGCGACCTTTGTCGATATCCCTGGAGCATTGCCGGGTCTAGATGTACAGGTGCACGCTTTCATCGAATTTGTCGGCTTTAACTTCACCGAACCGGATCAATTGAACCAGAAAGTGGTCATGCAGTTCTTTGTCAAAGTGACTGAACCGGTGCAAATTCAGGTGGCTTTAGGTGACGGCCCGCTGGTCAAAGTGGAAGAAGTGGTCGGTGAAAACAGCAAGCAGATTCTGGTTGAATCGCGACCGGAGGTCGTGGTGAGTCCGATCAACATTGAACGCATCCTCCTGCTCGTCGGTCAGGCGGTCGGAGAAGTCGTTGAGCGGCAGATTATCGTGGAAAACACGGTCGAGCTTCCGATTCAGGCGATCAAAGTGGCCGGGATAACCGCCACAATTGAGGATTTGACCGCTCAGATCGTGCCGAACGGGATTATCGTCCAGGGCAATGTCATCAAACAACTCCGCTTCGTCGGCAATGACGGTATTGTCAGGGACATCAGCGAGACCGTGCCGTTTAGCCTCCTGCTCAATGTGCCTGGTATCGACCCGGGTGCAGAAATCGAGGTCGAAGTAACGATCGAGAATATCTCGGTCACCTTAGCCGAAGACGGCCTGAGCGTTGATCAGCTGATCGTGCTGGAAGCGGTCGCCTCAATAACCAGTCCGAATGGTGAGCGGGTGGTTTCGGTGGTCACCAACGTCACCGGCCCGGGAATCTCGGTGACCCGGATTGCGGTCAATGCCTTGGTTGTGGTCAACGGTACGGTCCAGCAGCAAGTTGTTGAGGTTGTGACCGATGTCAGCGGTCCGGGCATTACCGAGGTCATCCGGGAGACCCTGCTGCTTGATGTAGTCAACGATGGCAATCCGAATCCGGTACCGGTCAGTGTAGTCACCGATGTGCGGTTCAGCGCTTAGCCGACAACCTGCCGGGGGAGGGGCAGCCCTTCCCCGGTCGCCGAAAAGCTTTTAACACCTTGGGCCGACAGCACATATCATATAACAGATTAGTCCAACCCCAGCTATATGCGGGTCGGCTTTCGGGGGAATATCAGCTGACTGAGGTGATCTTAGGTCGATAAGTTAATCTGTGTTGGGGGAGAAGCGATTAAGTTAGGACCTTGAAGGAGGAACAAATATGAGTGTCGTGACGAATCCATTGGTCAAAATCGACGTGGTCATTGGGGAAAACACTAGACAGATCCTGTCGGAGACAACCTTGACCTTACCGGTGCCCGCGATTAAAATCAGGGACATCGTGGTGAGGGTACGGGATTTGGACACCCAGGTTATCGAGAATAAGGTTATCGTCCAGGGGGTACTGCACAAACAGATCTTCTTTGTCGGAACCGATAATGTGGTCAGACACATCGCCGAGGATGTGCCGTTTAGCACCTTCCTCGATATCCCGGGGGCGCTGCCGGGCATGGATGTGCAAGTCCATCCGACCATTGAAGCGGTGATTCCGATTCTACTCAATCCGACAACCTTACTGCAAAAGATCGTGCTCGAAATCTTCATTAAGGTGACCGAAAAACGCCAGATCAATATCGCTCTTGGTGATGGGCCGCTGGTCAGGGTAAATGAAGTTGTTGGCGAAGGCACCGTTCAGACTTTAGAGGAGACGGTAGTTACTCTCGATTGTCCGGCGATCAAAGTCGATGCTATTGATGCTACCGTCAAGGACATCACCTTCGAACTAATTGATGACAAGGTCATCATCCAGGGGATTATCCACAAGCAGATCTTCTACATCTGTGAGGATAATATCGAGCACCATCAGGCAGAAGATGTGCCGTTCAGCGTCTTTGTGGATATCCCCGGGGCCACCGCAGGCATGGATGTCCAGGTACATCCGACGGTCGAGTTTGTCGCCTTCACTCTGGAAACCCCGACTACCCTCAGACAAAAAGTGGTCTTGGAGATCTTTGTGAAGGTGACCGAGCGCGTCCAATTACAGGTGGCTCTTGGCACCGGACCGTTGGTCAAGGTTGAGGCTGTCCGGGGCGAGAATACACAACAGTTCTTAAGTGAAACCATTGTCACCCTGCCGGTGCCGGCGATCAAGGTACGCGAGATCGATGCCAAAGTTGAGAATATCACTACCGAGATCTTGGAGGATAAGGTCATCATCCAGGGCACCATCCACAAACAGATATACTTCATTGATACCAACAACGTCGAACGCGAGTTTACCGAACTGGTGCCGTTTAGTACCTTCATCGATGTCCCAGGCGCTGAGGAGGGCTTTAATGTTGAGGTAGTTGCCCGGATTGAGTTTGTCGGCTTTAACCTGCTCAATGAGGTTGAATTGGAGCAGAAGGTGGTCGTGGAACTCTTTGTGAAAGTAACCGAGACAGTGCAGATTCTGGTTGAAGAGGTCCAAGTCGGCCCCTATGTACCGCCGTATATCCCGAGCAACAATTCCGTCACTCCCTAAAGGCAGGCCAAAACAAAATAGGCTTATTCGACAGGCATTCTCAGGAATGCCTGTATTTTTTTTATATCAATTTTTCCGGCGCATATACATTCTGTGAGGAAGTATAGGACGAGGGGAGGGGTTGTCTCCGTTGTCAGCAGTGCGGATATTGCTTGAACGGCTGGTTGCGGAGCACCACTCCGCCGAAATATTGACTACTCACCTGCCCCTCCCTGCGCAGGGTTGTGCAATTGTCAAGACGCTGGCCGAGTTGGTTGAGTCTCAGGCGCATGCCGTCGAAGATGGGGTGATCGTCCAGGTAACGGCCGGGGTGAAGCAGATTATCGCCACGCGTGACAGCTGTTACCGCTGTGAGGAGACTGTGGCCGCGGCCGGTTTTTATTACCCACTTGCTGTTCCCAAGGGCGGGCATTATGAACTGGAATGTGACTTGGGCGATCCGGAGGTTTTCATACAGGAAGAGAAAACGGTGGTCGTCATCCCTTGCCGGATCAACCTCTGGTATCTCGTACCTGAGTTATACCCGTTGGCTGAGACTGGTGAGGCCGGCTCGGACGAGCCGGTCTTAGTGGATCTCGTTTTTGCCTCGGGTCAAGAGCGGGGGCTCCAACACTTCCCCTTATCGCTGGCGGCTGCGTCCGGGTTTCTCCGGGCCGATTTAGAGGTGCGTACTACGGATAGCGAGGTGTTGGAGGGGCAGGCACTGGTCAGCGGGGTGCTTCAGGGTGGCCTTTATTATGCGGCCCCCAACGCCACAGAGCGATGGGTCCCCTTGGCCAAGGATTTTACCTTTTTGATCGTCAGTCCCGGCATCCTCCCTTCTATGCAGGTGCTCGCTTCCTACCGCTTGGAATCCCGGCTGAGCGGCGAGATGTTAAAGGTTTTTATCACGCTGGACTGGCTTATTGTGCGCAAAGAAACCATATGCTTACCTCAGAAGGGGCTGTGCGGGCCGCCGATCCGGGTTGACCGCGTTGTCGCCGAGAAACAGGTACCCGTGCAGTTTAAGGAATGTTTTTCTTTGGGCGAAGAGATCCGTAAAATCCGTGATTATCACCTGGTCTGGCGCCAAGTCAAGGCCGAACGTCAAAACGAGTTTGTACTCATGCAAGCCAGCTTTGCCCTTCAGGTGGCGGGGGTGACCCCGGTACAGGAACTCAAGGAGTTCTCCTTTGCCACGGCGCTGGAGGAGATTGTCCCCTTCGGTTCGCTGCCCCCGTCGGTCAAATTTACTGCGCTGCCCGAGACCCAATACGTGCGGGTGGAACTGCTGCCGCGCAATAACATCGGCTTGCTCGGCCAAGCCACTTTGCGGCTCACCGCGACCCGACGGGAAACCGTGATACTGCCCCCGTGTCAGTGGGAGTGCGACAGCAGTGAGTCCGAAGCGGCGACCGAGGTCTTTTATGACTTTAAGTTACCGCTGCCAAAGGGCTCTTTGGAAGTTGAGCAGGTCACCGTCGAGCCGGCCGGCATCACCGCCGGCTTGCCCGGCCAAGCTGCGGAAATCCATGGTGTGTTGGAACTGACAGCGGTTGTACGCACCGCCAATGGACGTAGGGAGAGAATAACAGCCTCGCTGCCCTTCTGGCATTTTAGCGGGGAGCAGGGAATGCTCAGCCGGCCGCCCGAGGTCAGCGTCGCTGCCCAGCGACTGATCAGAGAATCCGGATGGAAGGGGTTGGTCAACAAATGGTTTCTGTTAGTAACGGTCAGAATGGTTTTTCGCACCAACACAGTTCGGCGGCAAACCCCGGGACAGACATTGTAATTGTAAGCTATAACTCTTTGCGCCATTTACAACGCTGTTTGCAGGCCCTCTATCGTTACACCCCCCGGCCGTTCAAGATTTATATCGTTGATAATGCCAGCACGGACGGGACGGTGAGTTTTTTGCAAGGCCGGGCGGACGTCGAATGTATTTTCAATACCGTCAACAAGGGCTTTGCTGCTGCCTGCAACCAGGGTATCCGGCGTGGTCATCACGACTATATTGTCTTGCTCAACCCGGATGTCGAGGTGACCAAGGGGTGGTTGGAGCCATTGATCAGAGTAGCCAGGAACCCTAAAGTAGCGGTGGTCGGGCCGAAGATGGTGAATCCGGCCGGATTGATCGTCGGAGCGGGTGTGCAGAGTTGGGAGGAGATTACGCGGCCGCGCGGTTGGCTGCAACCGGACCGGCCTGGCCTATATGACCGGCTGGAAGAGTGTATTTCGGTGGGTGGAGCTTGTTATCTGCTCAAACGGGCATTGCTTGCGGAATTAGGCTTGCTCGACGAGCGGTATTTCTTGTATTTTGAGGAGACGGATTACTCAATTTCCGCTCTGAAGGCCGGCTACAAGGTGATTTATAACCCGGAAAGCAAAGTGATCCATCATGTCGCCGGGAGTGGAGCAGGTGAAGATTTCAACCGGCGGATGATGCATTTTCAGGAGAGTCAACGGCAGTTTGTGCGCAAATGGCGGGGTAAGATCCCATGTCTGCCCTAAAGGTCCTCTTTGTGAGCAGATCAAACCTGACCACCGTTCCGGCCGGTGATACGGTCCAGGTTTTGAACACCAAGCGGGCTCTCGAGGCGTTGGGGATCCAAGTAGATCTGGTTGTGCGGACGGAGCCGAAAGTACAAGGACATACCCTCATCCATTTGTTTAATACCATCCCGATCCACGAGATCATGCCGGTTTACAATTGGGCAAAACAGACCGGACTGCCGCTGGTGCTCTCGCCGATTTACTGGGATGCCGCCGGTTGGGTGGCCGAATCCGCCGATGCACAGGGTCAAGAGTGGCGGCTAAATTGGTGGCGAGAAACGCAAGAGCTCCGGAAACAGGTTATTGCCGGTGCGGACTTATTGCTGCCTAATGCTCAGGCTGAGGCGGAGAAAATCAGGGCCGACTTCGGATTGTCCTCTCTGTCATACAAGGTAGTACCGAATGCGGCCGATAAACTTTACGCCTGTGGCAACCCACAGGCCTTTCGCCGACGGTTTAAGATTAGAGGCGATTTTGTTTTCTGTTCGGCCAGGATTGATCCCCGCAAAAATCAACTGGCGTTAATCGAAGCCTTGGCCGATACCGATTTTCAGCTGGTCTTTGCCGGCAATGGCAGCGATGCCGGTTATTTTCGCCGCTTTCAGGCCAAGTTAGGCCCGAAAATACACCACCTCGGCCTGCTCCAACCACGAGACCTAGCCAATGCCTATGCGGCGGCGAAGGTGCACGCTTTGGTTAGTTGGTACGATACTCCAGGCTTGGCGAGCTTGGAGGCCGCTCTGGCCGGTTGTCAGATTGTCACCACCGAGCGCGGGTCGGCTCGCGAGTACTTTGGTTCACAGGCTTTTTATTGCCAACCGAATGACCTGGGGAGCATCCGTCGGGCGGTAGTCTCAGCTTATCAGGCACCGAGAAGCCCCGGTTTGCGCCGGTTGATTGCCGAAAAATACACCTGGGAGCAGGTTGGGCGGGTCACCAAACAAGCTTATCTTGAACTCTTAAGCTAGTTCAAAGAGGCAGGCCGCTCGGCCTGCCTCGAGATTGGGAGGAGCATTAGGATTAACCAAATATAAGTGCGTTTGTCTCCTGGTGTTGCCTTTAAACGTGCGCTCTTTGGGTACCTGTCGGGGGATGGTGGCGACACGGGTACAGGCTATTATTGGGGGTTGGGAATAATCTCTTAGCTTTGGCCGGCCCCCTTTCATCTTGTCTAGTATAGTTTATGATTGTCCCGGCGAAAAGTGCTTGCGGTTGTTACTTTTTTAAGTCCAGCTTAGCCCAGGCTAGTTTCTTCCCCTTGAGGTTGTAGGCTTCAAAAATAATCGTCGGTTTGTAGAAGAAATCCTTGGTGATCGTATAGATCCCCAAATGATCAGGGATTTCTTCAGCGGCTATCGTCGTGGTGTTGCCCCGGTACATGATTTCCAAGACCTTGAGATTGAGGGTAATGATCCCAATTTCGCCGGGACCAAGTGGGGTGAGCCGGTTCTTAGCCTGTTTGGGAACCCCATCAGTCAGCTCAGCCCAGCCGCGCTCAGACTCGCGGATAATCAGATCGGATTTCCCGTAGTTCAGATTCGGCCAGGCCTGGCCGTCAAAAAGGATGCGCGGGGTCAAGGGAATATATTCTACAGCTGGGTGGCGATGGACGTGAGGTATTTTGTAGCGCATGCGATTCCCTCCTATCTCTGACACCATATTATATGGGCGAATATCCCAAGATGTGCGCGAGCCCCGCCGCTTGAAATTTACCCGGCGAGCATATAGTATTGAAGAAAAAGGGTTCAATTAGGTGAGGGGGAACAGTCTTGTCTAGGATCATGGAACTGGCAGAACAGCTAGCTCAAGCAATCCAAGAAGGGCCGGAGTTTGCCAGGTTGAAGAAAGCCCAAGCCAAATTAGCTGAAAATACAGCCGCGCAAATCATGTATGCAAACTTTCAAAAACTGGCTTTGGAGCTGGATAAGATGCGCCTCGCCGGGGAGGAGATTCCTCCGGAGAAACTGGAAGAAGTACGGAAGAAATACGAGTTGTTGATGTTTAATGAAGATATCAAAGATGTAATGATGGCCGAGGCAGAGATTAGCCAGATGCTCTTGGAGGTGTATCATGTATTGGTCCGTGCTTTAGGAGTATTGGCTCCGCAAACCCCGGGTACGGACAAGAACTAACTGCAAGGAGGTGCCGGCTGTGGGTGGTCTGCACAGAAAAAAACTGAGCACGGTAGGTTGTCTGGTGGTGGTACTCTTGGTCGTAGGCGTGGCGGTTAGCGTCACTGCCGAGCAGTGGCCGGCGCCCTCCGGATGGGTTAACGACTATGTCGGGTTGTTCTCCGCCGCCGAAAAAGCTGAGTTGGAGAGAAGGCTTACGGCGATCGAGGCGCAAAGCGGTGTGGAAATTAGTGTGGTGGCTCTGGCCGACACCGGCGCTTATTCTCCGAAAGAGTATGCCGTTCGACTTTTTGAGCGGTGGGGGATCGGTAAAAAGGGGGCCGACAATGGCCTGCTGATACTAATTGCTGTCGATGATCGGCGCATCGAGGTCGAAGTCGGTTATGGTCTTGAAGGCCTCCTGCCCGACGGCAAAGTGGGCGAGCTGCTTGACCGCTTTTTTATTCCGGCGGCTAGAGCCGGGCGGCTGGGGGCTGGAGTAGTCGCTCTAGTTAACGAGCTGCAGTCGGTTCTAACCACCGGTGAGGCCACGGGGCGGTCCCAGATGTCGACGGCTTCCCCGGATGCGCTGATTTTCGGCGTAATCCTCCTGGCCCTGGTGATCTTGCTTGTTTCGCTTATCGGAATCGCCAGGTTGTCACGGGGCGGCGGAGCTAAATGCCCGCAGTGTGGGCAGCGTCTGCGGGTTCAACGTTCGGTTTTGCGCCAGCCGACCGAGACTGCCGACGGTTTGCAAAGAGTGACCTATACTTGTCCGTCCTGCTCCTACCACCGGGCGACCGAGGTGGTATTACCGGCAATCGTTGCGACAACGACCGCGCCTGGACTACCCCCGATCATTTTTGGCCCCGGGAGGGGACCGCGGCGCGGAGGCGGTAGCGGCGGCGGATTTGGTGGATTTGGCGGTTTTGGCGGCGGCCGCTCCGGTGGCGGTGGGGCTGGTCGTAGTTGGTAATTATGGGGGTGGAAATGATGAATTATGTAAAGAAGTATTGGTGGGCTCTGGTCTTAGTTGTCGTGGTCTTGCTCGGATTTAACGGTTATAACACCCTGGTAACGATGGATGAACAGGTGAACGGGGCCTGGGCGCAGGTGGAAAACCAGCTCCAGCGGAGGTTTGATCTGATTCCCAACCTAGTGGAAACGGTCAAGGGTTATGCTGCCCATGAAAGCGAGGTCTTAGGCGCTTTGGCCGAGGCCCGGGCTAGGTATAGCGGGGCCGGTACGGTGCAAGAAAAAGCTGAGGCCAGCGCGCAGTTGGAAAGCGCGCTCTCACGTTTGCTGGTCATTGTCGAAAACTATCCGCAGCTCAAAGCGGATACCCAGTTCACCCGGCTCCAAGATGAGCTCGCCGGCACGGAAAACCGGATTGCCGTGGCCAGAATGCGGTATAACGAACAGGTTCAGGCGTTCAATGCCCGCATCCGGCGCTTGCCACATGCCTTGTATGCTTCGCTCTTCGGCTTTTCAGCGCGTGAATATTTCCAGCCGAGTGAAGGAGCTTTCAACGCGCCCAGAGTCGAGTTTTAGGAGGGGTCCCCGATTCGTACCATTAGCGCCGACAAAGTCACTGCGGTTGTCCGTGAGCTCTGTATGGAGGCCAATTACGAGTTGGCAACCGGCATGGGGGAGGCCATCAAAAAAAGCATCGAGGCCGAGGAATCTCCGGTCGGCCGGGAAGTCTTGGCCGAACTGGTTGCCAATAGCGAACTGGCGCTGACCGAGTCCGTCCCGATCTGTCAAGATACCGGGTTGGCCGTAGTCTATCTCGAGTTAGGCCAGGATGTTCACGTTGTCGATGGTGACCTCTATTTGGCGATTGATGAAGGGGTACGTCAGGGCTATCAAGAGGGGTACCTGCGTAAGTCGGTGGTTTCCGATCCTTTGCTCCGCCAGAATACCGGCGATAATACCCCGGCCTTTATCCGGGTACAGATCGTGCCGGGGGACAAATTGAGAATTCATCTCCTGCCGAAGGGCGGGGGGAGCGAAAATGTCAGTCGTTTGGCGATGCTCAAGCCGGCGCAAGGGGTGGCCGGGGTCAAAGACTTCGTTCTCTCCACGGTGGACAAGGCCGGAGGGAATGCTTGCCCGCCCTATGTAGTGGGAGTGGGCATCGGCGGCACTTTCGACGAATGTGCTTTTCTAGCCAAACGGGCGTTGATGCGTCCGGTGGGCAGTCCCAGTCCCCGGCCTCATCTGGCCGAACTTGAACAAGAGCTTTTGGCGTCCATCAATGATCTGGGGATTGGGCCACAGGGCTATGGCGGACGAGTTACCGCTCTAGCGGTGCATATCGAAGCGAGCCCGACCCATATTGCTTGCCTGCCGGTGGCGGTGAACCTGAGCTGCCACGCCTTACGCCATAAGATGAGGGAGATTTAAACCGATGTTCGAGATAACTACGCCATTCTCAGATGACTTGGTGGAGCTGCTGCGCGCAGGTGATCGTGTCGTCTTGAGCGGAGTGATTTATACCGCCCGGGATGCGGCCCATGCCCGGATGGCTGAAGCGCTCCGGGCCGGGGAGGAGCTGCCGTTTCCGCTCGCCGGCAATGTTATCTATTACGTGGGCCCGGCACCGGCCAAACCTGGTTGGGCCGTCGGTTCCGCCGGACCGACTACGAGCGGGCGGATGGACAGCTATACACCGGAGCTATTGAGACTCGGGCTTAAAGGTATGATCGGCAAGGGCGCGCGGTCAGAGGAGGTCAAAGCTGCTCTCCGGGAGTATAAGGCGGTTTATTTTGCGGCGACCGGCGGTGCGGGGGCGCTCTTGGCCAAGCGAGTGGTTCGGGCGCGGGTGATAGCCTATCCCGATTTGGGACCGGAGGCCGTTCATGAGTTTGTGGTTGATAAGTTACCACTTACCGTGGTGAACGATATGTATGGTGGTGATCTTTATCTTGACGGACGCCGCCGGTATGCTAGGCAGCGGTAGTTAGAACTGTAGTAACAGGCGGAGGTTTGTACCGGCAACGGGGCGGGCCTCCCGCGTGCTGAACTCTTTGTGCAGATGGAAAGTATCGATAAGATAGCCTGAGCGCGAACCAAGGGTGCTAGTTCCCTGCCCGACCAGCTCGGGAGCCTGCGCCCAGTCGGATTGGACCCAGAGCGACCAATCGGTATTAGCGGCGATCAAGTAACGGATCTCTTCGGTTTCAATAAGTATGCGGCCTGGTTCGACCAGGCTTTTTTGATAGGCTTGGATTTGTTGGGGCCAGGCGCGACAAACCGCCCAGGCGGGCACGGTCAAAGAAAGGCGGAGCGGTAAACTTTCAATCAGTTCTCCAGCGGTTGTGAGCATGACTTGGACCGTAGCGGTGTAGGTACCGGGCGGTGCCAGCACCGGAATGCTGGCGGTAAACTGGAGGCCTGGCGCCGGGCCGTGTTCTTCGCGCCCCTCCCAGACCCAGCTGGCGACCGACCAACCGAGCGAGGCCCCGACCAGTTCCTTCCCGGTCTGATCGTGCCAATTAGCGATGATGAGTACGCTGAGTTCAGGCTGCCCGGCCAGGCCGAGCGGGCGTAGGATGACCGGAGCGGTTGTATATCCTATTACTTGAGTGGGCAGTGAAAAGAGATTGTCCACGGCCAAGCGGGCAAAGCGGTCCGCTCCGATGTTTTCAAAACGAATCGTGAGATGCTCTTGGGCATAGGTGGCCGGTTGCGGATGGCAGGCTAAGAGCAGGCCAAGCCAGATCATGGTCAGCAGCTTGCGCAGCACGGACATGGGCAGACCCTCCCATACGCTAATTGGTAGTAGCATATGCCTGGCTTGTCCCTAGTATGCACAGGGATGAGGGGAGCGGGTGTGGAAATATACTGGACTAAGGGAGAAAGACTTTGAAGGAGGGTCGCCGATGCAGACAGTACCTTTTCCCCTGGTCATCGTCGATGGGGCCAAAAACGTACTGGAGATAAAAGAGCAGCCACAGCGAATAATCTCGCTCTCCCCTGGGGTAACGGAGTTGCTTTTTGCTATTGGTGCGGGCGACCGAGTAGTAGCCGTCACTACCTGGTGTAATTATCCGCCTGAAGCTGCTAAACTGGCGAAGGTTGGCGATATGAACATTAACTATGAGGTGGTTGCCGAACTCTCACCGGACTTGGTGGTTGCTGATAATAGCTTGCAGCAGACTACCGCGGAGCGCCTGGTTAATTTGGGCCTAACAGTATTGCAGGTTAAACCGGTCAATATTGTGGGGATTTTGGATTCGCTGGAACTCTTGGGACGTGTGACCGGCTGTTTAGATCAGGCTCAAGACTTGATCGGCGAGCTGACGAGGCTGCTCGCCGCGAATCGGCGCCGAGTTGAAAACAGCCCGTTGGCGAAGGAGCCGGTTTCCGTCCTCGTCCTACTCGACCCGGAGGAGCTTTATAGCGCCGGCAGCGGAACCTATATTGACGAAGTAATCACCCGGGCCGGTGGGACCAATCTGGCCGGCGGGGTGCCGGGGGCTTGGCCAAAGCTGAGTCTTGAGTATGTGCTGGCCAAGGATCCGGAGGTTATTCTTTTGACCTACGGCGAGCCGACCGACCTCGTTAAAAATCCATATTTGCGCCGGTTATCGGCGGTTAAAGCGGGCAGGGTGTATTTGCTCGACCCTGATATCTACAACCGCCCGACCGACCGCTTAATCAAAGGCATACCACTGCTCACCGAACTCTTTTTACCGGTAAGGGAGGCAAGGTAAGTGCGGCCTCCCCACAAATACGTGGTCTTGGTACTGGGACTCATCCTTTTGGCACTAGTGATACTGGTGGCGGTCGGAGTGGGCTCGGTTAACGTCGCCCCGGCGGAGATGCTTTCTATTCTGCGTGCCGTCTTAAAAGGAGCTGATCCCGCCCAATTGGGCGGCCAGGCTGTGGTCATTGTGGGACTCCGATTACCCCGGGTTATCTTGGCCGGACTCGTCGGAGCAGCTTTGGCCGGTGCCGGGGTGGCCTTTCAGGCTTTGTTTCAAAATCCCTTGGCCGATCCGTATATTGTCGGGGTGAGTGCGGGTGCCGGCTTGGGAGCGACGGTGGTGATCGGTTTTGGTTTGACCATTGTGGGCTCCCAGGTTTTGGCGGTGAATTTATCGGCTTTTATTGGGGCATTGGGCATCAGTTATCTGGTCTACCGGATCGCCTATAGTCGGCAAGGAGTATCCAACCTGCTGTTGCTCTTGGCGGGGATGGCGGTAAGCGCCTTTCTCTCGGCGGTCATCTCCTTGGTGATGGTCTTCGGCAGTCGCAACCTCGCCGAAACCGTATATTGGCTAATGGGTGGGTTTACCGGCCGGGGCTGGTCGGAGCTCTGGCTAGCCGTGCCATGTATATCGGTCGGTTTAGCAGGTTTATGGTTTTTACGCCGGGAACTCAATATGTTGTTGCTGCCGGAAGACGACGCACGGAGTTTGGGCGTGGATGTCGGCCGGGTTAAGGTGCTGGTATTGGGGGCGGCTAGCCTGATGGCTGCGGCTGGGGTATCGGTCGGCGGGTTGATCGGGTTCGTCGGCCTGGTCGTACCCCATGGGGCGCGGTTGGTTGTTGGCCCTGATCACCGGTACTTGTTTCCGACCTCGGTTATTTACGGGGCTGTGGTAATGATCTTGGCCGACTTAGTGGCCCGGACGGCTCTGGCTCCGCTAGAATTACCGGTAGGGGCGATCACCGCCCTCTTTGGCGCCCCGTTTTTTCTGTATTTGTTAAGCCAAGCCAAGGCGGGGAGAAGGTAAGCGATGCAGATCCAATCGACCGGGTTATCGGTTAAATTTGCTTCCGCTCCGATCTTGTCCGATCTCACCTTCCAGATTGCGGAGGGTGATTTTATCGGGATCATCGGCCCAAACGGGTCCGGTAAAACTACGTTGCTCAAAGCTATCGCCGGTTTATTGGCCCCGAGCGGCGGGGTGATCCGGATTGACGGCAAACCCCTGGCGAGCTATAAACCGCATGAGTTGGCCGCTTTAATCGGGGTGGTGCCGCAAAAGAGCGGAGTCGATTTTGCCTTTACCGTGACCGAAGTGGTGGCGATGGGTTGCTATGCCGCTTATAAGGCCGATCCGCTCCGGATGAAGGACCAGGCCGTCACCGAGCGGGTGGAGTGGGCGATGGCGGAAATGGACCTGTTGGGGTTGGCGGAGCGGGCGGTTACCTCTTTGAGCGGCGGGGAATGGCAGCGAGTCTTGATCGCCAGAGCCCTCGCCCAAAAGCCGCGGGCGCTGCTTTTAGACGAAGTAACCACCCACCTGGATATCCGGTATAAGCTGGAGATTCTCGATAAAATGCGGTCTTTGAACGAGCAGCAGGGCCTGACTATCGTTGCTGTGCTCCACGAGTTGGAGTTGGCGGCCGAGTACTGCCGGCGACTGCTCTTATTGAACAAAGGCGTGATCGTCGCTTCCGGGAGCCCGGCTGAGGTCTTGACCCAACAAAACCTGGCAGAGGTCTTTGGGATTACAACTCTCGGGCGGGCCGGCATAGGGGTCAATAAGTATCAATTGGCCACCGGGGTGACGGAATCCCGTCGGGCGCGGATTCATGTCGTGGGCGGCGGGGGCAGTGCGGCCGGGCTGATCCAGAGTCTGGCCTTGGCAGGTTACTCATTGTCCCTGGGCGCCGTCAATCAGGAAGATGCCGATTGGGAAATCGGTGTCTGGTTGGGTATACCGCTTGCGCAAGAGATTCCCTTTGCGCCCCTATCTGCTGAGGTGCGACGGCAAAACCGGGAGTTGATGCGCGCAGCGGATCTAATTGTTGTGGCCGATCTGCCTTTTGGCCCGGGCAACCTGGGCAATCTCGAGGATGTTTTGGCATTGGCGGAGCAAGGCAAACCGGTTTGGCTGATTGATGATCCGCCGATTGCCGAACGGGATTTTACCGCAGGACAGGCTATCCGGCTGTGGCAAGCGCTCAAAGATGTGGGTGCGGTTGTAGTCGGCTCCGAAAGTGAGCTGCTGGACCGGATCGCAGAAGGAGAATAAGTTTTGGAGTATTCGGCAATAGCTAGCGGGAGTTCAGGAAACTGTATTTTTGTCCGGAGTAATGGTACAGGTGTGCTTATTGATGCCGGTATCACCGGCAAACGGATTTATGCTAACCTCAGCGAGCTGGGGTGTGATCCGCAGCGGGATGTACATGGACTCTTGGTGACCCATGAACACCAGGACCATGTCTGTGCGGTCGGCGTAGTGGCCCGCAAATTGCGGATACCGGTGTATGCGAATGCAGCTACTTGGCAAGGGATGAGTTCTTTCGTGGGCAAGATCCCGGATGAGCAGCGGCAGGTTTTTCGTTCCGGGGAAACTTTCAGCGTCGGTGATTTGCAGATTACAAGCTTTTGCACCTCCCATGATGCTCTGGAGTCAGTCGGGTATATCATCGATGATGGCCGGTGGAAACTGGGCATCGTTACCGATACGGGGCTACTCACCCCGCAGATGCTTCAGATATTGAAAAATGTTGATGAGCTGATTTTGGAAGCTAACCATGATCTTGATCTGCTCCAAAAAGGGCGCTATCCCTGGCCGCTGAAGAAGCGGATCATGGGCGAGTTCGGCCATCTGTCCAATCGGGCGGCGGCCGCAGCGGTGGAGTTCCTCGTCAAAAATGGGCGGATCAGCGAAGGCCGCGTTGTGCTCGGACATCTGAGCGAAGAGAACAACCGTCCGGAGCTGGTGTTGAAAGAAGTGCTGGCCAGGTTGGCTGAGGCCAAGATTGTTCCGGGGCGGGACATTCTGATCGAGTTAGCCTATCGCGACCGGCGTACACCGCTGTATAAAGTGGGCTAGAAAAGGTAACCGTGGGTAGTGGGGAGAGATTGCGTTGGAGGGGATGTTCATGCCATCCAAGATTACCCGGACGAGAACTTGGGGTTATGTCATTATTTCCCTGGCAATACTGCTCTTTGGCCTCTTCTGTTACCGCTTGGGCCGACAAATACCAGGGCCGCAGCGGGCTTCCGATCTTAGTTTTAACACGGCGCAAATCGGGCTGGAAACCGAACCGGTGACCTTAGGCGGAGTCTTTGATGCGACCAAAGTCGTCGAAAAGGTCGGGCCGTCGGTGGCGCAGATTAACACCCTGACTGAACGGGTGATCTATGATTATTTCCGCCGTCCATACCTTTCGGAGAGTCAGGGACTAGGCTCCGGAGTGGTCATCGCCGCCAACGGCTATATCTTGACGAACAACCATGTGATCGCTAATGCCAGTACAATCGAGGTGGTTCTGCCTGGTCGTCAGCCGGCCCGCGCGAGATTGGTGGGGGCGGATCCCCAGACGGATCTGGCGGTCATTCAGATCGATGCTTCCGACTTACCGGTGGCGGAGATCGGCGATTCGCGGCGGCTCAAGGTCGGGCAGCCGGTTGTCGCGATCGGTAACCCCTACGGCTTTGACAATACCGTGACTACCGGGGTAATCAGCGCGCTAAACCGCAGTTTGGCGCTAAACCAGAATACCTGGCTCGAAGGCCTGTTGCAAACCGACGCTTCGATCAACCCGGGCAACAGCGGGGGGCCGTTGCTCGATGCAGAAGGTCGCGTTATCGGCATCAATACGGCGATCATCGAACAGGCGCAAGGGATCGGTTTTGCCATCCCGATTCATTTGGCCATTCAAGTGGCCGATCACCTGATCAAGTACGGCAAAGTCTTGCGCTTAGGGGTCTTTGTCGAAACGCTGACCCCCGAACTAGCCAAGCAGTTGCGCGAGGTTACCAGACAGAATATCCCGGAAGTGGCCGGTGCGCTGATTATCGGAGTGCAACCGAATACACCGGCAGCGACTGCCGGACTGCGACCGGGTGATGTAATTGTCGAGTTGAATGGACGTAAAGTTGCCAGCCGCGATGATCTGATCACTTTGACCGGTGAAATTCAATATCGAGACCGGATTACGTTGAAGGTATATCGCGGCAGCAGACAAATTCAGCTACAAACAATTATGCAGTAAGCAGCAGACGAATGGAGTTTGTGGGAGAGTGAATATTACCATCATTGCGGTCGGCCGTCTGAAAGAAAAGTACCTGGTCGCAGGCTGCCAGGAGTATTTAAAACGGCTGCAACCGCTGGCCAAGGTGAAGATCGTTGAGTTGCGCGACGAACCTCTACCCACGCCGGGCACCGCAGCGGAGGAACAGGCGAAAGAAGTGGAGGCAGCGCGCATCTTGGCGGCGATCCCAGCCAATGCGGTAACCTTTGCTCTTGACCCCCGCGGCCAAGAGCTCTCTTCAGCGGAATTAGCGGACAAGCTGGCCCGCTACTCCGTTCAGGGCCGGAGCAACTTTTGCTTTATCATCGGGGGCGGGGCCGGTTTGGCGCAAACAGTGCTGGATAGCAGCACCGAAATTCTCTCCTTTTCCCGGTTAACCTTTCCCCACCAACTCTTTCGGCTCATGCTGCTCGAACAGATCTACCGGGCCCTGAAAATCAATCGGAATGAGCCCTACCACCGATAAACTAGGCGGAGGAGAAGTCATGGATCAGGCAGATGTCCGTTACCAAGCGTTTCTGCGGATTTTGCGCGAAGAGCTGGTGCCGGCGATGGGATGCACCGAACCGATCGCTCTGGCTTATGCGGCGGCTAAAGCCAGGGAAGTATTGGGGGCGATCCCCGCTAAAGTGGTCGTTGAGGTTAGCTCGAACATCATCAAAAATGTCAAGAGCGTCATTGTCCCCAATACCGGAGGGTTGAAAGGAATTGAACCCGCGATCGCGTTTGGTATTATCGCCGGTCGCGCGGAGAATGAATTGGAAGTGATCTCTCAGGTCGATGAGGCCCTGCGCCGGCGGGCGTTGGAGTATTTGGCGAGCGCTGATATTCGCGTCAGACTGGCTGATACGCCCCATAATTTCGACATCATCGTCACCGTTTATAATGCACAGGAGTATGTGAAACTCCGCATCACCGACTATCATACCAACATTACTTTGCTCGAAAAGAACGGCGAGATCATCTTGGATTCGGCGCCCAAGAATCAGGCCGCCGACGGGGCAGATGAGCGCCACTTGTTGACGATCGAAGAGATCATCGAGTTTGCCGATAGCGTAGCTATCAATGATGTGCGGGCGATACTTGCCCGGCAGATCCGCTACAACTCAGCCATCGCCTGGGAAGGGATCAAACATAGTTATGGGGCTAACGTCGGAACAGTTTTACTCAAAACCTACCCGAATGATGTCTCCACCCGGGCGAAAGCGCTGGCGGCGGCTGCTTCGGATGCACGCATGAGCGGCTGCGAACTACCGGTGATTATCAATTCCGGCAGCGGCAACCAGGGTATTGCCGCTTCGATACCGGTAATCGTCTATGCCCAAGAATTGGCCGTGGATGAGGAAAAGCTCTATCGGGCTCTGGTAGTTTCGAACTTGGCGACGATTCACCAAAAAAGCCGGATCGGCAGCCTGTCGGCCTTTTGTGGCGCGGTCTGTGCCGGATGTGGTAGTGGGGCCGGGATCGCCTATTTACATGGCTACGGTTATCCGGAGATAGCCCAAACTTTAATCAATGCCATCGCCATGGTCTCCGGCATTATCTGTGATGGCGCCAAACCTTCTTGCGCCGCTAAGATTGCCGCTTCGGTGGAGGCAGGCATCTTAGGTTTTCGGATGGCCCAAGAAGGTCAACGCTTCCAGCCGGGAGATGGTATTGTCGCGGATGGAGTAGAAAAGACGATCGCCAACATGGGGCAGGTCGGTCGGATTGGCATGCGGGAGACCGATAAAGAGATCATTAATATCATGTTAAATCAGTGCTAGCTGCCGAACCTGGGCAATCAAGTCACCTTCCAAGCAACCGGCTGGGTGATTACCAGCACAGCCAAAAGATACTATGAGACCGATCGTAGCTGGGGTGTTACACTGTAAGGGCTGAGCTTGGAGGGGGATAGAATGATCAAGCAGATTTGGCGGCAGCGTTGGGTGTTTTTCTTGGTTACGGTCGCTTTAGCGGTAGCAGTGAACGGGCTGGTATCAGTCCGACCGGCGGTGGCGGAGAGTGAGTCCGCCCCGTTACCGGAAGTTGAATCTGAACCCGAACCGATCTTGGTAAATAAAGCACAGCCTTTGCCGGCGGATTATGTTCCCCTGGACTTGCGGCCGGTGGATATTCAGTTTGCTTTTGCCGGGGATTCGCCGAAACGCTTGCTGAGCGCGGAGGCTGCCGCGGCCTTGGAGGAGTTGTTTCAGGCGGCCCAAGCCGATGGAGTTGAGCTGGTCGGTGTTTCGGGATATCGCTCTTATGAGCGACAGGCCGAGATTTTTGCTGCCAACGTCAGGTGCTACGGGTCGGAGGAGGCGGCCAATCGGGTGAGTGCTCGCCCCGGTGAAAGCGAACACCAGACCGGGTTGGCGATGGATGTTTCCAGTCCGAGTGTGCAAAACCAACTCGTCGAGCAATTGGCAGAGACTGCTGCGGGACGGTGGTTGGCGGCCAATGCGGCGGATTTTGGTTTCATCATCCGCTATCCGGAGGGAAAAGAAAGAATAACCGGTTACCAATATGAACCATGGCACCTGCGTTTTGTCGGACGAACGCATGCTTTGCAAATAGTTGGTCAAAATCTTACTTTAGAAGAGTACCTAGCAGGCTAAGTAGGATTTCCCGGTTGGTCGTCAAATAAAAATAGTAACTACTACCGGCTTTTAAGGGGAAAGGAGAGTAGCCAATGGCAACATGGAAGTGCAAGTACTGTGGTAAAGAGGTTGATGGACGTTGTCGGCCAAAAGCCTGTCCGGAGTGTGGAGCCGGAAAAGAGGCTTTTGAAAAGAAGGAGTAAACGATAAAAGAGGCGGTGCGCACACCGCCTCTTTTTAGTAACCGGACTATTCGGTTTTGAACCGGCTAACCAGTTCTTTGAGTCCCACTGCCATATCCAACAGGGCCTTATTGGATTCGGCGATTTCCTGGATGATCTGGGACTGCTCTTGGATGGAGTTGTTGATCTCTTCGGTGCTGGCCGAGGTTTCTTCGGCGACCGCTGAGACTTCTTCCAGAGCTGCGAGCGCTTTTTTCGAACCAAGCACGGTCGAATTTGACGCTTCAGCGATGAAATTAAGCTTTTCTTGCAGCTGGCTGATAAAGTCGGATAATGCACCGAAGGCGTCGGTGGCTTGGTGCACCAAGGCAACCCCGTCATTAATTTCAGAAGCTTGCGCCGCTGCTCGCTCGACAATGGCCGAGGCATCCTGCTGGATTTGTTTGATCAACGCTTCAATCTCGCTGGCGGCAGAACGAGACTGCTCGGCTAATTTCCGGACCTCCTCGGCGACTACGGCAAAGCCGCGCCCTTGCTCGCCGGCCCGGGCTGCTTCAATCGCTGCATTTAACGCCAACAGGTTCGTTTGCTCGGCGATTCCGGTAATCAAATCAACAATCTGACTAATCTCCTGGGACCGGGTGCCAAGATCGGAAACGGCTGCGGAAAATTCGTTCATCGTAGCGCCGATGCGATTCATTTGATTAATGGCGTTCAAGTTAACCTCATTACCTTTAGCAGAGGTCTGGGCTGCTTCAAGGCCGATGGCGGCAGCTTCTTGCACCTGTTGGTAAACGGCTTGGGTTTGGCGGGACATCTGTTCCGCATTGCCGGCAGCTTCAGTGATAGACCTGGCTTGATCATCGATGCCGACGGCCACGGTATGGATACTGGCGGCGATTTCTTGGTTAGCAGCGGAAATACTGCTTGAGCGGCGGGCCAGTTGGTCTGCCGCAGTGGTTAACTCTCCGGCTGCCCGGCTGACCTGGGCGACAATTTGCGAGATTGTGCGCAGCATTTGATTGAAGGCCCTTCCAACGTCGGCGACCTCATCGTTGCCCTTTGTAGCTGCAGTGACAGACAAATTGCCGTTATTAGCTTCTTGCATCGCCTCTTTGAGGATCAACAGCGGCCGGATCAGGCGTTGGGAGAAGAGTCCGGCAATAATGGAGGAAATGATGATGCCAATAATGGTAAGCAGGCTAATTTGGATGAGAAAATCTCGCGTAGCCGAGTCGAGTAGTCTTTTGGACACACCCACGTACCACATACCGATGATTTCACCGCGGGCATTGCGAATCGGCTTATACGCTGTTTGATACTTCTCACCAACAACTACCGCTTCCCCGATGAATTCTTCTCCGCGCCTCAAGACAGTTTCGATAACATTGTCTGCGGCTTGAGTACCAACTGCGCGCTGTCCATCACGGATGACGTTGGTAGCAACACGGGTATCGCCTTGGAAAATTGTTGCGGTACCGCCGGTCATCGCTGCGATCTTGTCAATGATAGCGTAATTGCCGTTGATCAGGGTCTGCCCTTTGTAGAGTTGGCCGTTTAAGATTTGCCAAGCTCCAGGAATTTCCGCCTCGATTAAGGCTTCCCCCAGGGCGAGATCCGACTTGGCTTTTTCCAGCACCGCGTGCTCGAAAATGTGAATTGCAATCCGGTAGGCACCGAGGGCACAAATGATATTACTGATAATAAGAAGCATGAGTACCAGTAGATTAAGTTTCAGATACAGACGACTTACCTTACGCAGCATAGCGATCACCAGCTCCATCAGAGAGTAAAATGTATAATTATACCATTAATTATAGGTTAGTTCTTTTACGCCTTCTGTGCGAAAAGGAACTATTATCATTTCTTTGCTATTTTCTGGAAATCATCCTCCCTGTGGAGGGGGTGGGGTGTGAGAGAAAGATGAAAAGACCGACAATTACTAAGATCCCACCGGCCAATTCACCGAGCGTCGGTATTTCGGAGAACAGCAACCAGGCCCAGAGGGTGGCCCCGACCGGTTCGCCTAAAATCGCCGTGGAAACCAGGGAGGGCGAAACATAGCCCAACGCCCAGTTAAGCGAAGTGTGACCGCCAATATGGCAGATGATGCCAAGAGCGGCAAAAGCGAACCAGTCTATTGGCGCCTCCGGTCGGAAAGGGAAGGGGCCGAGGCCGACGAGGAGTCCCAGCACCAGAGTGCAAACTAAGTAAGTCCAAAAAGTATAGGTGTTGACTTCCATCGTTCTTCTGGCCCGCGAGCCAACGAGGAAATACGCTGCTGCGAAGATGGCGGCTAAGACCGCCAGCAAGTTGCCGGCAAATTGCCCGAGACCGGTCCGGCCGGACATGGCGATCAGCAGCGTGCCTACTAAAGCGATAATAAGACCGCGGATTGCGCCGGCCGACAAACGCTCGCCCCAAATAAGCCGAGTCGTGAGGATGACAAAAAGCGGTTGGGTGGCTACCAGCACGGTGGAACTGGCCACCGTTGTCAGCTTCAGCGACTCGAACCAGGTCCAAAAGTGCAGGGCTAAAAAAAGACCGGCCAATCCGGTTTGCAGGAGTTCGTTCCCCTGGGGCCGGCGGAAATCGTGCCGGCTCTTAATTGCTAGAGCGGCGGTGAAAACGGTCGCAATCAGCAAGCGCCAAAAAGCGATGGTCGGCGCCGGCGCCGTACTGAGACGGACAAAAACGGCCGAGAACGAGACCGCGATCACACCTATAATTACGACGGTTTTTGGCTTAATCATGGGATTAAGATTTGGGTAACAAGCGACAAAATCCTTTTCTCCGCATAAAATATTAGGCTGATTCCGCTTGGCGAAGGGATCGAAAAACATGGAAACCGTCTGGCAAACCTATGGCATGACACTGATTGCCTTCGCGATCGGTTTTGCTAAGGCCGGATTCGGCGGTGGGACCGGCTTGTTGGCCGGCACGCTCACCTGCTTATTCTTACCGCCACGTATCGGCATCCCCTGCACTGCGCCGTTAATGCTGTTTTCCGACCTCACCACCCTCTGGCTGTATCGGGGATCGGCGCGGCTTAACTTGGTCCGCAAGCTGCTCCTGCCGGCTATGGTCGGAACCGTGGTTGGCGCACAGTTGTTGCTTAGACTCAGCGAAACGCTGCTGCGTCAGTTAATCGGCTTTACAGCTTTCATTTTTGTCTTCTATCAATTATATAGTCCCTCCATTACAGAAACCCCGTCCTTTATTGATAAGAGTCTGACAGAACTGATTTTCGGTTTTTTGGCCGGTTTAGTGAGCGGTTTCGCCCACGCCGGCGGCCTGGTCATCGCGCTTTATCTTGTTTTTCTCAACTTGCCTCCGGAGGAGCTCATTGCAACGATTGCCCAGCTGTTGCTGGTCATCAATATCCTTAAATTAGCTATTTTTCTACCACTTGAACTGTTACCCGCGCCAACCTTGATTAGCGGGCTTTTGCTCATCCCTTTTCTCTTCTGCGGCGGGGTGCTCGCCCGCAGGCTGCACCGGTGGCTCTCAACTCACCACTTGGCCAATCTATTCTTACCGGTCATTTGGCTTTCCGGTCTGGCTCTCTTAATCCGATGATCTGCCGAAGGTGCGGTAAATAGGCGGTAAATAGTAGGAAGATCGGTCTTGATCGCGAAGGAATTAGCGGTTAAGCTTGTAGTCATCGGTGATGCAGCAGGATTAGTCGGGTTGATCCTGGAAACATCACCTTGCGCGAGCTTGGGGTTCAAGACGTAGATAGGCGGTACAGATTGTCCGTTAGACTTCGGGTGGAAAGGGTGAGCGAAATGGCACGGGTGCTGGTTGTTGATGATCGGCCAAGCATAGTCGAGGTGCTGAAAATGCTCCTTGAGATTAAGGGGTTCGTCGTGACCACCTGTTGTGATGGAGCAGAGGTGCTTGATCACGTTCGGAATCACAGGCCTGATGTGATTGTCTTGGACTTAATCTTGCCGGGAAAGAATGGATTGGCTATAATGAAGGAGCTCAAAGCAGACCCGGTTTTGGCAGATATTCCGGTGATCGCGATGACAGCTCGTAACGAGAAAGCGGCCGAAGCCGAATTATATGCATATTCTTGCGTAATGAAGCCTTTTGACATTCACGAACTTGCCCAATTAGTGCAGTCGGCGGTAGCTGATAAGAAGACGATCGGGACGGCGCGTTAATTCGCAAAATCTTATGTTTATTTTCTGTACCGTTTCTGATATACTATCGCTGTTATCACGAGAACTAACTGTTTAAGGAGGAAGTTTTGATGTTGCCGATCCCCAGGAAATTTACGATGGTTGCTGCTGCGTGTGAGGGAGCAACCCGATTAAATGCCTTTGATAATGCCTTGTTAGCTTCAGGCATTGGCAATCTCAATTTGCTCAGAGTGAGCAGCATCTTACCGCCCGATTGTGTCGAGGTAGAAAAGTTGGATATCCCACCGGGATCCCTCACCCCGACGGCTTACGGGAGCATCATTAGCGAGACTCCGGGCAAGCGCATTGCCGCGGCGGTAGCGATTGGCTTTGGCGAAAATGACTTCGGCGTGATTATGGAGTATTCCGGTGAGTGCTCTAAAGAGGAGGCTGAAGCCGAGGTAGCCCGGATGGCTGAGGAGGCTTTTCGGGTTCGCGGCCGTAAGTTGGTTCGTGTTGTGACTAAGGGTTCTGAGATTGTTGTGGACAAGTGTGCCTGTGCCTTTGCGGCGGTGGCCCTCTGGTATTAATCACAGACTATTGGTGGAGGTGGAGCATTGGAAACTTGGGTAACTGAAAACCAAACGAAGAATATGCGTCTGTCGCTGAGGATCAAAAAGATCCTGCACCATGAGCAGACCGAATTTCAAGAGTTGTTTGTGGTCGACACGTATGAGTACGGTCACATGTTGGTGTTGGACGGCGCTATTCAGACGACCGAGCAGGATGAGTTTGTCTACCATGAGCTGATTAGTCACGTGCCTCTCTTTGCCCATCCCCATCCGGAGCGGGTTTGCGTTATCGGTGGCGGGGATGGTGGGACGGTCCGGGAGGTGCTCAAGCATCCATCGGTCAAGGAAATTGTCCATGTGGAGATTGACGGGGCTGTGATTGAGGCCAGTAAGAAATGGTTGCCGACTATTAGTTGTGCATTGGACGACCCGCGGGTGACGACCCTAGTTAAAGATGGTCTGGTTCACATCCGTGAAGCCGAAAACGAATATGACGTGATTATCATTGACTCTTCGGATCCGGTCGGACCGGGCGTACAGCTTTTTGAGGTCCCCTTTTACCGAGATTGCTATAAAGCGCTGCGCGAAAACGGCTTGATGGTCGCCCAGACCGAATCCCCTTGGTCCAACAAAGATTTGGTGGCTAGAACATTCCGGAACATGGGGTCCGTCTTTCCCGTGACCAAGATCTATTTGGGTAATGTTCCGACCTATCCATCCGGATTGTGGAGCTTTACCTGCGGTTCGAAGGGGCCGGATCCGGCTGCGGCTCCGGAGAGTGTTTCTTTCGAAACGAAATATTATACACCACAAGTTCACCAGGCAGCCTTCGCTTTGCCGCGGTTTGTCCAAGATTTGTTGGAGGATTAACTGTGAACAGCGCTTTTGAGTCGTTTTTCCAGGAACATATGAGTGTGGGGGCTCCCTTTTTGGGGGCCTCTGATGATTATGCGCAGGCCAAAAAGGTTATCTTTGGAGCCCCTATGGACTGGACGGTTAGTTTCAGGCCCGGTTCCCGCTTTGGCCCCGGCTCGGTCAGAGATGTTTCCGAAGGACTGGAAGAGTATAGTCCGTACCAGGACAAAGAGTTGGCAGCGGTGCCTTTTTTTGATGCCGGCAATTTGCTGTTGCCCTTCGGCAACGTGAACCGTTCGCTGGAGTTGATCAAGGAGTGCACCGCTTTGATCGTCCGCGATGGGAAGATACCGCTCATGCTCGGCGGCGAACACCTGGTTTCTTGGCCGGCGATTGAGGCTGTATTAGCTGTCCATCCCGATCTGGTGCTGCTACATTTTGATGCTCACCTGGACTTGCGGACTGACTATTTCGGGCAGGCATTTTCCCATGCCAGTGTGATTCGGCGCCTTTTTGACCGCGACTCCAAGATCCGGGTCTACCAGTTCGGCATCAGATCCGGTGAGCGTGCGGAGTGGGCTTTTGCCCGTGAGCGGACCAAACTCTTTCCATTTGAGGTCTTCGCGCCGCTTAAGCACGTTCTGCCGGAAATACAGGGCGCTCCGGTATATCTGACGCTGGACATTGACGTGGTTGATCCCGCTTTTGCGCCGGGGACGGGAACTCCGGAGCCGGGTGGGATTACGAGTACCGAGCTGCTCGAATCAATCCTGCTGCTCAAAGAGGTTAATCTGGTGGGGGCTGACATTGTTGAGGTGGCTCCCGAGTATGACCTAAGTCGACGTACTCCTTTTCTGGCGGCCAAAATCTTGCGCGAGTTACTGCTCTTCTAAAGCTGCCGTAATTTGCTAGGATTAATGAAAGGGATTTTCCTCATGGGTGGAAAACTCTTTCATGGATGCCAGATTTGTCGGGAGGATGGAAATTGTGATTAACAAAGCAAGATTGACGGTGTTCTTTCTGGTCATCGGATTGTTGGTCTCGGTGCCCGTTGTCTGGGCTACACCGAGCTTTCACGGCCCAACCGGCCTGATTACCATCCCAACAGCGGATGTGGTCCAATCCGGCCAGTTTAACCTGGGTGTTTTCTACTATCAGGATGAGTTATCCACTGTAATTAATGGAGCACCACTACCGAACTTGGAGCTTGGTATTGGCGTTTGGAATCGCGGACGTTCGCTTGGCTATCTTAACGCTAAATATCAGTTGGTTCCGGAGACCAGGGACTATCCCGGTATTGCCGTGGGCGGTATGGACCTGAGCGATTCTTTCGGGCGCCGTTTGTATGCGGTGGCCAGCAAAAATCTCCCCGAGTTCGGGGTGCGGGGTCACATCGGGATCCAGACCCCGGGTGATCCGCTCTTTGCCGGAATCAGCAAGGTATTTAACACCGTTACCATCAGCCAACCGGGGCAAAATAGCTTGGCGCTGCAAACTTCGTTGGTGGCGGAACTCAATGGAGATGATTTGAACGTCGGCTTGCAGCTGCGGATTAGTCCCAACTTCGTCTTGCATGCCTCATATGTCGGCTTGGAGTCCGGATTACTCGGAATAACCTATAACGGCTGGTTTTAAAGGCGCTAATAACCGGATAAACCGATGCCCTCGAGCAAGCCTGAGGGCATTTTGTTTTAAGCCCGCAGCCGCTGGAGAAAATGAGAGGAAGATGTTTGTTAGTGTAGAAGCATAGATAGGTTAACCCGGTAAGGAGGCAGACCGGTGGATATTCGCGATTACCAGGAGTGGGTACGGCAGTTTGACCAGGCCCGGGGTTGGGATTTATGCCCGGGGACGGATACGTTAGCGCATGTGCTTGAGGAATTAGGCGAGTTGAGCCGCTGCGTCTTGGCTTTGGAAGGCTATCGGACGGTTTCGCCCGGTGAACGGGAGCGGATCCGGGAAAACCTAGGCGAAGAATTGGCTGATGTCGTGACCTTTTTGGTTAAGCTCGCCTATACATATAACCTGGACTTGGCGCAGTACTTAGCGGCCAACCAGGCCAAGTGTCGGCAGCGTTTCGGTGAGGGTAGCGGTTCTTATTCCTGTGAAGAGTATTTACGTTACAAGAAGGAATCGGCCGATGCATTATTGGCCCAGTACCAGCAAAGGTTTGGAAAAAAGGAGTAAGCCTGATGTATATCTTGGATGAGGTAAAAAACCAGATTCGCCTGGGTGTTCGTGCGGCTATTGATAAGGCCGTCAAAGCCGGCGAGCTGCCTGAGGCTATGCTTCCTGATGCCCAGATCCCTCTCGAGGTCCCGCGTGAAGAGGCATTCGGCGATTGGTCGACCAACATTGCCCTGACTTCCGCCAAAGTGGCGCGGATGGCCCCCCGGCAGATCGCCGAGATAATTGTGAAGTACCTCGAGACGGAGGGGACATATATCGCCAAAGTGGAGATTGCCGGTCCGGGGTTTATTAATTTCCATCTTGACCCACGGTGGTTAACGCGGGTGGTAGTTGATATTGAGCGGTGCGGCGCCAACTATGGCCGGGTTGATCTCGGCAAAGGGCAGAAGCTCCAAGTCGAATTTGTCAGCGCCAACCCGACCGGTCCGTTGCACATCGGTCATGGCCGGGGCGCCGTTGTCGGCAGCGTCTTGGCTAATCTTTTAGCGGCTGCCGGTTATGATGTGCAGAAAGAGTATTATATCAATGATGCCGGCAATCAGATTAAAAACTTCGGGCTTTCGTTGGATGCCCGGTATCGCCAGGCATTGGGTCAAGATGTGCCGGTTCCCGAGGATGGTTATCATGGCGAGGATCTGCGCGAGCTGATGGCTGAGGTCGCCGCCGAGCATGGCGATTACTACCTGAGCCTTTCCGACCAAGAGCGGCAAGAACTATTTATCAAGATGGCCCTGGAGCGTAAGCTCAATGATATTAAGAACGACCTGGCCGAATTCGGAGTGACTTTTGACCACTGGTTCAGCGAATCCTCGTTACATGAGAGCGGCGCGATCGCCGAAACTATCAAGCAACTCCAGGCCAATGGCAATATCTATGAAGCCGATGGGGCCTTGTGGCTCAAATCGACCGCCTACGGCGATGACAAGGATCGTGTGGTTATCAGAGAAAACGGGGTTCCTACTTACCTCGCTGCCGATTTGGCTTATCACAAAAACAAATTTGACCGCGGTTTCGACAAAGTCATCAACATCTGGGGCGCCGATCATCACGGGTATATTCCGCGGATGAAAGCCGGTGTTGCTGCTTTGGGACGTAATCCCGACGACCTCGAGGTGCTCATCGTCCAGCTGGTCAACCTGATCCGCGACGGCCAGCCGGTGATGATGTCCAAACGCACCGGCAAACTGGTGACCCTGGCGGAAGTAATCGAAGAGGTCGGCAAAGATGCGGCCCGCTATTTCTTTATCATGCGTTCAGCCGACAGTCATCTGGATTTCGATCTGAATCTGGCGGCAGCGCAAACCGATGAGAACCCGGTCTTCTACATCCAGTACGCCCATGCGCGGATCGCTTCTATTCTGCGGCAGGCTGCGGAGCTCGGCATAATTCCGGCCGGCAGCCACCCCCAGGCGGCTGGGGTCAATGTGCAGCTCTTGGAGACCCCGAGTGAGCGGGCGTTGTTGAAAAAACTAGCTTTTTGGCCTGAAGAGGTTCGGATTGCTGCGGCCAATCTTGAGCCGCACCGCATTGCTCGGTATGCTCATGAGTTGGCAGGCTTGTTCCATTCATTTTATAATGCGGTCCGGGTGCTCACCGATGACCCGCAACTTACCGCCGCCAGGCTGGTCTTGGTGGAGGTAACTGGGGTTGTTTTGCGCGTGGTTTTGGAGATGTTAGGTATTAGCGCACCTGAGCGGATGTAGGGAGGTGATTGGAGATGGTACGGATCACCTGGTACGGACATGCCTGCTTTCGTCTGGAGTGGCCTGGAGTTTCGGTCTTGACTGATCCTTTTGACGAAACGGTTGGCTACCCGCTGCCGCTAGAGCCGGTTGATATTGTGACGGTCAGTCATGAGCATTATGATCACAATCATACCGCCGGCTTGTCCGGAGAGCCGGTGATACTCAAGGGGCTTGACATCAGCACTCCCCCGGTCGCACAAGCCGCCGGTTTGGAGATCACCGCCATACCATCCTATCATGATGAGGTCCAGGGGCAAAAACGCGGACCAAACACCATCTTTCGCTTCGATCATCCCCAGCTTAGCGTAGCTCACCTCGGCGACTTAGGCCATCTGCCAACACCGGAACTGGTTGCACGGTTGTCCGGTCTGGATCTTCTGTTGGTTCCGGTGGGGGGCACCTACACCATTGACGGTGCCCAGGCAGCCCAGCTGGTGCACGAGGTCAGGCCGCGGTTGGTGATCCCGATGCATTTCCAAACCGATGCGCTGAAGTTCAAGTTGGCTGAGGTCAGTTCGTTTACTCGGCATTTCACCGCGGTTTCATATCACGGAACAGCTGAAATCAGCCTCAGTTCGGCTGAGTTGGATTCGGACGCAACGAGAGTAGTGGTTTTAGATTATCTATCACAAGTGTGAGGAGAGTTTTTATGGCTAAATTCATCTTTGTGACCGGTGGGGTGGTCTCATCGCTAGGAAAAGGAATAACTGCCGCTTCCATTGGGAGGCTTTTGAAAAGCCGCGGTTATTCCGTGACGGTGCTCAAGTTTGATCCGTATATCAATGTTGATCCGGGGACAATGAGCCCGTATCAGCATGGTGAGGTTTTTGTGACCGATGATGGTGCGGAAACCGACTTGGATCTGGGGCACTATGAGCGGTTCATCGACATTAACTTGACCAAGCTGAATAATGTGACTACCGGCAAGATCTATTGGACGATTCTGACCAAAGAAAGGCGCGGCGATTTCTTAGGCGGCACGGTGCAGGTGATCCCGCATGTAACCAATGAAATTAAAGACCGGATTAGCAGGGTTGCTTCCGAAACAGATGCTGATGTGGTCATTGTGGAAATCGGCGGCACCGTTGGCGACATCGAGAGTTTGCCGTTTTTAGAGGCAATTCGCCAATTCCGCCACGATGTCGGCCGCGATTCGGTGATGTATATACATGTCACCTTGGTGCCTTTCGTTAAAGCGGCCGGCGAGCTGAAGACGAAGCCAACCCAACACAGTGTGAAAGAGTTGCGCAGCATCGGTATCCAGCCCGATCTGATTGTTTGTCGATCTGAAAAGCCGATCAGCAAAGAGCTGCGCGAAAAGATCGCCCTCTTTTGCGATACCAAACCGGAGGCGGTTATCTCTAACTCCGACTGTGCACATATTTACGAAGTTCCGCTGCATTTTGCCAAAGAGGGCGTTGACAAGCAAATCCTCGAGCGCTTAGGCTTGCCCGAGCGGACCTTGGACCTCTCCGAGTGGGAAGCCATGGTTGAGCAGATGAAGAGCTGCGAAGATGAGGTTGAGATCGCCTTAGTCGGCAAATATGTCGAGCTGCATGACGCCTACCTCAGCGTGGTCGAGGCGCTGAAACATGCGGGCATTGCCAACCGGGTCAAGGTCAACATCAGATGGATTCATTCGGATTCGCTCGACGGGATTAGCGAGCAAGAAATCGATAAAATCCTGTCCGGAGTCCATGGCGTTTTGATCCCCGGGGGCTTTGGCTACCGCGGGATTGAGGGCAAGATCAACGCGATTAAGTGGGCCCGGGAGCAAAATGTCCCGTTCTTTGGGATTTGCCTCGGGATGCAGTGCGCGGTCGTCGAATTCGCCCGGAATGTCGCCGGCCTGCCGCATGCACATAGTGCGGAATTTGATGCTGAGACCAAGTATCCGGTTATTGACTTAATGCCGGAGCAAAAAGAGGTCGACAAAAAAGGCGGTACGATGCGCTTAGGTCTGCACCCGGCGGTCTTATTGCCGGATTCGAAAGCCTTTGCCGCTTACAATGAAGAGATTATTTATGAGCGACACCGGCACCGCTATGAGTTCAACAATGCTTTCCGCAATGAACTGACCGCGCGGGGCTTAGTCCTCTCCGGCACCTCACCCGATAGTCGTTTGGTCGAAATTATCGAATATCCCGACCATCCGTGGTTTGTTGGCTGTCAGTTCCATCCGGAGTTTAAGTCCCGGCCGAATCGGCCGCATCCGCTGTTCAGAGAGTTTATTCGGGCGGCGAAAAATCATCAAATGTAAATAGTCAGGTATATCCCCGCAAAACCCTGTCGAGACTGTGTATAAGAAACACAGAAAGTGGGTATGGGGATGTACGGAAGGCTCTGTTTGGTAGTTTTGTGCTTAACCGGTATTATCTTGTTGGCACCGCTCAGCTCAGCGGCTTTTGATTGGGGAACCCAGCCTCCCCGGTTGCCTGCGGGCGGCAATCTAACCGGGGAGGTTATCGCCGTCGGAGACAGCGAGTTAGTACTTAAGCTCTCCTCCGGTGAAGTGCGACAGCTGCGTCTGAGTGCAGATTGTCAAATAACTTTGAACGGTTTGGCGGTTGGGGTTTTTGCGCTCAGCCCGGTTATGGATGGTCACTATGTAGAGGCATCGGTGGAGTGCGCAGCAGATCTGGCTGTTAGAGTCGAAGGCTTTTATTACTGTGTCGAGGCCGAGATTGGCGCAGTTGCAGACAATCGCATCTTGCTCAGGCCCCTTAATTCCGCCGGCCCAGGTTTTTGGGTGCAAAACCCGGCCGCCGGGCTCGAGCCGGAGCTTGGAACAGTATATTTAGTCAGTTTGGACAGCACCGGGGCGGTAAAACACTGCCGGCCCTTGGTTAAGCGGCAGGAAAATAGGGCATCCTAGCGAATAACATTACCAGACTTGTTAATTAATGGGGAGTCCTTCACACCGATGATAATCGAAACCGAACGGGCATTAGCGATGCGCTGCCCGGCATGTGGTAAGTTAAACCACCAGGTTTTCTCGCTGTTCTCACTTTCTGGAGCACGGACACTCAAGTTGCAGTGCACTTGTGGTTTTTCCTTATTTCAGCTGAGTACCCGTAACTATTCACGATATGCCGCTCAACTATTCTGTGTGGTCTGCGAGCATTTACATATGTATGATCTAACGGCCAAAGAGTTTGCCACTGATGGGTATGTTACCTTTGCTTGTCCGGATACCGAGATCGAGCTTGGTTCGCTCGGCGGTAGACCGGCGATTCAAGAGATCATCCGCAAAGAACAGACGCCGTTGGAGGATCTGCTCGTATCCTATGATCATGCCGACTACTTTGAAAACCGCGAGGTTATGATCGGGATTCTCGAGTCCTTGCAAGGTCTGGCCAATCATGGAAGGCTATTTTGCCAGTGCGGTAGTGTGGACATTGATATTGATATTTTCCCTGACCGAGTTGAATTACATTGCCCGGAGTGCGATGGTGGCCTAACTATTTATGGCCGCACTGAGCAAGATCTGGCTCTTGTCTTGGAATTAAACCAGATTGAGCTGGTCGCCAAAACGATCTCACAGTTTAATCGCAATATTTTTAAAACCCAAAAATAGTTGGGATCTCTTCAAAGGATGAATATATTATGCTTGTATCATTGCGGGAGTTGCTGCAAGAGGCCAAGAGGGGGCGTTATGCTATTGGAGCTTTCAATTTTAGCAATCTGGAAACGCTCCGGGCTATTATCTTAGCAGCTCAGCGCAGATCTGCTCCGGTCATTATTCAAACTAGCCAGACTGCCATAAAATATGCCGGACTCGAATACATTGTAGCGATGGCCCGGGTCGCCGGTGAGCAAGCCGGAGTTCCGGTGGTCTTGCACTTGGATCATGGGACCGACCTTGCCACGATCGAGGCGTGTATTAAGGCCGGGTATTCATCGGTCATGATTGATGCCTCGCACCACTCTTTCACAGAAAACATCCGCCTGACAAAAGAAGTCGTGGCCATGGCCCACGCGCATGGAGTCTCGGTCGAGGCCGAGCTGGGCCGTTTAGCCGGGCAAGAAGATGAGATTTCCGTTGGTGAGCGAGAAGCGGCTTTCACCGACCCGGCTGAGGCGCGAGCTTTTGTCGAGGAAACCGGGGTTGATGCTTTGGCGGTAGCCGTCGGGACAGCGCATGGACTTTATCGCGGTGAGCCACACTTAGATTTCCTGCGCTTACAACAGATCGCCGAGTTAGTGTCGATTCCGCTGGTTTTACACGGTGCTTCCGGTGTACCGGACGCAAGTATTCGCCAAGCTATCGCCTGCGGAATCAGTAAGATCAATATTGATACGGAGCTACGGATAGCCTTCTACCGAGCGGTGAAAAACTTTTTGGATCATCACGATACGTACGATCCCCGCAAGTTCTTAAGCCCGGCAATTGATGCCATGGCCGAGCTGGTTGAGGCCAAAATCGATCTTTTCGGTTCAGCCAATAAGGCTGTCAGATAACAATTAGATGCGGTTGATTCCGATAATAGAGGTGAAATAATTGAATAAGTCTGACCTAGAAAAGCGGACAGTAGCTGAACTGCGCCTGATAGCTCAGCGGATTGGACTCAAAAATTATCAGCGACTGCGCAAGTCGGAGCTAGTTGATCTGGTAATGGAAAAACTTATTGAAATGGCCAAGGCCAAACAGGCCGAGCTACAGCAGGCTCAGGATGATGCCGAGGAGCGGATTCCTGAGGTCGAGCCCGCGCCGGAGGCAGAAGCGCCGGCCGAGATGGCTTATGCTGAGCCGTCGATCTCCCAATTCGAGGAGATGGCCGAGGACTCTCAGGCTCGAGAGAAAGCCAGATCCGGTAAGGCTGATGACAACGAGACCCCAACTGGTTCGGGAATCCTCGAAATCCTACCTGACGGGTACGGTTTCCTCCGGTGTTCAGGTTACCTCCCTGGTCCGAACGACATATATGTATCCCCATCGCAAATTAGACGCTTCTCTTTGCGTGACGGCGATAAAGTCACCGGTTTAATCAGGACTCCGAAAGATACCGAACGTTACGCTGCGTTATTAAGAGTTCAACAGGTCAATGACGCCGACCTGGAGGTTCTCGCCAACCGCAAGCATTTCGATGATATGACGCCGATCTATCCTGATGAACGGCTTCGTTTAGAAACCGGGCAGCGCGATATTGCGATGCGGTTAATCGACTTTATCGCGCCGATCGGTAAAGGCCAGCGCGGTCTGATCGTCTCGCCGCCGAAAGCCGGTAAAACGACCTTGCTCAAGAAAATTGCCAACGCTATCACGATCAACCACCCGGAAGTGCTCTTGTTTGTGCTTTTGATTGACGAGCGTCCTGAGGAAGTCACCGATATGCAGCGTTCGGTGAAGGGTGAAGTCATCAGCTCAACTTTTGATAATTTACCCGAGAACCATGTTAAAGTGGCCGATTTTGTCTTGGAGCGCGCGAAGCGCCTAGTCGAAATGGGGCGCGATGTGGTTATTCTCCTGGATAGCATCACCCGCCTGGCCCGGGCACACAACTTGGTAGTCCCGCCGAGTGGTCGCACCCTCTCCGGCGGTGTTGATCCGGCCGCTTTGCACCGCCCAAAAAGATTCTTTGGTGCCGCGCGTAACTTCGAAGGTGGCGGCAGTCTGACTATTATCGCCACCGCGCTGGTTGAGACGGGTAGCCGGATGGATGACGTGATTTACGAGGAATTTAAGGGTACCGGCAATATGGAGATCCATTTAGACCGTAAACTCTCCGAACGGCGGATCTTCCCGGCGATCGATATTTATAAGAGCGGCACGCGCAAAGAAGAGCTTCTGCTTGATCCGGACGAGATGGAGATGGTATACGTCTTGCGGAAAGCTCTGGCTTCGTTGGGGGTCGCCGAAACGACCGAATTGCTTTTGGATCGTCTCAAGCATTCCCGGACCAATAAGGACTTGATCAACATGATTGTTAAATCATCTTTTGCCGATAATTTGCGGGCTGCAAATGAAAAAAACTGGGAATAGCGGGTATTTAGTCATTATTTGCAGGATTTTTTCTTACTAGCCTTGAAAACTAAATCGTTGGAATTTGATTTCCATTCCGATGAGTGATCATAGCGGAGGAAACCATGGCCTTTATCTCGCGCTATTTTGGACATCCATTAGTAATACTCGCCATTTCCCTGGCCGGGGCTACCGGTTTACTGGGGTATTCGGGGACGGGCCCCATTGACCAGGTTGTTCCTGAAGAAAACCCGATTAGTTTAGCGATGCGGGGAGAACTTGTGGCTCTGACCGATTCTCCTCTGTCGGCTACGGTTTCTGGTGTAGATCTTTTTAAAGTGAATAATCGGGTTGATCTTTTCGGCGAGCAGCTGCGGGCAGCCGAGGAAATACTCAGGGGTGGGCCGGTCCCGGAACCAGAGCCTGAGCGGCCCAAACCGACTAAACCGACTATTACCGTTCACCGCGTAGCTAAAGGTGAAAATCTCTCGACTATCGCTAAGGAATACGGGATCGATGTCAATACTATCCTGGGGGCGAATAATCTGGATGATATCAATACCATCCGGATTGGTCAGGAACTACGGATCCTCAGTGAAATTGGGGTTTTGCACACCATTAAGTCGGGCGAGAACCTCTGGGAGATTGCCCGGAAATATAAAGTTTCGATTGATGACATTATTGCGGCCAACGGGATCGAAGAGCCCGGACGTTTAATTGTCGGACAAGAGATCTTTATTCCCCGTGGGGTCCCGGAGAAGGATCTCAATTATTACCGTGCTCAACAAGGGCCGCAGTTTATTTGGCCCGTCAAGGGTAGGATTAGTTCCCGCTACGGTCAGCGTTGGGGCAGTATGCACCACGGGATTGATATCGCAGTACCAACCGGTACGCGGGTCGCGGCTGCAGCTGCTGGGAAGGTTACGACCGCCGGATATTCGTCGAGTTATGGTTATCTAGTTGTGATTGACCATGGCAACGGTTACGAGACCAGGTATGCGCATAACTCCAAGTTGTTGGTTAAAGCAGGGCAGCGAGTGACCCAAGGCCAGATCATTGCCTTATCCGGTAATACCGGACGCTCGACCGGGCCGCATTTGCACTTCGAGATTCGCTACAAAAATGCTTCTCGCGACCCGTTGCAGTATCTGAAGTAATTTAAGTTGTCATGCAGCGGCCAAATATGCTATACTAATCGCCGTAAGTGAGGTGAAAGTTGTGAAAGAAGGCATTCATCCGAAAATGCATAAGGTTACCATTACCTGCGCTTGCGGTGCGAGCTTTGAGACCGCTTCAACCAAAGAGGATCTCAAAGTAGAGATCTGCTCTCAGTGTCACCCTCTTTATACCGGCGGTAAAGTGAAGGTTGTCGATACGGCGGGTGGCCGCGTTGAGAAGTTTAAGAAAAAATACAACCTTCAGTAAGTTGATATTTGTGAGTAGTAGGGGGTTAACTGGCGAAGGCTAAGTTAGCTCCTTCTTTTTTTGGAGTGTGATGCGGCATTGTAGCCAACTTACGCATTGGCGGGATCGAAATTAATAACCCGGTGATTTTGGCTCCGATGGCCGGAGTGACCGATCGGGTCTTCCGGGAAATCGTCTATGAGCTGGCGCCGGGTCTGGCCTATACCGAGATGATTAGCGCTATGGCGCTGCTCTACGCGAATCCTCGCACCTTCAAAATGATTGATTTCGAACCCCATCGGCCTTTGGCGGTACAACTTTTCGGTTCCAAGCCCGAGGTGATGGCCGAAGCGGCCAAGGTGGTCGAGGCCCGCTGTGCACCGACTTTCATCGATATTAACATGGGTTGCCCAACCCCGAAGATTGTTTCCAACGGAGATGGGGCTGCCTTAATGAAACGGCCGCAGCTGGCCGCCGAGATCGTTGAGGCGGTGGCTAGTAGCGTCCAGGTGCCGGTCACGGTGAAAATCAGGGCCGGCTGGGATGAGAGTAGTATCAATGCGCCGGAGTTTGCCAAATTGATGGTTAAGGCGGGGGCCCAGGCAGTGGCGGTGCACGGTCGGACCCGCTCTCAGTTCTACACCGGCACCGCTGATTGGGAGATTGTTCGGGCGGTGGCCGAAGCCGTCGATGTGCCGGTGATCGGCAACGGCGACATCATGGATGTGGAGACCGCCGCGGAGCGCTTGGCCACCAGCGGCTGCGCCGGAATCATGATTGGGCGGGGAGCTTTGGGTAATCCCTGGCTGATCAGTCGGGCGCGAAAGCTGATTGCCGAGGGCGAGGCCCCGCAGCCGCCTTCGGCCCAAGAGCGCCTGGAGATGGCTATCAATCACCTTCAGCGGGCCGTAGCTTACGAGGGCGAAGAGATTGCTGTTCCGGCGATGCGTAAACATATTGCCTGGTATTTAAAGGGGCTCAGAGGCGCGAGTGAAGTGAAAACCTACATCCAGACCCTTAAATCTGCCGACGAGGTCGTCGCCGCTCTAAAAGAATATCAAGCCAAGCTAGCGAACTGATCAGGGAAAAGCCGACTCTGCCTGCACTTATGTGCAGGCTTTTTTTATTGAATAAAACAGGCATTTTCAGTATAATATGGAAAAGAAAGTGCACAGTTTTGTGCACATGACTGGGGTGAGGACTTGAACTTTGTTCGTATCGGGAGCAAACTCTTAAGCCGTAATAAGATCATGCTTGCGCTCGATAAGATTTTGGAGCTCCGCGTGCAGGGCTACTCACAATTGGAAGTTGCCAAAATGTGCGGAATTGACCGTAGTTTCATCTCTCGGTTGGAGACGCTTGGCGAGGTCAAACGCGGCAATCGGGTGGCGGTGGCCGGATTCCCGATCCAGAACACCAAAGAGCTTCGCCAAATGCTAACCGAGTTGGGGGTTGAGTATGTTCTGCTGTTGACCGAGGCCGAACGGTGGCGCTTCTTTGCCGATAAGGACGGCGCTGAAGTATTCAATGAGTTAATGCGGATCTTGGCGGATTTGCGGGACTATGATGTGGTCATTTTCTTCGGCTCGGATATGCGCAACAGCGTGATCGAATCGGTATTGGGCGATAAAGCCGTCACGGTTTCCATCGGCGAGTCCCCCATTACCGAGGATGTCTACCTCAATCCGGAATATGTGCGCCAGTTGGTAGAAACGGTGCGGAATAAGGAAGTTGGCAGGGAAGGGAGATAAAGCATGAAACGCGTCGTCTCAGTCAGTATCGGATCATCGGAGCGCAACCACGCTGTGGAGATCAATGTCCTCGGAGAACAGGTCCGCATTGAACGAATCGGCACTGATGGGGACATGGAGAAGGCCATCTTACTGATCAAAGAATTGGACGGTAAGGTGGATGCCCTCGGCATGGGCGGTATCGATCTGCATATCTGGGCCGGGTCCAAGCGCTACACTTTGCGCGATGGCAAACGGATTTTCCGGGCCGCAACCAGTACGCCGATTGTCGATGGTACCGGCCTCAAGAACACTTTGGAACGTCGGGTCGTCTATCAACTGCAGGAAGATGGCCTTGTTGACTTTCGCCGGCAAAAAGTCCTTTTAACTTGTGGCCTGGATCGTTTTGGGATGGCGGAAGCCTTAACCGACTTAGGGGCCGATCTGGTACTCGGTGATCTGATGTTTGCTTTAGGCCTGGGTATTCCGATTAGAACCCTCAAAACCTTGCATCGGGTAGCGGCCGTCCTTGCACCTCTAATCGTACAATTACCTTTTGAGCTGCTCTATCCGACCGGGGAAAAACAGGTTAAGGAACATAAACCGAAATTTGTCAAGTGGTATGAGTGGGCCGACATTATCGCCGGTGATTATCTGTTTATAAAACGGTATATGCCTGACGACCTGGGTGGAAAAACTATTTTGACGAATACGGTCACGCCCAAGGATGTTGAGGACTTGAGAAAGCGCGGCGTGTCCAGGCTGATTACGACTACACCGGAGTTATCAGGTCGCTCGTTCGGTACCAACGTGATGGAAGGCTTGTTGGTCGCTTTGGCGGGTAAACCCTACGCAGAGTTAACCCCGGCCGACTACCAAGAGCTACTGGATAAAATCGGCTTCAAACCACGTCTAGAGCAGTTTGTGTAGTTAGAAAGGAGATGCTCCCGTCGTTGGAAAAGTTTGCTTTTATCATTCACCCGTTAGATGCTACGGACATTTTTCGGAAGTTTCCGCGGGCCAGCAAGTTGCCCGAGTCGTTCCTGGAAAATTGTTTTCGCCACTTGCCATCATTTACCGTTTCGCGGATTAGCGGGGTCAAGTCGGCTACCGGGGCGGAGGCGGCGGGTTGGTTTATCGCCTGTCCGATTACCAGCAGATTGATGTTCGATCTGCCTGAGGAGTATGTTCTCCGCAAGATCATCGGCGCTGCCAAGATAGCCGAACGCCTTGGCGCGGGAATTGTCGGTTTGGGCGCCTTGACTTCGGTGGTCGCTGATGCCGGGGTCACCATCGCCAAGAATGTGCGGATTCCGGTTACGACCGGTAATAGTTTTACGGTTGCCACGGCGTTAAGGGGTATTAGACATGCCTGCCGGCTGATGGAGGTAGAGTTGGCGGAGGCCAACCTCGCCGTGATCGGGGCGACCGGTTCGATCGGCAAAGCCTGTGCCCGGATCATGGCCAAACAGGTTAAGGAACTGACTTTGGTCGGCCGCAACAGCGAGAGCCTAGCACAACTGGCGCAAGAGATCGGCCGAGACGAAGCGGTAAAGGTGCGGGTCAGCACCGATATCAGCTCAGCTTTGAGCCAAGCGGACGTGGTGATTACGGTCACCAGCGCGGTTGATACGGTGATTAAGCCGCACTACCTCAAATCAGGAGCGATCATCTGTGATGTTGCCAGGCCGCGCGATGTATCCCGCTTAGTAGCGGAGGCGCGGAAAGATGTGCTGGTTTTTGAAGGAGGCGTGGTCCAGGTGCCTGGGCCGGTGAATTTCGGTCTAAACTTTGGTTTCCCGCCAGGCACAGCGTATGCCTGCATGGCCGAGACGATGATTCTAGCCTTGGAGCAGCGGTATGAGTCCTTCAGTCTCGGTCGCGACTTATCGGTAGAGACAATTATGGAGATCGACCGGTTAGCCGACAAGCATGGTTTTAAGTTAGCCGGTCTACGTAGTTTCGAACGCGCTTTGGGAGAAGAAGAAATCTTGGCCATCAAGCAACGGGTCAAGGGAACCAGGGCTATGGCCGCAG